>NZ_JMMD01000020.1:0-66528 GCF_000686965.1 Butyrivibrio sp. AE2005
ATAGATGACATCAACGGATGGCTCTATCACAGAATTCGCATGTGTATATGGAAGCAATGGAAACTACCGAGGACTAAATTTAGAAATCTCGTAAAGCTCGGAATTCCAGAACACTATGCGGCAACTATTGCGAACAGTCGCAGGAAGTATTGGTACGTTAGTAACAATAAGGCTGTGATTTGGGCGTTAAATAAAGAAAGACTGATAAACAGTGGCTTCTTTGATTTAGCCACAGCCTATCAGTCTGTGCACGTCAACTATTGAAAGCGCCGTATACCGAACGGTACGTACGGTGCTGTGAGAGGACGGCGGTTAGTCACCGCCTTCTACTCGATGTGCGAACAACTATTTTATTCGCCTGAATAAGTTCTTGTATAGTAAATTGAGCATGATTTCTTTGTGATAAAAAGAATAGTTAATGCAGCTAAAAATGCGATTGTAGCTTCGAAGCTTATGAAGCTTACAATAAGCGCAAGGATCAGAAGAACAATTGCGGTAAATTCAACTGCGGATTTGCCGGATAATGATTCAATCTGACATAAACGTTCATCGTTGAGCTCATTGTAGATTCTAATAAGCTTTTTTTCATCTTTAAGAGCATTTATATATTTAGAAATCTGATAAACGCATACTATTTCTATGGCGATAACCATTCCGACCACAAAACCCTGCATAAAATCAGCATGCCCTGATTTTGCATAAAGCGAAGCTATAGATGGTCTTTGGGAAATAATGAGTAAAGCGCTACTTAAAAATGCCACTAATGCATATGCAGTGATTTTTTTCTTTATTGATGCTTTGATTCTTTCTTTTCCGGTGTTAGTCATAAGTTTTCATCCTCCAAGCTGCTGAAATCAAATACTTCTTCAATTGTCATGTTAAAATGGTGCGCTATCTTATATGCCAGTCCCAATGAAGCAGTGTATTTGCCAACTTCAATGGAAGTAATTGTCTGTCTGGTTGTTCCGACAATGTCGGCAAGTTCTGATTGTGATAGCTTATTTGCTTTTCGCAATTCTTTTATTTTGTTCTTCATTGATACCTCATTACTTTTTGCCAAGCTCGCTTTGCATATTTAGCATAGTCTACTTTGCATAAAATGTCAAGCATACTTTGCAAAAAACTTTCTCATGAGTAAAATCGGTACTTATGACTTAATGAAGGCAAGCATGTTCGAAATCACGATTTTTCCATGATATTCTTTAAATTCGGCTATGAATGATTTACAATGCTTATAGTAATTTGCTAAGAAAAAAGAAAGAGACGAATAATAAATGGAAAAAGAATTTGAATATGAAGGATATACAGGTACCGTTAATTACGACAAAAACTGCGATTACTATACAGGTGAAGTTGTAATCGACGGAAAAACCTATACATATGAAGGTGACACTCTTGAAGAACTGCGAGAGGACTTTGAAGACATTATCGATTCTATGATCGCATTTGAGGAGATGGATGATGAAGATGCTTGAGTCTGTTTTAGAGTTTGTTGGGCAGGGGAAAGAAGACGAGTTTAAATGGGTGATGGAAATACTTGAATACGGTTCAAAGTATGTTTTGCCGATCCTATGCGCTTATGTCATAAATCTTTTACTCAATAAATATATCAGTAAGGAAAGACTTCGCGGTAAAATTCATCTTATTTTTTTGAGAGGTATTATAACTACGGTCATATGGGGACTTGCTCTAACAACTGTTATTGGAAATGTGCCGGCATTTTCCAAGATCTGGAGAGGTGTCGCTACATCATCCGCACTTATTGCCGCTGTCCTCGGTCTTGCAGCCCAGTCAACACTTGCCAATGTATTTGCAGGTATTGCGATTTCGGCATCGAGATCCAGACCCTTTGATGTCGGAGACAGGATTAAGATTGACTCTATCGATCCCGGTTATGTTGAGAACATCACGTTGAGACACACGGTTATCAAGACTTATCAGAACGAGATTATTTACATTCCCAATTCTACAGTTGGTTCGGCGACTATCATCAATTACACTCAGGAAGAATCGTTTTCTTTTCCGATAGTGATTTCTGTGGCGTATGGAACGGATATGCAGAAGGCTATGGATATCATGGCTGACGTTATTGTTGAGCATCCGGTGCATCATGGAGGAAGACCGACGGTTTTGTGTAAGAGCTGCGATGATAGCGGCGTCACATTAAGGGCACTCGTTGAGACGGAAGATTTCAAGGATAACCCGAAGGCATGCTCTGACTGTCTTGTAGAGATAATGAAGAGATTTGCAAAAGCGGGAATCGAGATTCCTTACAACAAACTTGTTCTTATCAACTCAAATGAGAAACAAAACTGATGCGCATAAAAGCTAAAAAAGCGTGATACAAAGGCATAGCGCAATTATACATAGACACGGGAGAAGGTATGGGAAAGTTATATTTCAGATACGGGGCAATGGGGAGCTCAAAGACAGCCAATGCGCTGATGGTGCAGTACAACTACATCGAGAAGGGGCAAAAATGTATTTTGCTAAAGCCTAAGACCGATGACAGGGACGGAGAAAAAATCGTCAAGTCCAGAATGGGGCTTAGCGCTGAGGCGACATTTGTAGAAGAATTCATTGATGAAGTAAAAAATGAGTGGTTTACGGGAAAAGCGGAAGGCTGGAAAGAGCTTGACTGCGTGATTGTTGACGAAGCGCAGTTTCTTACTGAAGAACAGGTGGATATTCTTGCGGAAGTTGTTGATAGATACGATCTTCCTGTTATTTGCTACGGACTTCGTACCGACTTTACAAGTCATCTTTTCCCGGGATCCAAGAGACTTATGGAAATAGCAAACTATATTGAAGAAGTTCCGACCGTGTGCTGGTGCGGACGTCGCGCACATTTCAATGCCAGAGTCAGTAACGGCAAGATTGTCCGCACAGGAGAGCAGGTCATGGTTGGAGGGAACGAATCTTATGTATCGCTGTGCAGACGCCACTTCCTAAGCGGAGAAGTGGACGGAAAGAGAGAACGAGATGTGCACACTTCGGATAATGGTGCACTTCAATCGTGAGTAGGATTATAGAGAAGAAAATTATAAAAAATCCATGACCTAACCGGAAGAGATTTCGCAAATAGGTCATGGACTCTTTTTTTCTCAAATTTTATGAAATGGAACGATTTTCTATGTCAGCATCGTGAGTCGCCATATCAATCTGCTGGACGACTCCCACGCCTCCGCTTTCTTTTAGGAATACACCGCTTGCGCGCAGCTTTGCAGCTGTGTTAAAAGAACTGTCCCGTAAGCTGTAGTCTGTTACGGCACTTCCAAGATAAATTGCACCGACATCGGCTTCTTTTAACGAAAGAAGCGTATCGGTACCGTCTTCGTTACGAATCCAGACTTTGAGAGCGTTGTATACATCGTCGTTTTCATCAATCCAACCGTTTCCGTCATGATCATATGCGGACAGGTCTTTGAAGCCGTTTCCACTTTTTGTGCCGAAAAGTTCCGAGCCGTCGTTTATATGCCTGTCGCCATTTTTATCAAGGGCAAGGAAACCTGTACCTTTTGACAGATTCGAAATTTTATCCTCTTTTCCGTCGCAGTTAATGTCAAAGAAGAAGGTCTGATCGCTTATTGATGTTACTTCGCTGCCGACATTGATCGTAAGCGGATCCAGGAAGTTTTTGGGGCTTGCGATGCTTATGCCGGATTCGTGTACAAACCTTGATGACATGGAGAATTTAACTCCAAAATCAATACTTCGGCCGTCTTCTGTAAGAGCGGTTCCCGTGCCTTCAAAGGATACAGCCTCTTCTTCAAAATGGCTCTCGGTCACGGTCGTTACGGACATAAATCCGCCGGCTCCGATCATTCCCGACATATTATCTAATGATTGACCGAAGCTTTCACTCATATCATCGCCGCCAAGAATCCTCATGAAGCGGAGAATCCGTTCGAGAAGTGAAGTCCTTATGGCCATCAGCTGATCTTCAAGAGAGCCGGTTGTTGTGTTCAGGCTTCTCGTCATTGAAGGCTTCAGCGAGTTGTAGTTTTCACTTCCCAAGGCAAATTCGCCGGTGGATGTCGAAAAATCATCAGATGTAACTTTCTGTTTCTGAGATTCAAGGCTGTCGCTGAAACTTCCGCGTGGAACAGTGCTTATTGACACACTCACAGAATGCCCTTCACTGTATGACGAACTCGACATCAGGTTTACGTTACTTTGTGCAATTTTCATGGTTCTTTCCCTCCGTTTGTTAGCCTGAAGGTTCATGCTTTTTGCGCAAAAAAAGTGAACCTCCAAAGCTGAAGATTAACAATCCTCCTTGAAGATCCATGCTTTCCGTAGCTCAATATGCCGCGTGCCGTTATTACACCGGCGCGTGGATATTTCACAATATATATCGGTAAGGACGCAGGCTTATATTAGGGAAATCGTACAAATATATAATAAAATTAAGATAACAGGCAGATATCGGATGCGATAGTTTTGGTTCAAAATAATCGATTGACACATCAAACCAAAGAATATTAATATATAGGAAGTAAATGTGAACGGCAAGGGCGCCTTTAACACGAGCAGGAGAGCTCGCTGTTTGAGGTGCCCTTTTTATAATGGAGGACAATATGAGCAAATATACCAAAGAAGACATTTTCCGTATCGTTGAGGAAGAGGACGTAGCTTTTATAAGGCTTCAGTTCTGTGATATCTTCGGAATTCCAAAAAACATCGCCATTGCTGCAAGTCAGCTTGAATGCGCGCTTAATAACGAGTGCATGTTTGATGGCGTATCGGTTGAAGGATTTGTCAGAAGTGACGAGAGTGATATGTACTTATATCCCGATTTTGACAGCTTTGAGATATATCCATGGAGACCGCAGGCGGGCAAGGTTGCGAGGATGTTCTGCAATGTCTATACGGTTGACGGAAAACCTTTCATGGGAGATTCCCGAAATGTTCTTCATGAAGTGGTAAAAAAAGCTGAGAAAATGGGGCTTAACTTTAAACTCAATCCTGAGCCGGAATTCTTCTTATTTGATTATGACGATGAGGGAAGACCGACAAACAAGACACATGAAAAAGGCGGATATTTCGACGTTGCTCCCGCAGATCAGGGTGAGAACGTAAGAAGAGACATCATCCTTAACCTGGAAGAACTTGGTTTTGATATCTCATCTTCGCATCATGAGATTGCGCCGGCACAGCATGAAATCGACTTTAGAGAAGAGGATGCAGAGCGAACAGCAGATATGATCATGACTTTCAGAATGGCAGTTAAGACAATCGCCAAGAAGCATGGCCTTTACGCTACCTTTATGCCCAAGCCTACAGAGGGAATCAGCGGATCGGGCATGCATATAAATATCATTGCGCATGACAAGAACGGCAATAACATATTTGTAGATGACAACGGTGGGCTTTCGGATACAGCCAAATACTTTATTGCAGGAGTTCTCAGCCATGTTAAGGCAATGACACTTGTTACCAATCCTATCGTCAATTCATATAAGAGACTTGTTCCGGGATACGATGCTCCCGTCAATATTTCATGGTCTTCTTCCGGCGCCAACAGAAGCGCTCTTATCAGAATACCTTCAAAGCGCGGACAGGATACAAGAATCGAGCTCAGAAATCCCGATTCTACATGTAATCCTTACCTTGCGATCGCGCTTATTCTTGCAGCGGGTATGGATGGTATAGAAAAGAAGATGACTCCTCCCGAGGAACTTGGTGATAATCTCAAGAACGCGACCTATGACGATCTCAGAGAGAGCGGACTTGAGACACTTCCTATGACACTCGGTGAAGCCATTGACGCTTACCAGGATGATGAATTTGTAAAAGAAGTTCTCGGCAATTCCATATTTAATAAAATGCTTGATGCAAAACGCAAAGAGTGGAAAGATTTTCGCACATGCGTAACCCAGTGGGAGATCGGAAGATACCTCAACATCTTCTGATAATAGATTTTGGGTTCGTAAAAATATTAATTTATGGAAACTTGAGGCTTATTTGTGAATATTATTATTGTGTTTGCGAAATCGGAAGATGCGCAAAATTTCAAAAGCATATTAAGCCGTGGCGGATATGACGGAATGGTTACCTGCACTTCGGGAGCGCAGGCTCTTTCTGCTATGGAAGATTTGGGGAGCGGAGTCGTTATCAGTGGCTACCGCTTAAGTGACATGCTCTATTCGGAGCTTGCCGTTGATCTTCCCAAGTTCTTTCAGATGCTGATGATAGCATCGCCTGACAAGGCTCCACTTGATAATTGCGGAGATAAACTGGTATATCTGCCGACTCCGCTCAAGAAGTCGGATCTTTTTTCCACCCTTGAACTCATGCTTGAAGGCGTTACAAGAAGTAGAAAAAAGGCAAAAGAGAAGGCAAAGAAAGAGGGCAGGTCCGATGAGGACAAGAAGATAATAAATCAGGCAAAAGAGATTCTGATGGACAGGCACCATATGACAGAGCCGGAAGCGCACAGATACCTCCAGAAGTGCGCAATGGACTCGGGAACCAATCTAAAAGAGACGGCGGAGATGGTTATTTCGCTCTCGGCAATTTAATTGAAGTTTTTTGATCTTTTTTATAAAATTAATCTAAAGTTTTGCGTAATATGTCCGATAAAATTAATGTAGGGTGAAAAAGGGTGCATACCTTGGGCGTTTGAACCATAACTTACAAAAATTCCGTGGGAAAATTATTTTTTACTCAGAACTAAAGTTATGGAAACTTCTTCCGATAAATGTAGTAAGAAGTACAAAATGCTCCAAGGAAGGAGGAAAAGATATGCGTATAGAAGCGTACAATCAAGTTCAGCAGATCTACTCAAACAACAAAGTAAACAAGACTCAGCAGACTAAGAAGACAAGCGATGTAAGAGATACTGTTTCGTTTTCTTCTATAGGAAAAGATATTCAGGTTGCTAAGCAGGCTGTTAAGGCTACTCCTGATGTCAGAGAAGATCTGGTTGCTTCGCTTAAGGCTGCTGTAAAGAACGGCACTTATGATGTAAGCGGAGAAGCATTTGCTGACAAATTACTCGCTAAATTTGAAGAAGCAAATGGCTTGTTATAATTAAATACAAATAATCCAGGAGGATGATTCCGGTGGCAAGCTTAATGGAAAATCTGGTCGACGTGCTCGAGCAGGAGTGTACAATGTACGAAAATTTACTGGGGTTATCTAGCCAAAAGACTTCCATAATAATCGAAGGAAATCTTGAGGCACTTGCGAAAATCACGGATGAGGAGCAGTGCGTAATAGGTAATATCCAGTCTCTTGAGAAAAAGCGCGAAGAGGCAATGAAGGATATCGCAAACGTACTTAACAAGGATGTTAATTCATTGAAACTGACCGATCTGATCGAAGTATTGGAAAAAAGACCTGTCGATCAGAAAAACCTGGCAGTGCAACGCGATAGGCTCGTTGGTGTTGCAGGAGATGTCAGACGTGTAAACGGACAGAATCAGGAGCTGCTGCGCAGTTCACTTGAGATGGTCCAATTCGAGATGAATATCATCCAGGCCTCAAAAAGAGCTCCGGAAACAGCAAATTATTCAAGAGCTTTAGGCACTACAGGTGAATGTCTTGGTTACACATCGGGCGGGTTTGATGCAAAGCAGTAATGTATCACATGAGCATGAAAGTGGTACAGATGCATGTAGATAACCCCCTTTGGTAACTAAATGAAAAACTGTAGTGTCTTTTTTGTGCAAAAAAATGCATTAAAAGACCTATAAAGATCAGGAGGAAAGATATATGTCCCTCATGGCGAACTTATATGTCGGCACATCAGGGTTGCAGACATCGCAGAACGCACTTAATACAACTGCACACAATATGGCAAACCTTGATACCGAAGGATATACAAGACAGCAGATATCACAGGGAACAAGGGCATATCAGACTCTTGAGAAGAGAAATGAATGTATTGCCTGGAAGCAGATAGGAACAGGCGTTGAATATAATAATTGTAAGCAGGTAAGGGATGTTTTCCTTGACAAAGCTTACAGAAAAGAATCGGGAAGATACTCATATTATGATATTTCTCAGAAAGCTCTTGAAGAGATAGAAGATCAGCTTCAGGAGATGAACGGAACAGAGTTCAGTGAATCTTTAAATAATCTGTGGACATCCGTGCAGGAACTTGCCAAGGATCCTACATCAGCGGTTACGCAGAGTGCGCTTGTGACGAGGGCAAATGAGTTTCTGACAAAAGCAAAGAGCGTGTATGACGGCTTTGTTTCATATCAGGACAACCTGGATGCCTCTGTTTCCGACATAGTTAAAAATATAAATGATATTGGCGATAAGATTAGGGCTTTAAATGAAGAGATTGTAAATATTGAATCCGGAAGAGAAGAAAAGGCAAATGACCTTAGAGATACAAGAAACAATCTTCTCGATAAACTCGGTCAATATGGAAAAATAGATTATTCGGAAGACATTTTCGGTAATGTATCGGTTCTTTTTGAAGGATCGAGTTTCATAACCACCGATCATGTAAATCATATAGGAATCGATGTTAAGCTCGAGAGCAGCGTGGGATATGCCACACCTTATTGGGAGTATGCTGCGGTCAAGGAATATGACAGAGAGGGAAAAGAAATTGTTACTTCAATCGAGGGAGCACATCTTTTTGACCTGACTCAGCCGGTGTCCACAGCCACAGATACCGATATAGGTAAGCTCAAAGCGGTTCTTCTTGCAAGAGGAGACCACCATGCGTCTTATCACGACATTGTAGAGAGCACAGATTATTATAAAAGCAATATTTCACAGTCGGTCATTATGAATGTAGAAGCGGAATTCGATCAGCTGATACACAATGTTATGACTGCGATCAATAAAGTCATGGAAGATGCGGAGAGTAATCCGGCCACGATGGACAATTCACTCGGAAGAGCTTCGGATTACACGATGTTCATAGTATCAAACGAAGAAGATGCATTGGCCTACAAGATAGATGACAAGCATCCTGCAGGAAGTATAAAGACAGGATTTACTATAAAGAATGCACAGGTTAATCCGATTCTTTTGACGGATCCCACGACATTCACATACAGAACAGTTGAGGGAAACGAAGATACAGCAACTGTTACGGCTTTAAAAGAAGCTTTTACAAAATCGGATTATACTTTAAATCCAAATGTTTATACAAGAAATGACATCCTGTCGTATTACAATAGCCTTGTTTCACAGATAGCCAACACGGGAGATAAGCTTAAAAGCGTTGCGGAAGCTCAGGAGCAGACCGTTTCATCTATATCTGCCGCAAGAGAGCAGATCGTCGGCGTATCAAGTGATGAGGAACTTGAATTTATGATCCAGTTTCAGAACGCATACAACGCATCAAGCAGATACATAAACGTAGTAAGTGAGATGCTTGAACACCTGGTATCAACACTTGGATCGTGACTTTGACGGTAATTTTGGCACACATGGTAAATATGTCGGAGGGAAGAGATTATGACATCGACATTTTTTGGACTTAATATTGCAGCATCCGGACTAAGAGCCGCAAATGCAGCACTTAACACAACAGCAAACAACATATCTAATGTAAATACCGATGGATACAGCAGGCAGAAGGTTAAACAGGAAGCTTCAGATGCTATCAGGGTATTTGCAAAGTATGGCTGTGCAGGTGCAGGTGTTGATACTATAGCGATTGAAAGAATCCGCGACAGTTTCTATGACGTTAAGTTCAGAAATAACGAACAGCTCCTTGGAAATGTGAGCCAGAAGAACTATTACAACAAGCTTATCGAGCAGTACCTTGATGACAACGGAACGACCGGCTTCTCATCTCTTTTTACCAAGATGAGTGCTTCTCTTCAGTCGGTAATGACTGCAGCGGGAACGACAGAGTCAAAGAGTACATTTATATCACAAATGCAGAGTATCACCGAGTACTTTAACAATGCATATAATAACCTTCAGGGTGCACAGGCTGACGTAAATGCTGAAATCAAACTCTGTGCTGACAGAATCACATCGATAGCTCAGGAAGTTGCTTCCATCAACAAGCAGATCAACGTAATCGAGATGACGGGAACGACCGCAAACGAACTCAGGGATAAAAGAGATGTTCTTATAGACGATCTTTCCAAATTGGTATCGGTAGAAGTAAAAGAAACAGCTATCGTCGATGATACACAGCCTGACAGAGAAACGGGCGCAACACGTTACCAGGTCTGGGTTGCCGGCGGATATGAACTCGTTGATACTTACGAATTCAGACAGATGGTCTGTGTTTCGAGACCGTCGGACGGATCTACGAACCAGAATGATATTGACGGACTTTATGATATTAAGTGGGGAAGTGCAAGCTATAAGGATGGAGACAACATAGCGGAACTTTCTGATTTTGCAATTGATTCAATGCTTATCGGCGGAGAGCTTCAGGGACTTCTTGCGGTAAGAGACGGAAATAACGGCCATTACTTCAACGGAGACTGCACGGTTGTTGACGGCGAGTCGCGTCCCGTCAAGGTGACCGTAAAAGTTACCGACAAGAACCTTATGGATATGACTAAGTGCACGCTTCCCATTGAGGGCGCGATTCATATCGGAGATCAGGATTACAGATACGACAGTTGGGAATATGACGGAAAAGATACATATACATTTACAATAGACGGTGACACGCTAAAGAGCATGCCTGAAGCGCACAGAAAAGTGTCTGTTGGCAAATTTAACGACTATCAGGGAATTCCTTATTATCTCTCTCAGATGAATGAGTGGATAAGACAGTTTTCATCGGCTGTAAATGGGATAATGACCACGGGTTATCCTTCAGATTCCGATGAGAAACCCGGACAATTCCTTCTTACCGGAGGAATCGATATGAATTCGGCAGCACAGTATTCATACGATCAGCTTACGGAAAAATCTGAGAATAAGGGATATTACATGCTTCGCGGAGGCAATTTTGAGGTGAATGGTGTTCTCCTTAAGGATGCAGGCAGACTTGCGACAAGAGCCGACGTTACTGAGGGTGAATCAGAATTTGGAAACCTCACGAAATTAAGAGATATGTTCAACACGGCAAAGATATTCAGGGGAGCCACATCAGGAGAGTTCCTTACAAAAGTTCTTGCCGATGTAGCGCTCAATACCAGCAATTCGGGAACTCTTGAAAAAACCTACACTGCTCTCGAAACGACTATCGATAAACAGAGAAATTCCGATTCCGGAGTAGATGAAGACGAGGAAGCAGCAAACCTCGTTAAGTTTCAGAATGCCTACAATCTCTCGTCTAAGATGATACAGACGCTTACAGAGATCTATGACAGACTGATACTCCAGACAGGAGTTTAAGAATAATAAAAAAGCTAAAGCAGGCCGGCTTTAGCTTTTTTTCATTAATAGATATTAAGAAATGCGGTGTGCCTGCCGATATTCATAGTGAACTAATATACAAAGTGAGATGCTGCACGGATGCGCATTGTTTTTGACTAAGGATGGTCTTCATACGGAGGTCTTTTTTACCATGCGTATTACGAATAAGATAATGCAGAATAATTCACTTTATAATATCAATAACAACAAGATCACTGAGGATCAGCTCAACACCATGCTTGCAACCGGAAAGAAGATAACAAGACCCTCAGATGATCCTGTTATCGCTATAAGAGCATTGCGCCTTAGAAGCAATGTTACTCAGCTTTCACAATATTATGAGAAGAATGCAAAAGATGCAGAAAGCTGGCTCGATGTAACAGCAGATGCTTTGTCTACGGTTACTTCGGTACTTACCGATGCCGTTAAACAGGCAACAAAGGGAGCCAACAAGGATCTTACGGTAGACGATCTGGATACGATTGTTGCGCAGATGGAGGCTCTTTCGAAAGAATACTATGCAACAGGTAATGTGGACTATGCCGGAAGATATATCTTTACAGGTTATAGAACAGATACATCGCTTACTTTTTCTACAACTACAACTGCTGATTACACAGGCATAAATGATGAGTTTAACGCTACAGACGTTTCAACTTCAAGCAGAGTGGCGGGAATGAGCAAGCTTGAGTCCACAAATCTTTTGGCACAGAGTACAGAGGCTGTCGTAGAGGAGAGTAATATTGTTGAGTACAATGTCGGTAAGATAAGGCTTTCCTACGATAACCTGAATTACAGAAGCGGCGACAATGATTTCTCGGCACCTTCACTTAAGTGGAGAGAGAATCTCAAGCAGCCCGCAACAAGTTCGGTAAACGGAAATGCAGAGCTTATAAAGCTTACATATACAACAGCACTTGGGGCAACTCATCATGTATCGCTTCCGACGCTTGACGGACTTGAAAAAGGTGAATCATATACGGTCACAAGTGAAGGTATTGTTTATAACGTCACAAGTAACGCCGATGGATCTCATAACATAAAGGCAACTGAAGGCGTCACTGAATATGAGTTTGTTGTAGACAAGAACGGAGTTTATGATACATCTCATCAGAGCTCCAATATCGAATCCGGTACTGCTTCGACAGAGACGGTTCAGAAGACAACACTTACATTTACAAATGAACAGGGTGAAAGAGTCAGCTTTAAGCTTCCTTTGGTTGATGCAATTGGCCAGACTTACAACATGAAACTTGAATATGACGGAAGGATTGCAACTGCGGTAATTAACAGTGACGGCACATATACTGTTACTGACGGAAGCGTCACAAATAATGTCGACAGAACAGTCACAAGAAACATAATCAATGTTACAGCAAACGGAAGTGTGTATTCGTCATATAAAGAGACAACACTTGAGATACCTTCATCAAACATAATCTACACAACTACAAGCGAAGAAGATATTGATGAGGTTTACAAGACGATCGACTCTACACCTACCGGTTCAGTGGCATATTTGAATGCGGCTACGGGAGAAGTTCTTTTGAATAAAGAGCTGTCCGATAAGCTTGCAACACTGCCCAAACTTATCAACGCCAATGCGATCAATGTTGTCTATGATAAAAAAGAGTGGGACAGCGGAGACATAAGACCTCAGAACCTCTTCAACTGTACATATACCGATGACAATGGTAAGAAAATACTTTATAATAAAGGATCGGCAGCCCATGACATCGCTTATGACGTGGGATTCGCACAGTCGGTTGTTGTCAATACCACAGCAGATGCGGTTTTCACAACAGGTGTAAAAAGAGATATCGACGATCTTTCAAATATGCTCGGAACACTCAAACAGATAAAGGCCACAATTAAGACACTTGAAGAAAAGTTGTCCGGTGCAGCCAAAGAATCTGCTGAATGGAATAAGATAGACGCAGAGCTTTCAGCAGCTCAAAAGGCATATAACTATCAGAGAGAGGGTATTCAGAAAGAGTTTGAGCACAAGATAACATCTCTCCAGGGAGCTCTCGATACCGCAAATATAGCCGTTACCGACAACGGAACAAGATCTAAGCGACTTGACCTTGTAAATTCAAGACTTATGACACAGACAACGACATTCCAGTCACTTCAGTCTGAGAACGAGGATATCGATCTTGCAACTACGGTCACACAGCTTACATCCGCACAGGTGACATATGAGGCGAGCCTTATGGCGACAGGTAAGATCAGCCAGACATCGCTTATGAATTATATTTGATGAAGAATTTCTTATATCATCAAGATTATAATAAGTATGGTAATTGTACGTTTTTACGTATATAATTAAATAGTGATAAATAACATTTTTTATCAGGATTATGGAGGTTACAGCATGAAATTAAACACTAGAATCTTTGGAGAGGTTGAGATTGAAGATAGTAAGATCATTTCTTTTCCAAATGGAATAATCGGTTTTCCTGATCTTAAGAGATTCACACTTATGCACGATGAGGAGCAGGGAACAAACACTATTAAGTGGTTGCAGTCAGTAGAGGAACCCGGATTTGCAATGCCCGTTATGGATCCGCTCTTTGTTTGCCCGGATTATCAGCCTATGGTAGATAAGGAAGCTGTAGCTGACATCGGAGATCTGCAGGATGAGGATATGCTCGTGCTTGTAACGGTTACTGTTCCGCATGATCTTAAGCAGATGACAGTAAACCTTAAGGGACCCTTTATCATCAATACAAAAGAGATGAAGGCTTCTCAGACAATCATTGATAATGAGGAATATCCTGTTAAGTTCCCTATTTATGAGATTTTGCAGAATAACAAAGCAGCTAAAGCTTAATCATACTATAGGGAGGGAAAGGATATGTTAGCATTATCAAGAAAAAAGAACGAAGCTATCGTTATTAATAACAATATAGAGATTACAGTACTTGATATCAGAGGAGACCAGATCAAGATCGGAATCGCGGCTCCCAAGGATATCCCGATTTACAGAAAAGAAGTATATATCCAGATTCAGAATGAGAATAAAGAAGCAACAGATGTATCCGGAATCGAGGAACTCAAGAAATTGCTTTGATCAAAGTGAATTTGCAGCGGCTGCTACCGGAAAGGGGCAGCCGTTATTTAATGGGAATGGTGACGGAATGCGAATACTATACTACTACTGGGATGAATTTAACGGCGAAGACTGCATGGACGCCATGAAGAGACTGGGGCACGAGGTTGATGTGATAAAGTTCAAGCTAAGTGGCTATGAACTTACAGATGAAGATGATGCTAAATTCAGAGCTCTTTTGACCAAGGAAGAAGAGGGCAAAAGATATTACAACATAGTCTACAGCTTTTGCTATTATCCGAGCATTTCCGATGCTTGCCAGAAGTACGATACGCTGTACGTGTCGTGGGTATTTGACTGTCCGCATTATACGCTTGATTCACATACCATAAAAAATCCTGTGAACAGAGTCTATGTTTTTGACAGGGGGACCTATGATGAGATGAGAGCCAAGGGAATAGAGACCGTTAAGTACTCGCCTCTTGGTGTTAATGAGAAGAGGCTTTTGGGGTTCTGTAAGGAGCTTGATGCTGAAACGGGCGGAAGTATAGTATATCTGCATGATGTATGTTTTTTGGGAAATCTCTACGACAATGAATTTAACTTTTACGATCAGGTGGAATATCTTCCGCCAAGTCTTAAAGAGTATATAGATACGGTCATAACTCTTCAGGAGAAGATATACGGACACGATTTTTTTACCGATGAAAAGGCGATAACGCCTGAGCACATAAAGAGGCTTCGCGAGTATATAAAGTTCGAAGATACGGGGAATTATGATCTTGACTATGACAGAATTGTTCGTGATATGTTGCGAAAAAAGGTCACGGTCAACGAAAGAAGACATATTCTCGAAAGAATGGGCGAGCAATTCGATACCGTTTTGTATACAATGCCTGATGCAAAGCCCATTGAAGGAGTCAGCAATCTGGGAGTTGCGGATTATTCAACCAAAATGCCGATGGTATTCAGGAGAAGCAAAGTTAACCTCAATATTACGCTGAGGTCCATCATCTCGGGGGTTCCGCTTCGTGTACTCGATGTTCTTGCGGCAGGGGGATTTCTTATCACAACTTACCAGAAAGAGATAGATGAGTACTTTGAGAATGGAAAAGAGCTTGTGATCGCGCATACGCCTGAAGAGATGCTTGAACTTACCGCATATTATCTTGAACATGAGGATGAGAGGAAAGCTATCGCGGAAAACGGGCAGAAAAAGGTGTTTGAGGAATTTGCTTATACGAAATTACTGCCGAAGATACTGGAAATATGATCGTTACGGACCGAAAGTCTTAAAATTTTCTAAAATTTACGATTTTCTTTTCCATATTACTAAAGAATAAAGGACTTCGGCCGATATAATCAGTAAGAAATACTATGTTTATAACGGAATGAGTTTGTGACGCACGTAAATGTTGATATATACAGGTGATTCCTGATTCTGACATGGAGGTATAGGATTATGGGAATGGATGGAATTAACGGATTTGGCCCGCTTATTCAGCAGGTACAGCCACAGGTAAAAACACAGGTAAATAATCAGAGCCAGGCTCAGAGCGAAGTTGCGGATTATGAAGCAAATGCGGCAGCTCAGAACATGGATCTTACGGTTGAGGCAGCAGACAATACTGCAGGCTCCAAAAACGAGTCATCTGCTCAAAATTTTGCAAGCAATCAGAGCAAGAGAGCTGAGACAGAGGAGCAGATACAGGCTGATAACGCCAAGATCAAGAAGGCAATCTCTGAGATGACCAAGAAGGTTCAGTCCAACGCTGAAGCTGTTTTTGGAATTCATGAGAAGACCAACAGAGTGACTATCAAGATGGTGGACAAGGAAACAAAGAAGGTTATAAAAGAGTTTCCGCCGGATGAGACACTTGATATGATCGCCAAGGTTTGGGAAATCGCGGGAATCTTGGTTGACGAGAAGAGGTAACATAGTAAGTCGTACAAAACGGCTCTATCAGGAAAAGGATTTCCGATTACATCTCACGGATTGAGAAAGGAGAAACATTATGCCTATCAGAATTACAGGAATGAACTCAGGTCTTGATACAGAGAGCATTATCACAGCTCTTACGCAGAAAAAGAAAGATAAGGTTGATACTTATACCGGAGAGCAGAAGAAGCTTACCTGGAAGCAGGATACTTTAAAAGCGCTTAATAAGAAGGTTACCGATTTTTATAACGGTACTTTGACCAGCATGAAGTTTTCGGCTGCTTACTCAAAGAAGGTTACAACTGCTTCAAATGCAAATGCTGTAACAATCGTAACAGGCGAAAGTGCAATGAACGCTACTCAGACACTTGATGTTACGAGTCTTGCAAAGGCTGCATATCTGACAGGCGAGAAGGTTCAGGTCGGCAATAAGAATGCGGCTAAGACAACTACTATGACTGAACTTGGTATTTTTTCCGAGGACAGTGATGAATCTGCAACTCAGACACTTAAGTTTAAAATAGGCGGAGATTCTGAGGATAATATCGAAGTTACAATCGGAAAGAATGATACTATAGAGAGTGTTCTCAGTAAGCTCAAAAGTGCAGATTCTTCCAAGACACATACAAGGCTTGACTTCAACTACGACGAAGGAAACGGAAGATTTTATGTAGCATCAAAAGAGATGGGCGAAGCTGCTTCTTTTAAAGTTACCGAAGGTGATGCGATGTCCAGGCTGGGCTTTGTTAATAACGGAAAGAATTATATCGAGGGAAGCAGGGCTCATATAGTTCTTAACGGAGAAGATTATTATTCCGATTCAAATACTTTTGAGATCAACGGACTTACAATTACCGTTAATGAGGAAGCTAAGGGAATAACTCTTTCGACTAAACAGGATACAAGCGGTATCTACGACAATATTAAGAAGATGCTCAAAGAGTACAACGATCTTATGAAGGAGTTTGCTACTCTTTATAATGCAGATAAAGCCAAGAAGTACAAAATGCTTACCGATGATCAGAAAGATGCAATGTCTGATAAAGAGGTTGAGGAATGGGAGAAGAAGATCAAAGACGGAATCCTCAGCGGCGATGAGACAATCGGTAATGTAAAAGATGCACTTAAAGATATTATGAGTAAGGCTTTTGAAGTAACATCAAAGGATGGAGTGACAAGTAAGATCACTCTTGCAACATTTGGTATTGCAACGGGAAGCTACTTTGCAACAGATGAGAATGAGAGAGATGTGCTTCACATAGACGGTGACAAAGATGACTCTGCAAGCAGCGGAAATCCGGACCTTCTAAGTGCAGCAATATCAACAGATCCCGACATGGTTCAGAGCTTTTTTATGCAGTTGTCGAATGCTCTTTCAGATAAGCTCTTTAATCTTATGAGGGGTACGGAATACAGCAGTGCGTTTACAATTTATGAAGATAAGCTGATGGCTTCACAGTACAGTGCTTATACGACCAAGATCTCAGATGCACAGAAAGCACTTGAGGCTGCACAGGATAAGTACTACAAGAAGTTCTCTACTATGGAGACGGCTCTTTCAAAGATAAACAGCAGCAGTTCTTCTCTGGCAGGCTTCTTTGGTGGAGGACAGTAATGGCATAAAATGAAGACTTATGATTATACGGATATTTTTTTACAGAATGCGAGGGAACACATATGCCGGTAATGACAACTCAACAGAAAGCTTATGCTCAGTATAAAAATAATAAGGTAATGGGTGCAAGCGGCCCGGAACTTACACTTATGCTCTATGACGGGGCAATAAAGTTTCTCAATATCGCGGATTATGCGATTGAGAATAACGATGTGCCAAAGGCACATGAAAACATTATGAAGACGGAACGTATCATAGATTATCTCAGAAGCACTCTTGATATGAAGTATGCTGTTGCACAGGACTTTGAAAATATGTATTCTTATATAGGAAGAAGACTTGTCGAAGCAAATATGAGTAAAGACAGAGAGATAGTCGCTGAGGTCAATAAGCATATGCATGCCATCAGGGACAACTGGGTAGAAGTCATGAAGGCGAACAACATCGCCGTTAAGGAGGCATAAAAGATGTTATCTTCAAGTATGGATATGCTGGAAGAAAGTCTTATTAAGAAGATCGACATTATGTCAAAGATTGAGGAAGAGAATGAGAAACAAAAAGAAATTCTCTCCGATCCCGATAATGTTGATGAAATCGCATTTGACGGTACTGTTGATAAAAAGGGTGAACTTATCGATAAACTTATTTCTCTTGATGATGGTTTCCAGACTCTTTTTGACAGGGTAAAAGAAGAAGTTAATGCCAATAAAGATGAGTTCGCAGACCAGATACGCCGCATGCAGGATCTTATTCGTGATATCACTGCAAGGAGCGCATCGATTGAAGCTGCGGAACATCGAAACAAAAGGCTTGCCGAGAAATATTTTGACGCGGCACGTCGCAAGATGAATACCAGTAAGCAGTCATCTGCCGTGGCATTTAATTACTACAGGACCATGAATAACTTCAAGGAGATTCCACCACAGTTTTTGGATAAGAAAAATTGATTTTTGTATAAGACCGTTACAAAGAGGTCGCTGCCATATATCGGCAAGCGATCTCTTTTACTTTAGCAAAAAATCGAAAAAAGTAGAAAAAAATTCATTATTGTATGTTTTTTTGAAAAAAATAAAAAAAAGGGTTAAGTAAACGAAATCACAGCCGATAATAATAGTGTAAAACAAAAAAACAAGCAGCCATGGAAGGGAGTCCGCGTAAGCTGCACAATATTAAAAGGATGAAAAAGGCAGCAGGGAAGCGGCCCCGTTCATGGAGGATTATAATATGGTAGTACAGCACAATGTCACAGCGATGAACTCAAACAGACAGCTTGGAATTACAACAGATGTACAGGCTAAGTCAAGTGAGAAACTCTCATCAGGTTACAGAATCAACAGAGCAGCAGATGATGCAGCAGGACTTGCAATTTCAGAAAAGATGAGACGTCAGGTAAGAGGTCTTACACAGGCTTCTGCAAATGCACAGGATGGTATCTCAGCAGTACAGACAGCTGAAGGTGCGCTCAACGAAGTACATGATATGCTTCAGAGAATGAACGAACTTGCAGTTAAGGCATCTAACGATACTCTTCAGACTTCTGATCGTGAATACATCCAGAGAGAGATCAATGCACTTGTTGATGAGATTCACAGGACAGGTGCTTCTACACAGTTTAATGACACAAATCTTCTTGATGGAACATTCCGTCATAAGAAACTTCAGGTTGGATCAGAAGCTGTTGATACTAACCAGATTGAAATTGATATTGTTAAACTAACTGCTTCAGGTCTTGAAATTGACGGAACTAAAGTTAAGGTTATAGGTACAAGCGGTGTAAATGCAAGAAATTCCATCGGGGTAATCAAGAGTGCACTTGAGGCAGTATCAAGCCAGAGAGCTGACCTCGGTGCTGTTCAGAACAGACTTGAGCACACAATCAAGAACCTTGATAACGTCGTTGAGAATACACAGGCAGCTGAGTCACAGATTCGTGATACAGATATGGCTGAGGAGATGGTTAGATATTCTAACAACAATATCCTTGCTCAGGCAGGTCAGTCAATGCTCGCTCAGGCTAATCAGACAAATCAGGGTGTTCTCTCACTCCTTCAGTAAGATAAATATTAGAAAACATAACCCACTAATATATAAGGTTGCTCCGGATGAAGAATCCGGGGCAATCTTTATTTTTGATATTATTGTGTTTAAAAAGGTATGCTAAAATAATTATTACAGGTAGGCGGCACTGAATGTTTCTATTGGAAGAAAGGAGAATCTTCTATGAATACTAAGGCAATGTATAAGTTATCTTATGGCTTATTTGTATGTACTGTGGTTAGCGGTGATAAGAAAAACGGCTGTATCACCAACACAGCTGTTCAGGTTGCGTCGGATCCCAACAGGATTTCAATCGCGATCAACAAGGCAAATCTCACTCATGACATGCTGAAAGAAGCAGGAAAGTGCAATATCTCTGTTATCAGCAACGATGCGGGTTTTGAGCTTTTCAAACACTTTGGCTTCCAGAGCGGAAGAGATGTGGATAAGTTTGCATCATTTAGTGATTATAAGCTTGCTGATAACGGTATTCCTTATATAACAAAAGGGACTAATGCATACTTTTCTCTGAATGTGGAAAAAGAAGTCGACCTTGGTTCACATACGCTGTTCATCTGTGAACCTGTATTTATGGACGTTCTTGCAGATACACCTTCCTGTACTTATGAATATTACCAGAATAATATCAAGCCAAAGCCTCAGCCGGTTGGAGAGACTCCGAAAGGTGAGACAATATGGAGATGTACAATATGCGGATTTGAGTATGTCGGCGAAGATATGCCCGATGACTATATCTGTCCGATCTGTAAGCATCCTAAGGATGATTTTGAGAAGATAATAAGATAAAAACAACAGCGCAATGTTTGTCGTGTTCAAACGTTGCGCTGTTATTATTATATTTGACGAAATTGTAAAAAGAGATGAAGTGCCGTATCTTGATCCATTTTATAGTCTAGGAAGATAGAAATAAAACTTGTTTGTACAATTTGAACAAACAAGTTAATATTTCCCTTTTTTCTTAATTATTTTTTTTAGCCGAAGATTGTTGTCAAAAATGCTATCATCTATTCCGTTAATATCTAACAAACTATTAATGCACCATTCCGGGGTTTGAGTGTGAAACGAGAAATATACATCGTTCATCTGCTTATACGTAAATATATCCAGGATGAATTTTGTGGATATTTCTCTTGTATATGATATATATCGATACATATACCCAATCCAGAATAATGCACTTTTTGAATATTTTATTTTTCCATAATCAGTATCACCAAATTGCTCAATAATACTTGTAATTCCTTCGCTTACATCCAATGACAGTAATGCGGGATTATTGGAATCTAACTTATTCAACAATTCGGAATGTAAAAATCTTCTTATAAAAATCCCGGTGGAACAATTTAAATCACTTGATTTTTCAAAAAGCTTTCCCTGGTATTCTGCAAGTAGCAAGCCATTATGGTCAAAGTTTCTCATCAAAAATCTCCTCTATGTATGAGCCGGTTTTAAATTCTCTTTTTGCAAGTTTTAATTTTGTGTCAATTTCAAAGCTGCGTTCAATCAATTGTTTTTTACATTCGTCGCGTTCAGGTGCGCAAAGGTAATATTTTTCTATCGGAATCAGCTTGTTTAAGGCTTTTTCAGTTTTGAAAATATACTGAAATATCTAGTCCATCAAGGGAATATCTAAATGAATATACAGAGGACTTATCATTTTCAAAAACGAATGAAAAAGCTTGATTATAGGTTTCTCCTAAATAGAATCCGTTTCCAAAATCACAATTGTTTCTGGATCCGGTTACAAGGATTTTAGATAATCCTTTTTTGCCTCCAACCGCGAAGGGATATAACCTCCCAATCAAATATAAAATAATTATAAATTCGAACGCAACACTATAAATATCTCTAACACTTTTTCCGATATGTAAATTAGTAAATCCTTTACTGGCGCGAAGAATGAGATGCGACATGAAGGATGTTACAAAAAATGTAGTATTCTGAGCATTTATTGACGCTTAGACGTTTAGTTTTGTATAATCAGAATACTTTATATGACGAAAAAAGTAAGGACAAAAAGTTCTTTTATGGCCCCGGATTATGAAATAGGAATCCATGACTTGATGGTGATGGCTTGATTAGCAACTTGTCAACGTGAACTATATAGGTTCATTGGATTCAGACTGTTAAGAAGTCAGAAAGTGCGGGTGGTGGCGAAAATAAACTCGCAGAAGTGTATTAAGATCATACATCACAGATCGTGGGGCAAAGAGCCTCCCTGCGCATGATGTAAATGTGGAAAAGCAGAAATGTAAAATATTACATTTGGAGGGCTACTAAGGTGGCAAAAGAAGAAAAGGTTATGGGTAAAGGAACGAAGGTAGCATTCATCGGAGGCGGCGTGGTGATAGCTGCACTACTGGTGACTGTAATAATTCTCCTGGTAAAGGGGAATGGCGCAGTAAGAGATGAAGTGAAGCGCAATGTTGTGGTGACAAGCACTAACGCGGAACAAGTCGCAGAAGAGCTCATAAATGAGCAGTATGTTGCGCCCGGATATTATAGCACGCAGATGAGCACGACATGGCATTTTGCGACAGGAGATGCTGTATCGGAAGATGCTTATGTAAAAAACGATGCTGGGAATACCAATGATGTATTCTTTGATGTATTTCTTGCAAGCGACGAAAATGAGCCCATTCTGCAATCTCCGGTAATACCGAGAGGATCGGAGATGACTGATATATCCTTAGAAAAAAAATTAGATGCAGGTACATATGATTGCGTTATGGTTTATCACCTTATCGACGAAAATCAGAACACTGTAAGTACGTTGAGAGTAGCCTTTACGATAATCATAGAACAATGATCATGGTAACATATCGTGTCAGGAAGATGCGGTAAAAGTAATAAGCATAACCAGAAAGATATCAAGGAGGTACGAGTTATGTTGAACACAAAGAAAATTTTAGCAGCTGCTCTTGCAGTAACAATGGTATTTGGAAGTAGCATTTCTGCATTTGCGGATGGTCCGGTAACTAGTGGTAATACTGATGGTGCAGGTACATCAGAAGGACATTTGGAAAAGAAAGTTATAAATGTTGATCTTCCTACAATAGCAGAAGGAGCAACTCCGTTTAGTTACACAATGGATCCTGAAAGACTTATTAGTGCGACTAGTGGTGCAAAACATTCAGGTGCAACGTTCCCTGCTGCAGAGGGAGATACAGGCGTATATTTCCTCACTGCTGCCAATACTTATGCTAATAAAAGCAATACACTTACAGTAACTAATAAAAGTAGCTGTGATGTAACACTTTCAGTTAAGGTAAAAACAACAGCATCAGACGGTGGAAAAGACATTGCACTTGCTGAAAGTAGTACAGTTGCAACAACAGGCGATCCTAATCTTTATCTTGGACTTAAAGTTGGAGATGAGACAACAGTAGTTTCAGCTACAGAACAGACTATTACAGCGAATATAGCAGGTATTCCTGGTAATTTTGAAACGAAGGTTGATAATGGTGCGTATGCTTATGCAGCAAAATCTGATGCAACCGGCTGGAAGACCATTGATATTAGCATGGAAGGCGCAGTAAGTAATCTTCCAATCGCAGCTGATGCTACAGCTCCTACTGTTAATGTAACATGGTCATATGCAGAAACACCTACAGATGCAGCACCTAGTATTACAGTTGGCAGTGTAACAGCGGCAGCAGATACAGATGCTGTTTGGACATATAGCCTTGGAGCTGGTTCAAAAGCAGCCACAGCGATAAGCAGTATCACTTATAACGGTGGAAATGCAACATCTGCATTTGATCTTACTGAGGCAGGAAAGATTAAGCTTGGTAAGAGTGCGGTTAGTAGCGTTATGTCCAAACCAGGCTCATATAAATATACTGTAGTATTTAATGATGGAGCAAATACTACGGGAGAAATCACTTTAGTAGTTCAGTAAGTGTTAATAAATATTTAGCCTATATCTAAATCTAGATCAGCGGAGATTTTTTATCTCCGCTGATTTATAATATAGGCATGACATTATATGTTTTCGATTGGGAGGAATGAAAATTATGGCGATGGGGAGTTATGAATACTGTTATCTTTTGTGGATTAAGGAAAGATTCCAAGTATCTTTTTCAAAATCTGCGATGTTGGGAAGACAGTGGTTCTTTGGCGTTGAAAAAAGAATAGCGAATCTTATGGGAACGGACTCTTTGACTCAGGATGATGGCTATTGCGAAAGAATGTTTGAAGCTTTAGGTGCAGAGGAAATTCGCTCATATGATATAAGTGATTATGAAAAAGCTACAGATTTAGTTGATTTTTCTAATCCTATAAGTGAAGAACATAAAAATCGTTTTTCTTTTGTTCTAGATGGGGGATTGCTTGAACATGTGTTTGATTATACAACATCAATACGAAATGCGATGAGCATGCCTGAAATTGGTGGAACATTGGTATTAATGACACCTACTAATGGATGGAATGGACACGGCTTTTATCAATTTTCTGCTGAATTATTTTATAGATTATTTTGTGAAGAGAATGGATATGAATTATTGGATGTTTCATATCGCTTGTCAGGAGAAGACTCAATTGCCGGGCTTGGAACAAGATTTTATCATATTCCTGATCCTGAAAAGTCAGGGTGTAAAACTGGTCTTGATTCGCAGTTTTCTGGATTGTTATATGTTACTGCACGCAGAATTGGAGCAATTCCGGAAAAGTTTCATGTATATGAGAGTGATTATTCAAAAGCATGGGATAATGAAATTGCCATATCAAATCTAAAATATAAGCAAGTAGCAAATCCTTTATTAAATAAGTATTTTGATTTACCAATGGAGGTTGAAAATTATTTACGTCCAATTCAAGGAAATTGGTTGAGGCATTTTTTATCGGTCTATAATCGGAAGATTAAAGTTATTTTTTATGGTAGAGGGTATTCATATCAAAAAGAGAGAGAAAAATTTATATATAATGAGAATATAGAAATAGAATTAATTGTTGATATAAAAGCGGGAGAATTAAAAATAGTGGATGAGGATGGTTTTACAATATTTCATCCATCTACTATAAAAGAAAAACCTTTTGACATAATAGTTATAACTTCCGGTCCTCACTATCATGAAATTGAAAATATGCTTATTTATGCTTATGGTCTAAACTTTAAAAGAATAATGAGTTTAGATGAGTTTTTGTATTATCTCTTAAGATAAGAATTATAATATTTTACAAGAAGGTGCGGAAGAATCATGATATTCTGAAGTGCAGTATTCTATTTATTATTTCTAATGGAGCGTTTGGGTGATGAAAAAAAAGTATTTGTTGAAGTGTGAATCTTTTCAAGTATATGAAGGTAATATGTGGTTTGTTTCCGGTAATTTCTTATGCCGAAGAAATATTAAGACAGGGGAAATAAATATAGAATCATATATTATTCCACAATATGGAGTGGAGGGCGGCTTTTTATGCACCTTAACTGGCAGATATGAAAATAGAATGATTTGTATACCAGAGCAGGCAGATAGGTTGATTGACTATGATATAAAAACAAAAGAAAGAAGAGTGTTTTTTTTAGATAATGCTCAATCTGATATCAGCATTAAATTCAGATCAAGTTGTTTTATAAATGATAAGTTTTATATAATGCCTGAATCAGCACATAAAATAATGGTTTATGATCCAAAATTTGGAGAAATAGATTATTTATCAGATTGGTTCAGCATTTTGTTGAAGGATAGCGAAAAGAATATTGATAATAAAGAAAATATATTCAGTTTATCTAGACAGATAGATAATAAAATATATTTTAGTACTACATTTTCAAATGTATTATGTTGTTTTGATCCCAAAAATAATAATGTGGATTATATTCATGTAGGTCCTGCAGATTATAAGTACCAGTTGTTTTATTATTTAGATGGGATTTTTTATTTGGTTGATAATAGTAAGATGAGGATAGTCCGTTGGTCACAGAATGAAGGAATTATTGGTGAAAAGGAGGGAATATCTTTTGAAACAATTTTAACTGAAGAATTAGAGGAAAGGGAGGCTGAGTATAGATTTTTTGATGCGTTTAATTTGGGCAAAGTGATTATTTTGCCAGCATGTTTTGCAAATGAGTCACTGATGATTGATACTCAGACAAATCAGGTGAAGATTTGTGATCAGCTTTCAAAAGTGCATGGATGCTGTTTCGCAGATACAAATGAATCAAATGAAGCAATTATCACGTCGATAATAGATAATAATTTATTTTTTGTAAATGATAATTTGAATGTAAATAAAGTAGATCTTGAATTATCAGAGGATGTTGAAAAGGTTGGAGATATGTGTTGGTTTGATATATTGCCTGCAGAGAAAAAGAGAGTAACCAAGAATCTGTGGAGTGAGAGTCAAGAAGCAACATTAGGTATTTTTATAAAAAATACAATATTGTAGTAGGGGCAGTAGTGTATGGATGAGGGATTCTATATTAGAAGAATATGTGCATCAATTGAAAAATGTATAGATAAGGGAATAAGTAAGTTTTACATATATCCATATGGGCATTTGGGAATGCTTTGCAAGAAGCTTATTGAGACGCGATATGGCTTTCAAGTGGAAGGTGTAATTGATAATAATTTATCTAAATATAATTCAAATATTCTCAATTTTGATATGATTAGCCCAAATGATTTTGAAGGAGCAACATGCCTTCTGATATCGGTAATTGATTTAACCGGAGAAATTGTAGAAATAATACCGAATTATATTCCGGATTGCAAAAGGGAAATTATAGATTTCACAGAGGATAATGGAGAACAGGAACTGTTTTCTTCTGAGGATATCGTTTATAGAGGTTGTAAAATCGGAAAATGTACATATGGGTACAAGAGTTTTTTGAGTATATCACCATTTGCTGATATAGGGAGGTTCTGCTCTATAAATGGCACGGCATTGCTTGCGTTGGATCATGAGTTGGACGCTGTGACAACATCTCCATTTTATTACTATATAGGAGAAAATTCTTTTGGTATAGAAGATGACAAATCTTATAAGAAAAATCTTATTGAGGTTACTCGTAGAAATGAAAAGCTTAATCTGGTAGATAATGTTATTAATGTTGGGGAAAATAAAAAAACATATATTGGAAATGATGTATGGATTGGAGCAAATGCAGTTATTAAAAGTGGTGTAAAAATAGGGGATGGTGCAATAATAGGCGCTGGAGCTGTAGTGACAAAGGATGTTGAACCATATTCGGTTGTTGTTGGTGTGCCTGCAAGAGTGATAAGAAAACGATTTAATGAGGAAATAATTAAGAAACTATTAGAAATAAGCTGGTGGAATTGGTCAAATGATATGTTGAAGAAAAATGTTGAATATTTTTTTGACCCCGTTGGTTTTATAAATAAATTTTGTGATTTAGATGAAGTAAACCATAATTAAGATGCATATGAATAAAAATAGGGGGACAAAGTGACTGATAATTTTGGGATTTTTATTTGGGGAACGGGATTACGTGCTCGGCAGTTGAATGAGATATATGCCAATGAACTTAGCGAAGAAAAGATACTTGGCTATATAGATAATGACAAAAATAAAGTTGGATCAAAATTTTTTGGATATGAGGTTTATTCTCCGTCAATCTTAGATAAATATTCAAAGTGCTATATTTATATTTCAGTGTATAAACAAGAAGAAATCTATACTCAAATATGTGATGAGTTCAATGATAAGAAATCAATGATACTGGAAAATGAGTATTTTAGAAAGAAAAAACTGATTACTCGATATCGTGATATTGAAGATGAAGAAATTCATGAAATTGTTTCTTACTTGAATAACAACCCATTGGATGTGTTCAATTATGAGTTTACAAAAAAATATAACTGTAAAGATATGATTATTGAATCTGAAAATGGGCTGTTGTATACGATTCATAATGGTAAGAAAATGTTTTTCTCGAAAAATTATGATAATGAGGAAAAGGTGCGAGCTTATTATAGATCATTGCTTATTGAACAGGATTTGAAATCGCCACATAGATACTTGACCGATTGTTTCAAAGTTGAAAATGGATCAGTTGTTATAGATGCAGGTGTTGCAGAGGGTAATTTTACGTTAGATATAGTAGATCATATAAAGAGAGCGTATTTATTTGAACCGGATAAAAAATGGGCAGAAGCTTTACATATGACCTTTTCACAATATGGAGATAAAGTAAAAATAATTAATAAAGGAGTATCCGATTATTGTGATATAGGAACAACAACAATAGATCTAGAGGTGGATGAGGAATGTGTTGATTTTATCAAGATGGATATAGAAGGAGAGGAGTATTATGCATTAAATGGTGCAAAAAATATTATAAATAGATCAAAAGAAATGAAGGCAGTTATTTGCACATATCATCAGGAATTTGCGTATGATGCGATTAATAATAGATTAAAAGAATATGGTTTCCAAACAAAGCATTCTGATGGATATATGTGGTATGTTGAACATTTTAATATTATGAGACCTTCTGTGTTAAGGAGAGGACTGATTCGAGCAGAGAAAATACTTAACGATGCTCATTAAAACTGATTAGGGAGATTTGTATAAATGAAGGTTTTGGCACTTTATTTACCACAGTTTCATAGAATTCCGGAAAATGATGAGTGGTGGGGAGAAGGATTTACGGAATGGACAGCAGTAAAAAAAGGTACATCATTGTTTGCAGGTCATTTTCAGCCACGTATACCTCAAAATGGTGATTATTACGATTTGACCAAAAAAGATACGTTTGTAAAACAAGCCGACCAAGTGAAACGTACCGGGATAGATGGAGTATGTATTTATCATTATTGGTTTAAAGATGGACGGAAAATATTAGAAAAACCTGCGGAGTTACTTCTAAAATGGGAAGATGTTCAATTGCCTTTCTGTTTTTCTTGGGCGAATGAAACATGGGCTAGAACTTGGAGCAATCTGAGCAATAGAAATGTTTGGACAAGTGAATTTAATAATAAAGCTCCCAAAGGACAGGATGTTTTACTGGAACAAAAATATGGTAACTATAATGATTGGAAAGAGCATTTTATGTATCTGTTACCTTTTTTTAAAGATAAAAGATATATAACAATTGATGGGAAACCAGTATTTGCTTTTTATAGACCTGATGATATTCCTGATTTGGCGAATATGGTTAAGTGCTGGAGAGAACTTGCGGTTCAAAATGATTTAAATGGAATATATTTTATAGGTAATTCTACAAGATTAGTGTTACTTAATGTATTGGACGAGCTATTCATATCTGAACCAATAGATGTTATGAGAAGAAGGGTGCCGGAAAACAAGGAAGGAGTTAAGTGCTATGATTACAGCACTTTGTGGGATGATCTTCTAAGCAGAGAAATTGGGAAAAAAGTGTCGGTGTGCGGTTTTGTCGGATATGATGATACTCCACGGCGAGGAAAGACGGGACTGGTTGTTACTGATGCGTCTCCTGACATATTTGAAGAAGGAATGACAAAACTAATTCTTCGTAATAAAAAAAATGAATGCAAAGCGATGTTTATCAATGCCTGGAATGAATGGGGAGAAGGCATGTTTTTAGAACCGGACATGTTTTATGGTGATCAGTTTTTGAATTCGCTTAGAAAATCAATTGCGAAGTCTAGTGAAAATAATGATGAAGTAAGCGAGATTAAAAGTCTGGAAAGTAGTATAGATCATACATTGTATGATGCTACATGCGATAGATATGATAGAGAACGTCATATTAATAGGATTATGGATAGGTGGTTATGTCTAAAGGAAAGAAATGAAAATATCTGTTCATCACTTAGCGGGAAGAGAGTTGCAATCTATGGATACGGATTATTGGGAAAACATTTTCTTTCTGAAATGGAAAAACATGATATGAAACCATTATTTGTGGTTGATAGAAATACTGATATATATTGTCGGTATCCGGTCTTGAGTATTGATGATGATTGGCCGGAGGTAGATGTGCTTGTGGTAACTGCAACTTATGATTATTCAAAGGTATTTACTGATGTATTATCCAAAAAAAATGCTATAGAAATAATATCGCTTGAAAGAATAATAATGGAGTATTAAGTGACATATTGGTTTTGAGGAATAGGTTATGGTGAGGATTAAAAATACAACATCAGAAATATTTAGAGAACTTATTTTAAAAAAAGATGTTATATGTCTTTGTGCCGGTGAAGATTTTAAAAATTTTATAATGGAATATAAGGATGTTGATTTTAATCTACTATATATTCTGGACAATTATTATAAGCAAAAGACAATCGAGGTTAACGGAAAGAAGTACGATGTTCGCTCATTTGAAGAGAAATATGATGAAATACAAAATGCGATTGTTATTTTGGCTTCCGATAAATATGCGGAAGAAATTATTCGTCAGATTGATGAGATACCTATATTTGACAATCAAGTAATTTATATTCCAAAGTTGTTTGAACCGACTTATTCATACTATGATTTTTCTGATAAAGGAAGTAGTGTAATACCCAAAAAGATACATTATTGTTGGTTTGGACATACTGAAATACCAAAATCATTTATTGATAATATTGAAACATGGAAAAAGTATTGTCCTGATTATGAAATAATAAAATGGGATGAGAATAATTATGATCTTAACAAGAATAAATACATGAGAGCTGCATATGAAAAAAAAATGTATGCTTATGTTTCAGATTATGCACGATTGGATGTGATTTACCAATATGGAGGAATTTATCTGGATGTTGATGTAGAAATGTTAAGGCCTTGGGATGATTTGCTAAGCTTTCCCTTTTTTTGTGGTTATGAAGATTCCAATTATGTGAATTGTGGTTTGGGATATGGTGCAATAAAAGGAAATGTTATTTTAGAAGAACTGTTGAATGAGTATGATAACATGCAATTTCCGAATATTGAGGAAGGTGAAGAACTTATTCCTTGCCCAATATATCAAACAAAGATATTAAGAAAACATGGACTGTTATGCGATGGAATGTCGAGAAAATATGATGACTTTCTTGTGTTGTCTCCGGTATATTTTAATTCAGTCAATAATATGATTGGTATTGGACAAGCACATAAAGAAAGCTTTTCTGTTCATCAATATGCAGGTTCGTGGCTTGATGATGAAAAAAAAGAAAATAAGAAAAAGAAAATATTAAAGTATCGCTTTATTATGGAGCATCTAGACTGATTTTATGGGAGAATAAATGAGACTATATAATTCTTATTATGACCGTTTTTTAGAATATATTGCCGGTAAAAATCTTATCTGCTATGGAGCCGGAAAAATGCTTGATGAGATGAGCGAGATTCTGACAGTACTTCCGACTGTATGTAAATCTATTCAAGTAGTAGATGGCAATCAAGATAAGCATGGAAAAGAAAGATTAGTTTATGGCAATAAGTACACAATAAAAAGTTTGGATGAAGTATTGAATGATATCGATAATGCGGTTATATTGATCACTTCAGGTGCTCTTTCGGAAATACTTCAGGTGTTGGAGAAAAGAGTGTCATCAGGTTTGCCTGTATTCAGTTTTCTTTTGATGAGAAAAGAAAATTATGAGAAGAATTTGATTACTATTGAAGATTGTGATGAGATTATTGGAAAGAGCGATACGGAACAGATTCCTCGTAAGATACATTATTTCTGGTTTGGAAAAAAAGATATTCCGGATGAGTATAAGAAGAATATTGAGACATGGTATAAATGGTGTCCTGATTATGAAGTTGTAAGATGGGATGAAAACAATTGTGATCTCAATGAGTGTAAATATGTAAAAGAAGCTTATGAGCGAGGAAAATATGGATTTGTTCCGGACTATTTCAGGTTGAAAGTTATTTATAATCAAGGTGGTATTTATCTTGATACTGATGTGAAATTGCTAAAGCCGTTGGATGAACTGTTATATTTGCCGGCTTATGCAGGGTTTGAGGACAATGAGAAAGTTGCCTTTGGAGTAGGATTTGGAGCTAAACCCGGGGTTCATATTTTAAAGGAAATGTATGAACTATATGAAAATGTAAATTTTGTGAATGCAGATGGTAGCTTGAATACAATTGCATCTCCGACTTATCAGACCGAAGTGTTGAAGAAACATGGGCTTAAATGTAACGGTAAGATGCAGGTTGTAGATGGAGTGACTATTCTTCCGATGAATTATCTTACAGTTCAGAGCAATCATACGGGCAGGCAATACATTACGAGTAATTCATTCTCAATTCATCAATATGCTGCAAGTTGGTTTACTGACAAAGATAAGGAAAATAAACGTAAAGCGGAAGAGTTGCTTAAGAGTATGGAGATGATATAGGTGGGGTACGTAGGTAGAAAGGTTTCTGTAATTATTCCAGTATATAATGCTGAAGATTATCTTGAAGATTCATTGGGAGATATGTTGTCACAAACATATTCAGATTTTGAGGTTATATGCGTAAACGACGGCTCTACGGATAATAGTGAGGCAATTATAGAAGATTTTTGTAGAAAAGATGCTCGCATTAAATTGGTATCACAGAGTAATTGTGGTGGAGGTGCGGCACGTAATAAGGGATATGATCATTCAAACGGAGATTATATCCTTTTTTTGGATGCAGATGATAGATTTGAAAAACAATTGATTGAAAAAACAGTTTTGTTTATGGAACGCGAAAAAAGTGATGTACTGGTATTTGCAGCTGATGAATTCCACTATGAAACAGGTATAAAGAAACCTGCGCCATGGCTTTTGCAAAGCGGGTATGAAGAATATGATGGTGATCCTTTTCATTACACAACTACAACCGTATGGAATAAGATGTACAGGCATGATTATTTAGCAAGGAACAATATTCGACATCAGGATGAGAGAGTTACCGCATTTAGTATGTATTTTACTTTTTTTGCTCTTTTTTACGCTTCTAAAATGGATTTTTTGGATGAAGTATTGGTTCATTACAGGAGTGAAAATCCGAGAAGTTCAATGAGACGGCATGACACCAGCCCGTTAGATACTATATCTGTTCTTGAAGCAATTTGGAACAGAATTAAGAATGATGAGTTATTAATGCAAAGAAGGAAAATATATTATAACTTTGCAATAAAAAATATTTTTGAGAGAACGGGATGGTTTAATTCATACAATAGCTTTGCTGAAGTTTATGAAGTTTTACATGGTGATGGTTTTTCGCGCATTGGTCTTGCAAATGATTGTGATAAATATATTGAAGATGAGAATTGGAAGAAACTGAAATCAGAAATAGTTAATTATTCACTTGCTGAGTTTTTATTTTTAAAAGAGAAGAAATACAAGGAATATGGTGTTTTGACCAAAACTGTATATTTGCTTCCGGATAAGATTAGGCAACAGCTGAGTATGCAGAATTGCAATGTTGTTTTGTATGGCGCGGGAATGGTTGGAAGATGCTACTATGCACAACTTCAGAGCATGGCAACTGTAAAAGTTGTTTCTTGGGTTGATGCAAAGACGGAGGATAAAGGCTTTCCGCTATTGTTGCCTGAAGAAATGAAAAAAGAAAGTTGTGATTATGTAGTTATAGGAGTTGAACATATAAGATTTTTGTCAGAGATAAAAAAGAGATTAGATGATATTGGAGTTGCTGAAGAAAAAATATTGTGGGAGTTACCGGAAAAACAATTATGAGATTTTTGTTTCCTTTTTCAATTATACCGCAAGGGTGTCGCATTATAATTTATGGTGCAGGGGAAGTTGGATATGATTTTTATAGGCAAATAAAAACTTCCAAATATGCAGAGGTTGTATTGTGGGTTGATAGGCAGTATGAGTGGTTTAGAAGACTTAATTTGCCGATTGATGAACCACAAAAGATTCTAAATGCTGAATATGACTATATAGTTATAACTGCGGAAAATGAACAGGTATATAAATCTATTCGAAAGGATCTTATTGATATGAGTGTTTCTGAGGATAGGCTTATATGGAGTGAAGATTATTCTATACATGAGAATATTGTTTATGGGTATAAAGATAGGGATATAGAAAAGGAAATGAAAAGTGCGCAGAAGACTGATGCAAGCTTTTTTTTCAAAGAAACACGATTAGATATTGTCATTCGATACTTATATGCATCGGAGTTGTTAGCAGATATATGTGATGGATATGGTGAGAGATTGTATAAGCAGTTTATTATGTCCGGCTGTGATGCTAAAGAACCTACAGAAAATTATATTTCTGCGTATTTTTCAGAGTATTCAAATAAGAGAGGGATTAAGGCATTTCAGGAAAGCTTTAGAAAACTTGTAAACTCTATGAATACAGATGGATTTATAAAGGAACAATTTATTCCGGTGGATAGTAACGGAAATCTAATTAATGGTGCGCATAGAGTTGCAGCAGCATTGGCCTGTCATAAGGATGTATGGTATGCGTCTTATCCCTTTAACGGACTTAGGTATATATGTGATGAAGTGACACTTTCAGATATGGGTTTTGAAGATGACGATATTCGAAATATAGTAGCATGCTATGAAAAGATTAAGCATTCTGATAAATTGCGTTAAAGTTTAGCATAGATACGCGGAGGATCACATGCATCTTGATGACACAAAAAAATATATTCTCTTTGGTACCGGAGATTATTATAGGAGATTTCGCCATTGGTTTATTGGAAAGAATGTCGTGGCGATTTTGGATAATGATATAAAGAAACAGGGCACGGAGTTGGACGGGTGGCCGGTTGTTTCGCCTGAGAGTATTACGGGGCTTGAGTATGATGCTGTTATAATTCTGAGTTTTTATGTGACGGAAATGAAAAAGCAGCTTACGTGGATCGGTGTTCCTGAGAATAAGATATATCATTTTTTTGATCTTCATGAGTTAGCTCTTTTTGAAAAAGAAGAGGAATTGCCGGAAAACAGAGAGGCGAAAGGAATACTTCTTCTTTCGAATGATCTGACACTTGGCGGGCCGGCGCTGGCATTGTATCATGCTGCGCTTACCTTAAAAAAAGCTGGATATGATGTTGTTTATGCGTCTATGCTTGATGGTGAGCTTAGAAGCAAGCTGGAGGAAAGTTCTATCCCGGTCATTATCGATAAAAGGCTTCAGATATGTACTATGAAGGAACTTCCATGGACAAAAGGATTTGAACTAATCATATGTAATACGATCAATTATAATGTTTTTCTTTCCGAAAGGAATTCGGAGATTCCGGTTATATGGTGGCTTCATGACTCACCATTTTTTTATGAAGGAATTAAAGAGGAACGGCTGTTGGGAATAGATACGCATAATATGAAACTACTTTCTGTCGGTCCTGTTCCGAGAGAAGCGATGGCAAAATATAGATCGGATGTGACGATAGAGGATTTGATATATGGGGTTTCAAAAAACGTATAAATTAAAATTTCTCACGATTGGATATATAGAGTGGCGTAAAGGACAGGATCTTTTGGCGGAAGCTATTGAGCAATTGCCTTCGTATATTTTGGAGAAAGTTGAATTTGTTTTGGTGGGACAAAAAACATCATCTATGGCTGAAAGTCTTTCTAAGAAAATAGAAGCCTTTCCAAATGTGTTTATGCCGGGAACGGTATCCAGAAAAGAAGTGCATCGTTTGTTGGATGGTTCAGATGTACTGATTTGCCCGTCGAGAGAGGACCCGATGCCGACGGTTTGTGCAGAAGCGATGATGCATAAAGTTCCGTGCCTTGTTTCAAGTGCGACCGGTACGGCTGCGTATATCAGAGATGAATATGATGGTCTTGTATTTGATACGGGAGATGTATCGGGGCTTAAGGAAAAGATTATTTGGTGTGTAAGTAATTCTGACAAGTTAAAGGGCATGGGAGAAAAAGCCTACGAGATATATGAAAATATTTTTTCGGCTGAAGCTTTTGAACGTAACCTGCTGACATATGTTGAAAAAATGATTGGAAAGGCGTGAGTTGAGTAGATGGATGATATCAAAGAGCTTTTGAACGGAAAAAAAGATAATAAAATTGCTCTTTACGGTCTTGGTACAGAAACAGAGCGTTTCCTTTCTGAGTATGGAGATTCTCTTTGCATCGTCGGCCTCCTTGACGGCTTCAGAGAAGACGGTGAAATCTACGGCTATCCCATAATTCCAATCTCGGAAGCAGTAGAAAGTGGAGTATCACTTATAATAGTGGTTGCTCGTCCGGGATCGTGCAAGGCGATAGCCAAGAGGATAGGGGCATTATGCATTGAAAAAAATATCGCTCTTTTTGATGTTCGAGGTAAGGATCTTCTTGCTGTAAACGATGTGTCATATGTCTTTTCCGGGCTCGAAGGATATACCGTGCAGTGCCTTCTGGAAAAGATAGAGAAATCAGACGTGATCAGCTTTGACTTTTTTGAAACTCTGATTGCAAGAATCGAGATGTGCTACACGGATCTTTTTGAATTGATAGATCTGAAGCTTAAGGAAAAGGGCATTATCATTCCTGATTTCGCAAGGCTCCGTCTGTATGCTGAGAAAGAGCTGTCAAAAAGTCATGCGCCTAGATTGGAAGAGATATACGCATTTCTTCTTGAGGCAGCAGACGTACATTCCGTATCCGCGGGAGAATTGGCGGATTTTGAATGGATGTTGGATCAAAAAACTATCATTGAGAGAAAAGATGTATGCGGGATTTGCAGAAGTGCGATTTCTGCAGGGAAGACAGTTTGCATTACCTCGGATACTTACTATTCAAGAGAGCAGATAGAGAGTATTATTGGCCGATTTGGACTGAGCGATGTTAGTGAGGTTTTTGCTTCCTGTGAGTATGGAGTGTCGAAAACGCAGGGGCTGTATTCTTTTCTCAAAGAAAGATATCCGGGGAAGAAAATCTTGCATATCGGTGATGATGAAACGACGGATATTGAAAAGGCTTCGGAATATGGTATAGATACTCAGCGTATATATAATGGTGCCGATCTGTATGATCATTTGGGCGGCTTTGGTTTGGATAATGAGATAAAGAGCTATTCTGACAGAGTTAAAGTCGGAATGCTGATCGCGTCGGTTTTTAACAGTCCGTTTTGGTTTGAAGAAGCTTCGCAAAAAGTATCTGTGAAGGATTCGTTTGGGATAGGATATTCATTCTGTGCGCCGATGATCACTGATTTTGTTTTGTGGATGAAGCGAAGAGCTGAGAAACAGGGCTATAAGCAGCTTTTGTTCTGTGCCAGAGACGGATATCTGCCGATAAAGCTTTACGAGAAGGTTGCGACGAGTGCTAAGTCTTTTTATTTTCTTTCGTCCAGAACTGCTGCAATCCGCGCGGGGATGGAGAAACCGGAAGATATAGAATATGTGGACAGCATGAAGTATTCCGGATCCGCGGATGAAGCGTTAAAGAGACGATTTGGTATAGATGCTGCGAATGTTTCGTGTGCTGAACGTGAAGAAGAGATACTCAGAAAGTCCAAGATACAGCGCGAGAATTATAAAAAATACATTGATAAGCTGAACATGGATGAGGGCTCAATTGGAATGTTTGATTTTGTGGCAAAGGGCACTACACAGATGTATCTTCAGAAATTGTTTGATCAGCATATCAAGGGCTTTTATTTTTTGCAGTTGGAACCTGAATTTATGGCGGATAAAGGGCTTGATATAGAACCTTTTTATTCTGATGAAGAGAAAAACAGAAGCGCAATATTCGACAATTATTATATTTTGGAAACTATTCTTACGGCGCCGTTTCCGCAGCTTGAGGAATTTGATGAAAGCGGTGAACCTGTTTTTGCTAAGGAGACCAGAAACAAAACAGATATAGAGGTCTTTGAGAAAGCACAGAAGGGAATAATTGAGTATTTTGAGAAGTATATTGAACTTGTGCCTGAGGCTGCAAGAATAGAAAATAAGAGGCTGGATGAGAAGATTCTTTCTCTTGTAAATAAGATCCGGATAATGGATGAAGATTTTTTGAAGCTTAAGGTGGAAGATCCGTTTTTTGGGAGGATGACGGATATAAGAGATGTGATTGGGTGATGTGCGAATAGACGGGAGCAAAAATGATAAAATAAGGGGCTGAATTGAAAAATCAATTCAGCCCAGATGTAACTCATTTATTCATGCTTTTGTATTTCTCAAGCTCGGCTCGTAGTTGAGCGATTTCTGAGTCCTTGTTAGCGATAGTGGCATCCTTTTCAGAAAGCTTAGCTTTCTGCTCTTTAACCTCTTCTTCAAGTTGATCTATCATATATTTAACTGTATTATCATCCAGAATCTTCAATTCTTCAGAAAAAAACATAGTCATCATCCTTTCTGTGTTCCGGCATATGCCATAAAGGTCATGGTACATAGACTTGAAATCGGGATGTGTTTCTAACAGTTTTGAGATATATTTAGGTTCGTCACAGCCAAGGAAAGTCAGCCACGCATCCAAATCACTTCTAATACCATTATTATGTAGATTTTCAAGGAAAATATCAACGGGAATAAATATAAAGTTTTGGAGCATATTCATCTTTAGGCCTGTATCCGATACGGTAGAAAATTTGTGAACAAAAACATCTTTGTATTCTTTGAATGCAGAAGGGGAGTTTTCAAGAAATACGATGGTGTATACAGGAGCGATATCCTTATATGAGAATTCTTTTTTACGTAGATCCCTTATGCGCTTGTATTGACGCAGCAGAAGATCTGCGGAGTAGCATGAAGCTCTTTCTCCTGTGAAGGCATAGCCGAGTTTTTGCACTTCGATGTTTGCAAGAGTTCCGTCTTCGAGCTCTACTACGATGTCTGTTATAACAAGGGATGATTCATCTCCGATGCGGGTGTTGTCGTTAGTCAGCTGATATTTCACTGTGACTTTTCTTCCAAGTATTGTGCTTAGAAGCGATGATAGACGCTCAGGAGCATATTCGGGATTGAGAATCTCTTTGAAGTAGCAATCATAAAGCATTTTTACGCCTTTGGAACCTGTGCAGATTGACAGAAACTCATTTTGATGTTTTTCCGGCCAATTGTTGAAGATTGCACGAAGCGTATCATTTGCATTGATTTCTTCAAGTATCTGTTCTTTGGTCTTGATCATTGGAAAAAATTTTGAAAGATTTGTTTGGTTACTTTTCATTTGATACCTCACTTATAGAACTTTTATAGATTTGGCGAATCGCCATAGCATCGACATAGAATTGTCATTGAAAGACTGTCGACTTTATCCATGATAGCAGATAAATCTTAAGAAATACCGTCGAATTTTCTTAAGATTTTCTGTAGGACAGAAAAACAAGGGTGGGGCTGAATATGATGTGGCAAAGGGCACTACTCAGATGTATCTTCAGAAGTTGTTCGCTCAGCATATCAAGGGCTTTTACTTTTTGCAGCTGGAGCCTGAATTTATGGCGGATAAAGGTTTGGATATAGAACCTTTTTATTCTGATGAAGAGAAAAACAGCAGTGCAATATTCGACAATTATTATATTCTGGAAACTATTCTGGATAATCAAACTTTTTGAGGGTTTGCCAAGCGTTTTTAGGGTCTGACTTGAGGGTCAGGCCCTTTTAGTATGGGGAGTTTTTGAGGGGTTTGTTTGAGGGTCTAGTTTGAGGGTCTAGTTTGAGGGTCTAGTTTGAGGGTCTGGTTTGAGGGTCTGGTTTGAGGGGCTGAATATGAGAGCCATTTTAATAGCCCACGGATTACTCCGCGGGCTGGGACATTCGTCAGAATGGTAAGTCTGTTGCGTTGAAAAAGTCATCTGGGAAATCATCAAACTTATCTCCATCAGGTATAGCGGAGAAAGTTTGAGCCTCATCATTACCTGGCTGATTGCTGTATTCTCGTATATTACTCCAGCCACGAAATGTATTTATAAAGTCTAAAGGCCAACCATCATCGTCAAAAATACCATCACCATTGGTGTATGGACTATGGCCAGAGTAAACCCAGTCTATGAGAAGATTCCACTCTTTTTTGGTCATGCGCCCTATTTCTCTTTTATATCTGTGCAGTTCAATAGCAAGGATTTCTTGGAGTTCTGCAGAAACATTTTCATTAAACATCGTTATTCATCCTCACTTTCTTCAAGATATAAGACTGTATTGTACTCATTTACTGCATTAAGTATTGGTGCGGATCTGGTGGCATAGAGGAATCTGTTTCGGAAATGCTCAAAGTTTCTAAAACCACGCCCAAGTCTTTTTAGATCCTTTACCTTGCGGTTCATGGATTCTATGGGACCATTGGAAAGCCGACTGTCATATATATTTCCGTCACCGATCTTTTCAACCATGATGAATGAATTGATGATAGAATCTTCAAATTTCACCAGTAATGATGCAAAATCACGGAATATCTCATGCTCAGAGTTTTTGTATTCTTGAATGAGTATCTGTATTTCTTTTCTGGCTTCCGCTGGATTTTCTGCGTTGCGTAAATTAAACTGGACGTATTTCTCTTTAAGTTCCCTGTATTCTCGAAGCTTTGGATCTATACGAAATAAAGCGTCTTCATAGTCAAAGGTGTTCATAAGAGCATGGAAGTGATTATCCATGCGAGGATCATTGTGATATTTGATGTTAGATTGATTAGCCAGAATAAGCCACCTGTATTTCTGGAGCAGATATACTTCATTGGAAAGCGGGATAGAGAATGGTGGCTGAATTTCAGGATGCTGCTTTAGAAAGTCTTCCCTGTCGCGCTGTTTGAACTTTTTTATAAGTGCCCGTATGTAGTTATCAATAAGCCTCACAATCCACTGGATGACGTGGAAGGAATCTACAACCGAAACAGCATTTGGAAAGTATTTCTCGACGTATGCTATGTAAGGATTGTACATGTCTGAAATCAGATATCTGACTTTTAGGCGTTCTTCTATAGGAATAAGTGTGAAGTAGGGTTCTGTGACGTTTGTGCGACGACTTCTTAGTAGGTCGATGGGATCGCCGGTATGAAAATCCTGTATTACAAGGGCGTATTTACAGTAATCATCCATATCCAGAAATACCTCATCAACAGATATGGCATCAGTCAGAGAAAGTCTGTCTAGCTTAACGTAACGATCGAATACCTCATGTGCAAAGGTGTCTGAGACATTAAAACGTTTTGCAATAGATGTGGATGTTTCCATGAGATCTTTATAGGCGCTAACTATAAGCATTTCAGTAGCGTTAGACATCCTGCGGCTCTTGTTGACGAATTTAAATGATTCGTTAGTGCTGTAGTGGCAGTCAGGGTTGATACAGCGCCATCTTCGCTGCTTAAGGATAAGAACAAGAGAGTAATTATCTTGTAAGATTGGATGGTTGATGGTCCTTTTCTTGATGCCACGTGAATACATCCTGAATCCGCAGATGGGACAGAAATGAGCAGTGGGATGTGTTTCGAGTGTGAGAATTTTGGTCTGACCTTGGATATCAATGCTTTTGATGATTACATCGTTATCTTCAAGGTCTAGTAAATCTGTGATACTATTCATGTATCCTCCTCCTTTGATATTTAGTCCAAGAAACATCATAAGAGACGGAGGAAATGCAGGAAATGATTCTTGCATAAAAAAGAACCGGGATTAGTCAGTTTCAATAACTGATTAACCCTGGTTCTATTTATTATTACTGTAGACCCTCAAACCAAACCCTCAAAGTAGCCCCTCACGACAGCCCCTCAAACTAGACCCTCAAAATGATTGACCCTCAAAAACTTTGAATACCCACTATTCTTACGGCGCCGTTTCCGCAGCTTGAGGAATTTGATGAAAGCGGTGAACCTGTATTTGCTAAGGAGACCAGAAGCAAGACAGATATAGAGGTCTTTGAGAAAGCACAGAAGGGAATAATTGAGTATTTTGAGAAGTATATTGAACTGGTGCCTGAGGCTGCAAGAATAGAAAATAAGACGCTTGATGTAACTCACGTATTCCTGTTTTTGTATTTCTCAAGCTCGGTTCGTAGTTTGGCGCTTTCGGGATGAGTCCCAGATCTGTGATGCAGAATAGAGTTGTAGGTTTTATGAGGGAATAATTCTCACCGTTTCCGATGTTGTCGGCTTCTTTTCTGTCAAAGTCAACTTCAAACTAACTTCAAATTGACTTCAAAGTACTTCAAAATTGATGTTGATGTTGTTAATTGCAGCAGATTTATGCGTTTTAGTATGCAAGTACCTTTGGTATATATTTACAATTATAATAATTCAAATTATAATAATTATAAATATAACAATTAAAGGAGAAGGCTGATGCCCAAGTTTATTGATAGAATTAACGAGATGGCAACGTTGGAGAATGAATATGCGAGAGACGGCGCATCATTTGTTGTCATATACGGAAGAAGACGCGTTGGTAAGACTGCGCTTATCAATCATTTTTGTGAAGCTAAGAGTGCTATCTTTTTCCTGGCAACGGAAGAGAGTGAATCAGATAATAGGAATGCATTTAAGAATCTCGTATCGGAAATGTTTGATAACGAGTTGCTTGCAAGTGCGTCTTTAGACTCGTGGGCACCTATCTTTAAGAGTGTAGCAGAGGAATCAGAGAAAAAGAGAATTGTTCTTGTAATCGATGAATTTCAGAATCTGGGTAAGGCAAATAAGGCATTTCCGTCGATAATGCAAAAAATCTGGGATGAGGTTCTTTCAAAAGCGAATATCATGCTGATACTATGCGGATCTTTAATAAATATGATGACATCGCAAGTTTTAAATTATGATTCGCCGTTATATGGTCGCAGGACAGCGCAGATAAAGCTTAAGCAGATTGATTTTTCATATTATCATGAATTTGATAAAACGCTGTCACCGGATGAGCAGATTCAGCAGTATGCGGTCACAGGGGGCGTCCCTAAGTATATTGAGTTGTTTGATAGGAAAAAAGATATCTATTCATCAATAAGGGATAACATTCTGTCTACAAGCGCTTTCCTCTATGCTGAGCCGGAGTTTTTGCTGCAGAAGGAAGTATCTGAGATAGGGAGCTATTTTTCTGTTTTGAAAACAATTGCTGCCGGAAATCATAAACTTAGCAAAATTGCAGGGGATTTAGGGGTGTCTCAATCAAATTTGACATCGTATTTAAAGAATCTTATTGATCTGGACATCATAGAAAGAGAAGTGCCTATTACTGAAGAAAATCCTGAGAAGAGTAAAATGGGATTGTACAGGATAAAGGATAATTTCATTACATTTTGGTTTAAGTTCGTATATCCGAATCGAAGCATGCTTGAATCGGGAAAAGTACAATTTGTGCTGGATAAGCTTAAGAAAAATTTTGTGGACAACCATGTTTCCTATGTATACGAAGATATTTGCCGTGAGAATATTTGGGAGCTTTTGTCTGAAGGTGTATCTTTTAACAGAGTCGGAAGATGGTGGGGAGCAAAAGATATAGAAATAGATATTGTGGCATATGATTCGACCGGTACGGATATGGTCTTTGGTGAGTGTAAGTATTCAAACCAAAAGAAGGGAATGGGAGTGCTGATGGCATTGCAGGAAAAGGCTCGTCATGTAAATTGGAAAAAAGATACGCGAAAAGAATATTTCGTAATATATTCCAAGAGCGGATTTACAGACGAACTTATTGAATATGCGAAGCAAAAGAAAAATGTATTTTTGACAAAAATAGAGTAAAATCACTCATATTTTTGTCAAAAACCAAGCAAAATCCCTTGTATTTTTGACAAAAGACACACACATCCCATCTGTTTGTTGTATGCACGGCGCGAGTGTATAATATAATCAAACATAAAAATGTTGCCGATATATAAAACAAATAGTCTTGTAGTTGATTTTTCGATATTGGGTAAAAAGGGAAGAAATCATGAAGAAGCAAAGGATGAGGACAACTGCATTGTTAACGGGGATTTGCACGGCAATTATGTTGTTTGCCGGTTCTGTTGATGTGCGGGCGGTTGATACGGTTACGCTTCCGCTTGAAGTATATGGAAAAGATGTGGTGTCTGTAGCGCTACCTGCCATCAGCGAAGAGAGTGAGTCTCCTTTTGATTTTGTTATAGATCCGCAGGGCCTTATTTTTGCTACCGATGCGGCCAAGTACGGAGGAGGAAAGGTCGAGGAGGGAGCTACGCTCCTGTTTAGAAATCATGATGGAGAGTATGATTTTTCAAGGCGAAGTGATTCACTTACGGTAAAAAACAGAAGTAACGTCCCTGTTATTGTCACGATAACGGCAAGTGTTGAAAATCTCGGAGATATTGAGATAGCAGGAAACACGGACTTTGGCGATTCGGATGCATGCAGCATGTATCTTGCCGTTGTAGATGATGAGGGCAATGAGAAGCCTGTTTCCGAAGATGGCGAGATATCTGTCAGCACCGAAATGCGCAGGGCACCTGAGGATGCTTATATTTACAGGATTGATGAGGAGAGTGGAAGCTATTCGTATGAGCTTTCAAGGTCTCCTGATGAGATAGATTTTGATTCGTATTCTTTTGGACTTACGGGATATTGTAATCCAAACGGGAAATGGGAGGATGTTGCTGTTCATCCGGTTGTGAAGGTTACATGGAAGGTTGAGCCCGTTCTTTCTGAGGAAGAGGAGGAAGAGCAGCAGGAAGAACTTGAAGAGGAAGCTGCAACTGCAGCAAGCAGCGAGCTGACAGAGGAACAAGAGGAGGCAAAAGAGCCTGAATCCGATACACCTGTAGTTGAGATAAAAGAGTCCGAACAGAAAGATTCCGAAACTACGGAGAATAAGACTGAGGCGGCGTCTACTGAAACTTCTGTTGCAGAAAAAAGACCTGTTCTGGGCGAGCAGATAAATACCGAGCAGGCAAATACAGCTGCAAGCGTAATTACTCCTGTAGAAGAAAAGTTAGAGGAAGTAACTGAGAATGAAGAGACTGCAATGCGTGATACTGAGCAGCCGAAGACACAAGAGAGTACTGACACATCAGAAAGCATGCAGCCGCCGGCACATGAAGAAAATGCTACAAATTCAGCTTCTGATGAACAGAATAATGAGTAATGCGATTGCGCTAAAATAAAGATATTTTTTGACAAAAATGTAGTTTATAAAAAGTTTATACATTATTTTTTTTAAAAGGGGTTATTTTTTTAGATTTATAGTCGATAATAAAAGTGTAAAACAAAACAGAGATGGTTTTTAGGCCAGCACTAAGAACTATTTCGAAACGAGCAAACGAGTGGCAAGGATGCCACCGTACAAATTCAAGGAGGAATTATATTATGGTAGTACAACACAACATTACAGCAATGAATGCAAACAGACAGCTTGGAATCACAACAGGAATTCAGGCTAAGTCAAGTGAGAAGTTATCATCCGGTTACAAGATCAACAGAGCAGCAGATGATGCAGCAGGTCTTGCAATTTCCGAAAAGATGAGACGTCAGGTTAGAGGTCTTACACAGGCTTCAGCTAACGCTCAGGATGGTATTTCAGCAGTTCAGACAGCTGAGGGTGCTCTTAACGAAGTACATGATATGCTTCAGAGAATGAACGAGCTTGCTACAAAGGCAGCTAACGAGACTCTTACATCTTCAGACCGTAGCTACATCGATGCTGAGATTTCTGCTCTTAGAAGCGAGATCGACAGAACAGGTTCAGCTACACAGTTCAACAACCAGGCTCTTCTTGATGGATCATTCACAGGTAAGAAGCTTCAGGTTGGTTCTGAGGTTAAAGATGGTGCAACTGATGAGAACCAGATTACAATTTCAATCCAGAAGATGAAATGTTCTGGTCTCGAGATTACTGCTGATAACTGCAAAGTTACAGGAAGTGATGCTACAAACGCACGTACAGCTATGAAGACTATTAAGTCCGCTCTTGAGAAGGTATCAAAGCAGAGATCTGATCTTGGTGCTATCCAGAACAGACTTGAGCACACAATCAAGAACCTCGACAACGTAGTTGAGAATACACAGTCTGCTGAATCACTTATCCGTGATACAGATATGGCTACCGAGATGGTTAAGTATTCTAACAACAACATCCTTGCACAGGCTGGACAGTCAATGCTGGCTCAGGCTAACCAGACAAACCAGGGTGTTCTTTCACTTCTCGGTTAATCCTAGATGGTTCACAAGAAAACTTGGTCATTTGCATAATTGCAACTACCAAAAGGGGCTCCGGAAACGGAGCCCTTTTATTTTGCGTTTTTTCAAGATTTATATTTGTTTATATACAGAAGCCTGTATTTATTATAAAGGCCAAGCTTCATTAAGCCGTCATCGTGAGCTGCCCATGGAGATGATTGTTCGGGGACTACAACCTTATACCCGGATTTAATATATTCGGTGCACTGTGAAATGTCATAGAAATCAAATCCGTCAAAGAGATCTTCGCGCCATGGTATTTTTTTGTTGGAAATCATAATCAGCCCATCTATTGCTTCAACCGAAGTTTTTGCACGGCCTGATCTGTCCGGAGTATAGTCATATGACAGGTTGTCGGGATACGCGGAATACAAGTTTCCGACTCTTTTGTCGTGCCACATTACTGCATCGGGAGGAAGAGCGGGGCTTCCTACAAGACCTACCATACCAACAGAATTATCAGATTCAAAAATGTCAGCGATTTCATAAATAAAGTAAGGGTTCAATATACAGACATCCTGATGAAGAAATACGTTTATGTCAGCGTTACTTGCAGACTGGCCCATGTTATATCCTTCAGCCATGCCGGATGCGTCGCTTATTGAAAGTGTTTCTATTTCAAATCCTGCAGGAACAAGTAATTTTCCGATATAGTAACAACATTCGTCGTACATAAGGGCATTGTTTACGCAGGTTATAAAACAGATTTTTTTGGGAGTATTGTATGAGCGTCCCGTTTGAATAATATTTTGCTTATTTATAGGGACATTCTCATATTTTTTTTCGGAAAAAGATTTTATGAGCAGGGCTTCGTTTGCATATCCGGATTTTTTATAGAAATATGAAAGCTTTTCTGCAACGGCATATTTGTTGCCTATGCGTAGTTCATCCAACATTTGAAGAATGTAGAATATGGATGGATTTATATTTATTATGTTTTCATAAAATGAATAAGTCTCATCTTCAGGAAAATCCATTTGTATTCTCCTGAATAAATAGAAAGTTATCTGCTTTAAATATACATAATCATTTACTGAATCTATAAGAGAAAAAACATTTTCGGCTATTCCGGCAGCTTTTTCTGTTTGATAGATTATATGAGCAGATAAGAATCTGTCGAAGTCGGTAAAAATCTTAGATAGCTTATGATATTCATATGATTCACAAATATCGCATATCTCTTTATAAGAAGCATCTGTTTGAGCTACAAGAAGAGAATTGATTTTGCAGAGCATCTCATGGTGCGAGAGTACATCTTCGCTGTATCTTTCAGAAAAGACTTCGTATTCTTTTTCGGTATCATCCATCATTTCATGGCGCCCTGCTTCGGTATAGGCGCCGTTTTCATCTTGATATTTTGTTATATCTATTGTTGGTGGAAACATCATAGATAGTTACCTCATATTAAACACTCTTTACGATGTCAATTATCTGGCCGACGCGCACATCAAAAGAATGCTCTTTTTCGACTTTATCATGGGCGTTTTGGGCAATCTGCTTGCGCTCAGATTCGTTTGCAAGATAATAATCAATCTTATCAAGGAGATCTTTTCTATCCTCGTAGTATACAAAGTCTTCTCCCGGAACGAAGATATTGGCGAGATCTGCCTGGTAATTGGATAAAAGAAAACCACCTGAGCCGAGGATATCATAGGCTCTTAGCGGGATTCCCCTCTGGATGCTCCTGAGAGTTATGTTGAGGTTGATCTTGCTTAGTTTGAAGATATAAGGCATTTCAAGAAAATAGTCCGCTGCGCCCATATTTTCGACACCTTTTGGACAAAAAGCCTTGTTTTGTCCGTAAGTATAGAGCCTCATATTGTGGTGAGCGCCTATCATTGTGAGGATTTCTTTTCTCTCGATGATTGTAGCTTGTCTGTTTATTATGTAATTGGCATAGAGATATGCAGGTGTTTCGGCGCTGTCGGGATAAGGATATATGTTGCTTACTTTTTGGATTTCATCAACTATTTCCTGCGGAAGGCATTCTTCGATATAGTTTATTCCGTCGACCTGGAGCTGACCGCGGATAAGTCCGTCAATGTACCCAAGTGAGTAGGGACTTAATTTTGGAGCAATCTCATCATAGTATTGCCTTCTTTCTGTATATAAGGAGCCGACAAAAGAGATGTCGGTTGTAAATTTTTCTTTTTCTTTTTTGCCGGGAATAAGCTTGTCAAGGCGTCTTGTGGATGCGGCGAGAGGAAGGTAGTGCACTGTTTTTATGCCGCCTGTTCTAAATGTCTCGAATTCCTTTGAATCAAACATAAGAACAATGTTGCAGGGATTTATGACCTGACATGAGTAAAGGAAAGCTTCCGGATTGTCATAAACCCAGGAGACATATTTAACGCCTTCAATATTGCAGACTTTGGAAACTACCGGCAGGAAATTAAATGAAAAGACGAAGTCAGGATTCGTCGCTCTGATGGTTTTAAGAAAGTCTGCTTCAAAATCGGGATTGCTTGTTGCTTTTTTTTCTTCGTAGTTATAAGGGTATTTTACTATTTCAAGGTGATTTCCTTCGCTGTCTGTGTACTTTTCCAAGGCGTCAAGCATGTCCATGTTGGCGAAAAAAATTGATATATCAAGATAAAGAACTTTCATAGCAGTCCTCCGGGGATGTTATTTGGTATAGCCATTACTATCATACCATTGGTTTAATTGAATGTGTGGGAATATTTAGGTATAATTTGATTATTATTTCGGGGATTTAGGGGGATTGCGATTCATGCAGGATAAAGTTAAGATGGCTTTTATTGCCTGTGTAAATGATGACCGGGTGGCAAGTGAATGTGCATGGTATATTGACAGGCTGAATGTACCTGAAAACATGGAGATTGATTTTATCACTATCAAGGATGCCCCCTCAATGTGCGCCGGTTACAACGCGGCGATGAAATCTACGGATGCTACCTATAAAGTCTACATACATCAGGATGTTTTTATTTTAAACAGAAATTTCCCACAAGATTTAGTAAGAGTTTTTGAAGAGAATAAGCAATATGGAATTCTTGGCGTAATAGGAGGCTTTCTTCCGCAAAACGGATCCGGATGGGACCATTGGTCTGTTGGTGCAACTTATGCAGTGAATGAAAAAAAGAAGCTTGATCTTAGATCTGAACGAATGACGGATGAGGATGTTGTTGAGACAGATGCGGTTGATGGAATGCTTATAGCGACTAATGAAGACGTTCCATGGAGAGAAGACGTTTTTGACGGATTTGATTTTTATGATCTGTCACAATGTGAAGAATTTAAGAGAAGAGGATACAAAGTTGGCGTAATAATGCAGGATGAGCCTTGGTGCATTCATGACTGCGGGCTTAGTAAGCTCACAAGCTATGACAGGTACAGAGAGAAGTTTTGCAATGAATATAGTGATAAATACAGATTCGATGAGTATTATACAGTGTCACCCGAAAAGGAAGAAATGTATAAGCTTGGATTGCAGTTTCTTGACACAATTGAAGAAGCAATTGGTATGGAGAATTACGAATTTGTATACAGAGTACTTGCGGAACTTAAAGATAGGCGGGAGCTTGATAATAAGCTTAATGCTTTGATGGATATTAGAGAAATTTGCGAAGTTAACGGTGGAGTCGGCGCTTTTCCCTTGTTTGGAAACAGTGTGAATGAAATGATCGGAAGACTAAATGAGTATAAGTTTCAGATGCGAAGAGAGGCTTTGGGCGATGAGAGTGCTGAGGATTTTTTGAGGTCGGAACTTGACGCGGGCATGCTATCTCAGCAAGGAATTGATTATTTAAAGAGAAGGTTTATGTGAATTTATAATCGGATACATAATAAAAGAAAAAGCAGGGGATAAATAATGGACAATTCCATTGATTTTCTACGTGATGAAGTCAGGAACGGCTTCTATATACCTACGGCGATTAAGCAGGCGTGGCTGGCTACGCTGGACATTTTAAGAAAGATAGATAGTATATGCGAAAAGTATGGGATCAGATATTTTGCGGACTGGGGGTCTTTTCTCGGCGCGGTAAGGCACGGCGGATTCATTCCGTGGGATGATGACCTTGATATTTGCATGCTTAGAGACGATTATGATAAATTCAGACAGGTCGCGGATGCAGAGCTTCCGGAGAATTTCGTTATCCACGACTATGAGAGAAAAGATAATCATTGGCTCTTTCTGGCAAGAGTCGTCAATAATTCCAAGATGTGTTTTGATCTTGAATATCTTAATGAACACAATAATTTTCCGTGGCTTGCGGGAGTAGACATTTTTATCAAGGACTATCTCTATGAAGATGAGGAAAAAGAAAAGTCCCGCTGCGATGAGATCCTTAATATCCTTGCAGTGGCAGATGGCATCATAGACGGACAAATTAATAAAAATGCGGTATTACAGAAGCTTAATGAGTTTTCCGCAAAATACAATGCAAAATTTCCAAAGTTAAATCCGGACAAAAAGTCTGAAAGAGAAGTTGCTGTTTCGCTGTATCGCCTTGCCGAGAAGCAAATGGCAAGAGTTAAGCCTGAGGATACGAATCGTGTCGGGCAGATTTTTCCCTGGGTAATTAAATATGGAAGTGGTGCGGGCGAAACGAAATCGTGGTATGAAAAAAGTATAAGACTTCCTTTTGAGAATACCACAATTCCTGTGCCGGCCTGCTACAACACGGTACTTACCAAAAGATACGGCGATTATTGTACGGTCAAAAAGAACTGGGACGGACATAATTATCCTTTCTTTGAAGGGCAAAAGAAAGAGATGGAAGAAATCTCAGGAGAGTCTTTTGGCGGATATAAGTTTGATTCGAAAATTCTTGAAAGAGATGTCCCTGATAAAAGTAATTCTCTTAAGACGGTTGCAAAAGAATGTGTTTCCGGGCTTAAGAAGATGCTTGCAGATGCGGATAAGATATGTGCGGGAAGTGAGCTTGCCGCAGAGGCTTTTGATGAACTTACGAAGCTTGTAGGTGATATTCAGCAGCTTGCGGCAGATCTTGGAACGCTTACCGAGAATGTTAAAGGTGCGGACAGAGAGTGTACATTCAAACTTGTAGGTGCGTTGCAATCCTTGTGTGATGCGCTTTGGGAAGATTATATAAAAGTAAAAGAAAAGGCAGAGAGCGGAGCCACAGAAGAAACGGTTGCAAATAATGCCGAAACCGATTTTTATAAGAGTAGGGATGCTTTAGATAAGGTGGAACAATCGGTAAAAGAAAACATTCTAGATAGAAAAGAAATTCTCTTTTTACCCATAGGAATCAGAGAATGGAAGGCTTTTGAAGACTTATATGAAAAGGAGATATCAGATCCGGACACAGACGTATATGTTGTTCCGCTTCCTCTTTTGAAAAAGAATTTTGTCGGCGAAGTTAATATGACTGATGAGGAGATTGCGGAATCTGCGCATATGAGCGAGTATCCCGGGGAACTTTCATGTACGGATTTCAGAAATTATGACCTTGGCTTGCATGCTCCCGATGTTGTTTATATTCAGAATCCATATGATGAAGCAAATCCATGCCATACGATTCCGCCATATTTCTATGCAAGTAATGTCAGGAAATATGCGGATAATGTGGTATATGTTCCAATCGCACCAACGGCGGAGTTTTCGCAGGATGACGGAAGCGATATGTACAATATGCGCCACTACGTTACGGCTCCCGGTGTGATCGCTGCAGATAAGGTTCTTGTGCAATCGGAAAATATCAGAAGCTTGTATATTGATACGCTTTCTTCTTTTGCAGGCCAGGAAACGGAAGATATATGGAAAAAGAAAATCGAGGTTGCGGATAAATATATAGAAGCGTTAACTGAAACTCTCGGTGAAAAAGCTGATAACAAAGCGGGAGAGAGCAGAAGGAAGAAGCTCCTTGTCTGTATAGGTGCCAATGAACTTCTTGAGAGCACGGAGCGGGGAATTTCACTTACAGAGGCACTTAATTCAAAGTTGGCGATATTAAAGGAGTCGGCTGATAATATTGATGTCTCGATTTCTCTTTATCCCGAAGATAAAAAAGAATGGCTTAAAGTGCAGGATTCTTTGGCAAAAGAGATATTTGATGTAATAGATAGCGCTGTTTCAAAAGGCTACGTAAAAGCTACATTTGAAGATTCTAAAGATGCGGATGCGATAGCGCAGGAATATGATGCGTACTACGGAAGTCCGTCGCCGTTTGTGCCGGCTTTTTCTGCTGTTGGAAAGCCTGTTATGATCGCAGATTTTGGAATATCTTGAAAATTCAGCGTTTATGCGTGGCTGAACGCTGACAAAAGCATTATCTATGATAAAATGTATATGATATAGGTTTCAAATGAATGGAACAATTCATATATTTTGAGGGGGCAGTATGAATAAATTTGTACTTACGGCGTCCATGATGTGCGCTGATTTCGGTAATCTTGAGAAAGAGGTCAAGGCACTTGAGGCGGCCGGAATAGATTCTTTTCACATTGATATCATGGATGGTAGGTATGTTAATAACTTTGCCATGTCGCTCTATGACATGGTATCGATTGCAAGATTGAGCAGTAAACCTCTGGATGTGCATCTGATGATCGAGCATCCGAGGAATAATATAGAGCTTTTTCTCAGGTATCTTCGCGAGGGAGATACGGTCTACATTCATCCCGAGGCGGAGTATCATCCGTCTGCGACAATCCAGAAGATAATTGATTACGGAATGCATCCGGGTATTGCGATAAATCCGGGAACCAGTGTTGAGTCTGTAAGAGAGCAGCTTCGCATTGTTGACAGAGTTCTTGTTATGGCGGTTAATCCGGGCAACGCCAGCCAGATGTTTCTTCCTTTCGTTGGTGAGAAAATTGACGCGCTCCTTCACCTCAGGAAAAAAATGGGATTTGAGCTTTATTGGGACGGAGCTTGCGGCGCGGAGAGAATGAAAGAGTATGTTCCAAAGAAGATGGACGGTTTTGTTCTCGGTACAACTCTTTTGTTCGGAAAAAACACCGAGTATTCGAAAATTATCCCTGCGATAAGAGAGCTTGATTTTTCATATCTGAAAGAGGAGCGAGTTTGATCTGATGAGAATAAATAATCCCGAAGAAAAGAATATTGTGCCGCTTGATGAGATCAGTTTTCCTGATTCTTTTTTCAGAGAGGAAGTCAGAAACGGCTTTTATATCACAACGATGATGAAGCGCTATTGGGCAGGTCAGCTTCAGATGTTGTCTGATATTGATAAGCTGTGCAAAAAACATGGTCTTAAGTGGTTCGCGGATTATGGAACGCTTCTAGGTGCAGTGCGCCACGGTGGATATATTCCGTGGGATGATGATTTCGATATTTATATGTTGCGCGATGATTATGAGCGCTTTTTTGAGCTTGCAAAGAAAGAGCTTCCGAGTGTGTACATAGTTCTTTTACTAAAAGATATCGAAGAGGGCTATGACAATTTTCTCGGAAGAATAGTCAATTGTAACACCATAGATTGCAGTGAGAATCATCTTTCGAAGTTCAGCGGATGTCCTTATACGGTGGGAGTTGATATTTTTCCCATGGACGGAGTCTATAATGACGAGGAAAAAGAAAAAGAGCGTATTGAAAGAGTAAAACGGGCAATCTTGGTACATGACGCCGTTGATGCAGCGGACGAGTTGGGCAGTCTTGCAAATAATATAGAATCTCTTGTTATAAATCTTGAAAAAGAAAATCACGTTCATCTTCGCAGGGGAAAAAAGCTTAAACATGAGCTTCAGAAGCTGATCGAAAAAATATACATGGAGTGTCCTGTGTCTGAGGCTGACAGAGTGGCCATGATGCCTTTTTATCTCCAGTATGGGAATCATATTTATCCCAAAAAATTCATGGATAAATCTTTTGAGATGGAGTTCGAGAATACGCTGCTACAGGTGCCGTGTTGCTATGATTACAAATTGGCTTTGGATTACGGCAACTACATGGAGATACATAAGGGCGGCGGAATGCACGAGTATCCCGTGTATATCAGTCAGGAGAGAGCGCTTGCTGAAAAAATCGGACATAATCCGTTCAGGTATACTTTTGATTCCAATGAAATGCTTGTTTCAGTCAGAAGATATATGGAAAAAATGCTTGTTCCGCAAAAAGAAAAGGATAAAAAGACTATTCTTTTCCTGCCTTGCAGGGCGATTTGGTGGGATACCGTGGAAGGCTTGTGGCATAAGTACGTATCGGAAGGACATGATGTTCATGTGATTCCGATTAGTTTTTACGATACCAATTTCGTTGGCGAAGTTGGTGATATGCATGATGAAAGAGCTCTTTTCCCTAAGTATCTTAATGTCGAGGATTTCGAGAAATTCGACTATGCGGGAGTTCATCCTGATGCGATAGTGATACAGGTGCCTTATGATGAGTGGAATTCGTCGCTTACCGTGCATGAGTTTTTCTATTCGTCGAATATAATAAATGCGACGGATGAGCTTATTTATGTGCCTTGCTTTGACATTGACGATCCAATCGACAGTGAGGACAAGGCGTGCCGCAGTATTGAGATACTTGCGGAGCAGCCTGCGGTAGTAAACGCAGATAAGGTGCTTCTTAAGTCAGAGAAGCAAAGAGAACTCTATCTTCAGAAATTGATAGGCTTTTCCAGCGAGGAGACAAGGGCTTTTTGGGAAAACAAAATCGAAGTTTCACCATATGTCGGAAGAGACTGGCAGAAACGTGTGCAGAGCGACGGCTTAGCAGATGATACTAAAAACGCAGTATGTGCGCATGCAGAGAATATCGATGCTTCCGGACACGGACATGATGAAATACAATCAGCCGATGATGCAGCCATGAAACAAAAGTGGCATGATTTCCTCGGTGGATATGCAGACCGAAAGGCAGTCATTTATTACTACACCATCAGTACTCTCATGTGCCGCGGCGAAGCAGCAATCGATAAATTTGAGCGTGTTCTTGATACATTTGCGGAGACTGCAAAAGAAGGAAAACTTGTTGCAATCTTTGTTCCCCAGGATTATCTGACTGCAAACCTTGATAAGGCAGAAGATGATGTTCGTGAGAGATACCTTGCATTTGTAGAAAAAGTAAAGAACGCAGAAGGTGTTATTTGGGATGAAGATAACCAGAGCCTTGAGTTTATTGATATGTGGGACGCATACTACGGTGACACCGGTGTTATAGCTATGGAATGTGCGAACAGGAAAATTCCGGTAATGCTGGAGAACGTGGACATATAATTAATGGACTACAAAAAAATTTCAAAAAGTAGTATATTACTATGTAATTTATTATTGATATAAATAGAGCAAAAATTGTACATATTGCCGTAGTGGTCACGGAAAATCTCCGACACCGGGGCACTATGTAACCCAACGGGAAGGAAAGAGAGATTAGATGAAAGTTGTAATTTTAGCGGGAGGTTTCGGAACAAGAATCAGTGAAGAGAGCCATCTTCGCCCAAAGCCAATGATCGAGATCGGGGGAAAGCCGATACTTTGGCACATTATGAAAGAATATTCGCATTACGGATTCAATGAGTTTATTATATGCGCGGGATACAAGCAGGAAGTGATAAAAGAGTATTTCGCAAATTATTATCTTCACAACTGTGATGTGACTTTCGATTTCGCAAATGAGAATAAGACAACGTTCCATTCACAGAAGGCGGAGCCCTGGAAGGTAACTGTTGTCGACACAGGATACAGCACCATGACGGGTGGACGTATCAAGAGGATAAGAGAGCATGTCGGAAACGAGGCATTCTTCATGACCTACGGTGACGGCGTGTGTGACATAGACATGACAAAGCTCCTTGAGTTCCACAAGGAAAACGGCAAACTTGCGACTGTGACTGCGATTCTTGCCGGACAGCGTTTTGGTGTGTTTGACATTGATAAAGGTGATGGTTCTACCATTAAAGATTTCAGAGAAAAAGCAAGCATGGACGGCGCCAGAATTAACGGTGGTTACATGGTTCTTGAGCCAGGAGTTTTTGATTATATCGAGGGCGATGCGACATTCTTTGAAAAAGAACCTATGCACAATCTCGTAAAAGACGGTGAGATGGTCGCATACAAGTATGACGGCTTCTGGAAGTGCATGGATACGGCAAGAGAAAGGGACGAACTTACGGAACTTGTTGAAACAGGTAGAGCACCTTGGATAAGGTGGTAAATATGAGAGTTTCTGATTATATAGCAGAATTTTTGGTAAAAAAGGGCGTCACCGACTGTTTCACTGTAGTAGGCGGTGGCGCTATGTATTTGAATAATTCTTTTGGCCATACCAAAGGAATGACATGCACGCACTTCCATCATGAGCAGGGCGCGGCTATAGCGGCTGAGAGCTACTCAAGATATGACGGAAGAGTTGCGGCTCTTTGCGTGACTTCGGGTCCCGGCGGAACCAACGCGATAACGGGAGTGCTCGGAGGCTGGCTTGATTCGCTTCCTATGTTTGTAGTGAGCGGGCAGGTTCGTTATGACACAACAGTCAGATATGAGCATAAGCTCATGGGAAAAGAGTATGATCGCAAGGGACTTCGTTCTCTCGGAGATCAGGAGTACGATATAACCCGCATGACTGAGCACATGTGCAAGTACGCAGTTATGCTTGAAGATCCCGCAGACATAAGATATCACATGGAAAAAGCTTGGCATCTTATGAACGTCGGAAGACCGGGCCCTGTGTGGATCGATGTTCCCGTTAATTTCCAGGGCGCTGAGATCGATCCCGATTCGCTCAGAGGCTACAGCGAGGAAGAAGCAGCTTCTTATGAAAAAGAGACTCCGGAAGTTTCTGATGAAACAATAAACGAAGTAATCGAGATGGTCAAAAAAGCTGAGCGTCCCGTCATCTATGCAGGCGGCGGAGTGCGTATTTCAGGTGGTTTTGACGCGTTCAGAAAAGTTGTGGATAAACTCGGAGTTCCCGTTTGTACATACTGGAATTCAATTGATGTTATAGAAACAGACAATCCGCTTTACTGCGGCCGCGGCGGTAATATGGGTGACAGACCGGGGAACTTTGCGATACAGAATGCGGATCTTGTCATCGTCATAGGCAGCAGGCTTTCAATCAGACAGGTAGGCTACACATGGGGAACATGGGCAAGAGCTGCCAAGGTCGTAATGGTCGACATTGAACCTGCCGAGATGGAGAAACACACTGTTCATGTTGATATGAAGATTCACGCTGACGCAAAAGAGTTTCTTGAAAAGCTCTATGCGGCAGCAGATAAGTGTGGCGAGACTTACGTTTCTCCTGCAGATGCATGGAGAAAACAGTGCGTTGCATGGAAAGAAAAATATCCCGTTGTATCGGAAAGTCAGCTCCATACAGGCGATAACAAGGTTAATGTATACGGATTTATCAAAGCTCTTTCTGCGGCACTTCCTAAGGGAAGTCTTACTGCAGTAAGTAACGGTGCGTGCTGCGTAGCGGGCCACCAGAGCTGGGTAGTAAAAGAAGGCACGAGATTTATAATAAACAACGCGGTAGCCAGCATGGGATATGGTCTTCCCGCAGCGATAGGTCTTTGCATCGCGGCAGGAAGAAAAGAAACAATATGTCTTGAAGGCGACGGAAGTATAATGATGAACCTTCAGGAGCTTCAGACTGTTATCACAAATAAGCTCCCTATCAAGGTATTTCTCATAAACAATGAGGGCTATCATTCGATCAGACTTACTCAGAACAATCTGTTCAAAGAGTATTCAAAAGTCGGAATTGGCCCCGAGAGCGGAGATCTCGCATTTCCGTCTTTTGAAAAGATTGCGGAAGCGTTCGGTTATCCCTACAGCAGGGTGGTCACGGGAAATGAGCTTGAAGATGCGATGAAGACGGCGGTAGATGCCAAGAGTCCTGTGTTCGTTGAAGTTTATACCGATACTGAGCAGGTTTGGGCACCCAAGAGCTCGGCGCGAAGAGAGCCGGACGGAAGTCTTTCAAGTCCTCCGCTTGAAGATCTTGCGCCTTTCCTTTCAAGGGAAGAACTTGCCGAGAACATGTATATTTGACGATCGGATGAAAAGTTATTGAATTAAAAAGAGGTATAGAAGTGAATTTTTTTAAGAAAAAAGGTAAGAACAGCGTTAGGATAGTTGCGTTTATAATGCTGTTGTTTATGGTTTTGACGACGGTTGGTTCCGGAATATTCGCAGCGCGCGGTATAACGGACGGCGAGGATGCATCCTCATATGATAACTCAGGAATAAGCGATATTTCTGCCGAGGATCTGTCGATTCTTTTTACTGCCGGAGCGGGCAACGCGATAACTTTGGACGGTGATGCGCTTGCGTCCGATATTGTAAGTGAAGTGTCGGAGAGCGGTAATTCAGGAGAAGAAGCTTCAAATGCTGCGGGTTCCGATGCAGCGGCAGCAGGTGATAATGAGAAGGCATCTGCGGTTTCTGAAGACGGAACGTATACATCAAAAGATGATGTGGCTCTTTATATCCACACTTACGGCAAACTTCCTTCCAATTTCATCACTAAGAATGAGGCCAAAAAGCTTGGCTGGACAGGCGGAGGGCTCGATGAATTCGCCAAAGGAAAGTGCATAGGCGGAGACAGATTTGGCAACAACGAGGGAAAGCTCCCCGATGGAAAGAAGTACAAAGAATGTGATATAGATACGCTGGGTGCTGATTCAAGAGGAGCAAAGCGTATAGTTTACTCAGACGACGGAAGTGTGTATTATACAGACGATCATTATGAAAACTTTGAGCAGGTGTATTAAACTATGGAGAAGGTTTTTTATATTGATTTAGCAGAAATTGCAACGCCGGAGGGACTTCAGGCAGAGCTTGTAAAAGAGCTCCCTCTTCCGGATTATTACGGCCGAAATCTTGACGCGCTCTATGATGTTCTTACGGAGAGCGGCGACGGCTGGAATATTATTTTTTACAATGCCAAATTTGCACAGTACAGGCTCGGAAAATATTTTGATGCGCTTTGCAGGCTTTGCAGGGAAGCGGCGGAAGATGTGCATGACCTGAAGATCAGGTTTTATATGTGATAAAAGTTTTTTCAACAGAAGGAGTAAAGAAACTTGAAAACTTTAGCCATTGTTTTATTTGTAATAATGTATGTTCTTATGGTGGTTCTGCCTAAGAAAAGAGCATACGTTGCGCTTTCTACGGCGCTTATTTTTGTGATCACGGGAATTCTTCCGTTTAATCAGGTGTTTTCGGCAATAGACTGGAACGTCCTTATGATGATTTTTGGAACTATGGTAATCGTTGATTACTTCATAGAATCCAAGATGCCCAATTACATTGCGGACAAGATTCTTAATGTTGCGCCGAATGTGTTGTGGGTTACGATATCGATGTCTCTTTTCTCGGGAATCATTTCTGCATTTATCGATAACGTTGCGACGGTTCTTATGGTTGCACCTGTTGGACTTGCTATCTGCAAAAAACTCAAGATCTCGCCTGTTGCGATGATCATATGTATCGCGGTTTCATCAAACCTTCAGGGAGCTGCGACACTTGTTGGAGATACGACATCCATCATGCTCGCAGGAGCTGCAGGGATGGACTTTAACGATTTCTTCTGGATGGACGGAAAGCTTGGAATTTTCTTTGCTGTTGAGCTCGGAGCGCTTGCTACGGTTCCTATCATGATGGTTCTTTTCAGAAAAGACAAAGAACCCGTAAGCTCAGATGAGAAGACTGTTGTAACCGATTATGTTCCTACGATAATGATGCTTGGGCACGTTGTGCTTCTTGTTATCGCATCCTTTTTCCAGAATAAGCCTGAGATCACGAACGGTGTTATCTGTATGGTATGCGGAATCATCAATATCATCTGGGAAATTTTCCTTTCAAAGGGAACAGACAGTATGTGGCATTCGCTCAAAGCAATCGACTACGATACGATGCTCCTTCTTGCAGGTCTGTTCTGCGTTATCAGCGGAATTACCAATGTCGGCATCATTGACGAACTTGCAAATATCATAGCCGATGCGGGAAAAGGAAATGTCTTTATGCTGTACACGGTTATAGTTTTCGGTTCTGTTGCAATCTCGGCGTTTATCGATAACATCCCGTATGTTGCGACCATGCTTCCGGTACTTGGAAGTTTGTCTGCCGTGATGTCGGCAAGTCCGCTTCTTTTGTACTTCGGACTTTTGATCGGTGCAACACTTGGCGGAAATCTTACACCTATCGGTGCTTCCGCAAATATCGCCGGTGTGGGAATGCTTAGAAAAGAAGGTTACGAAGTTTCATTCGGTGATTTCATGAAGATAGGAGTTCCGTTTACATTAACTGCAGTGTTAGTGGGATATCTTTTCATCTGGTTTGTATATGCGTAAATTTAATATGATAAAAATGTAGTGACCATGAGGGCTTTCGACTATCCAAAGAGTCGGAGCCCTCTTTTTATGCGGTTTAAGAGGAATAGAAAAGTTCAAAAAAAATTTACATATAGTTCTATGAAAACTGCTTGATATATTGAGCCTGTGCGTGCTAGAATGTTAATGCTTTATTTATATAATTAATATGACGATAACAGGATGATCGCATATCTTTGAAAACAAATTTAGGCTATAATTATATTTGGTTGTAGTTTACATAAACTGCAATAAATATGATAAAAGGCGGAAAAGTAATATGAAGAATATAACAGAAAAAATGCTTGAGTTTATTGACGCATCACCTACATGTTTTCACGTGGTCGACAATCTTAGGAAAGAGCTTGACGACAGGGGGTACGTGGAACTGAAGGAATCTGAGGAGTGGGAACTTAAGCCCGGAAAGTTTTTTGTTACAAGAAACGATTCTTCTGTGATTTCTTTCAGGATACCCGATAAGAAGTTCAAAGGTTTTTATGTGATCGCAAGTCACAGTGATTCTCCTTCTTTTAAGATAAAAGAGAATCCTGAGATGGAGGAAGTTTCGGCATATGTAAAATTAAATACCGAGAAGTACGGCGGAATGCTCTGCGCACCTTGGTTTGACAGACCGCTTTCGGTTGCGGGAAGACTTATCGTGCGAGATGGAAAAGGCGGATTTGTATCAAAACTCGTAAATGTGGACAGAGATCTTTTGATGATACCTTCACTTGCTATCCATATGAACAGAGATGCAAACAGCTCAGCCAAGTACAATCCTCAGACCGATTGCATACCGCTTTTTGGAGACTTAAGCTCCAAGGGCAGTTTTTTTGAAGTGGTTGCAGAGGCTGCAGGGGTGAAAAAAGAAGACATCTTAAGCCATGATCTCTTTTTGTACAACAGGGTGAAACCCACATTCTGGGGCGCAAACAATGAGTATATCGCAAGTTCGAGACTTGACGATCAGGAGTGCGTATATGCCACATTCGAGGGGTTTATTACAGCAAAAGAATCTGAGAATGTTGTTTTGCACTGCGTTTTCGACAATGAAGAAGTCGGAAGCGGAACCAAGCAGGGAGCGGATTCGACATTTTTGAAGGATACGCTTATCAGGATAAATGAAGGCCTTGGAAGAACGCAACAGCAGTATTTCACAGCTGTTGCAAACAGTTTCATGATCTCCGCCGACAACGCACATGCCGTACATCCCAATTACAAGGAAAAGGCGGATCCTGTAAACAGACCGCTTATGAACGGCGGAATCGTTATTAAATATAACGCAAATCAAAAATATACGACGGATGCGGTATCCGCAGCCACATTTAAACTTATTTGCGAGAAGGCGAATGTTCCCTATCAGACATTTACCAATCGCTCGGATATTGCCGGAGGTTCAACGCTCGGTAATATCTCAACATCGCAGGTTTCCATTAACACGGTGGACATAGGACTTGCCCAGCTTGCAATGCATTCGCCCTATGAATCCGCGGGAAGCCGTGACCCCGAGTATCTTGCAGGGGTATCAAAAACATTTTACGAGAGCTGACTACAGCATCAGACGAAAGAGGGATATAGATGGGATTATTTAGTTTGTTGGGGGGAAAAAAAGAGAAGGCGCTCCGGCCCGGACAACTTGATGAAGAAATCAGAATAGCAAGAGAGAGGGAACTTGAGGAAGTAAGAGAAGCTCATGCAGCCCTTGACTGGCCGACAATACCGAAGTTAAATCATGTGAATCTTCCGGGTGTCGAGTGCTGTCTTGCTGAGACTGTATCCGAGGAACGCAAGGATGATATCGGACAGATAATATATGAGGATGACATTTCGATAGATGAACTTAGGGAACTTAACGATCAGGAGCTTTTGTTTGTTCTTACGACTTTTGATGAGTTTGACAGAGAGGTTCCGATTCCCGACTATGAGAGAAATCGCAGAAAAGTTTACAACGAAATAATCCGCAGGGTCAGAGACGCTGAAATTCTATATGTGATCTATGATAAGTCGACGGGATATCCGTTTATCGATCATGGATACGGTCTTTTGTATTTTGGAAAAGAGATGGCGGAAGAAGCTGCAGAACTTTATAAGAAGCAGTACCGTCAGGTTATGGTAAAAGAGATAGAGGTTGAACCGCAGCAGGAAGAACAAGGTGCGGCAAGAAAAGGATATTTTGATTTCCTTTACTGCATCGGCCTTGAGGATCTGATAATAGACAACGGCGCTTACAGAGTGAAGTTTAAGAGAGACGAGATCTCAGCTGCTCCCGGCGAGTGGAACAGAGTTATAAAAGATGCTCCCGTAAATCCGCAGCTTTGCTTCTCAATGCTCGATATGCTTGAAGAGCGCAGATGGCCCGTAAAATATGAGAAGAGAGATGAGATACTTGCTCTTAAAGAAAAGAGAATGATCGGAAATCTCTTTAACGGAAAATATATAGTTCCCATGCAGTATGAGGGACATGCTGAAAAGACAGAGAGCGGCAGAGTGAGAATGGGAAAAGATACAAAGTTCACATTCTTCATGGTAAAGACTGCCGATGATAAGATCTTTATGCCGGTATTCACCGACGGATTCGAGTTTGGGAAAATGAAGCTCGGACATGAGTGGAATGCCGCAGTATTTTCTTTTAGCGACATTGCAAGATTTATCCGAGATAAGGACGGCGTAGCGATCAATCCTGCGGGACACAGGATTTTCATGCCGAAGGAACAGATAATTGCGATAGACAGCGCCAACAGAGCTTACAGAGAGACAAAGGCACAGCAGAACAGAAGAGCTGATGACGACAACGCTGTAAAGAGGGCTGTGAATGGCGCGATGGCGCATATGGAAAATAATTAAGAAAAATATAATAAAACGTTCCGGGAAATTGTATGCCGGGTGAACGATGAATGATTCAGCGTCTCCTTGGTGTACAATTTATTGTTATGTAGCGAAATAAATAGTCTTGTTTATATACGGATAATGGTCTAAAATGGTACTGTAAGTTATAAACAAATTTTTATGTATAGGAGCTACAGCAATGTTCGATCGTCTAATTGGTGTATATTTGGTTGAGAAAGGCTTGCTCGACAAGAGTCAGCTTGAGAAGGCATATCAGATACAAGAATCCAATTGCGCTAAGCTTGGTGTTATAGCTGTTGCAGAGAAGCTTATGACTATAGCACAGGCTGAACAGGTAAATGCCATGCAGGCATCTATGGATAAGCGTTTTGGTGATATTGCCATCGAGCGTGGGTACTTGACAGAGACTCAGGTAAGCCGTCTTGTGGAGTTGCAGGGAAATCCGTATCTCGCATTTATTCAGGCACTTACGGATATGGGAGCTATTTCCATGAGTAAGTTGGCAGAGGTGGAGGAAGAATATCAGAAACTTCACGGTTTCACGGAGTCGGATATGGCAACACTTAAGTCCGGTGATGTTGAAAAGATCGTGCCTATTTTCCTTGAGACTGAAGACCAGATGTACAGAGGAATGTTTTCCATGGGTATTAAGAATATGTACAGACTCGTGGATAGTCATGTATTTGTCGGAAAGGCATATACGACAAAAAATATCAAGGATGAAGTCCTTGGCTATCAGAAATTCCATGGAGATCAGAATGCGTTTGTAGGCATTTCAGGCAAGTTTGAAGATGTGCAGAGAATGGCTAAAGCGTACACTAAGGAAGAATTTATTGAAACAAGAGAAGACGCGCTTGACGCGGTTTGCGAACTTATAAATTGTATCAACGGTTTATATGTAACAGAACAGAGTAAGGAATCAAAGTTCATTGAGCTTGAGCCCCCTGCATTCTCTGTTTCAGAAACAGAAGCTAGCTGTGATGAGATCATGGTAATGCCTGTTTACATCTGTGGTGGTGAGGTTAAATATCTCATTGCAGTATCAAAAGACACAAAAATAACGACCATGTAATAGGTTGGAGGAATATAGAAAATGAAGAACGTTTTAATAGTAGATGATTCCAGAACTTCAAGAAAAGTTTTGAGAGATATATTGGAAAGAGCCGGCTATTCAATTGTAGGTGAAGCTGTTAACGGCCAGGAAGGTTTTGATGAGTACATGAAACTTAAGCCCGACATTGTTACCATGGATATCACTATGCCTGTACTTGACGGTATTGATTCACTCAAGCTTATCAGAGAAGCTGATCCCAATGCAAAGGTTGTTATGATTACAGCTGCAGGACAGAAGCATAAGATGATGGAAGCGGTTAAGCTCGGAGCAGCAGAATTTGTTGCAAAGCCTTTTGTTGAAGAAACTGTTATCGATGCACTTTCACATTGCTGCTAATGGCTGTATGTGATCTGCAAGGCTGATCGTTTAATACAAGACAGAATATGTGCGCTGCTCTTTTATGGGGGCAGCGCATTTTGATTTAATATAAAGGAGGCGCGAAGTGAACAGAAAAGTCCTTATAACCGGTGCATCAAGAGGAATAGGAAAGGCTATTGCGGAAGCTTTCGCTGCAATGGGAGATGAACTTTTTTTGACCTGTAAGCAGAGCGAAAAGCAGTTGGCCGGTTTTGCCGAGTATCTTCGAAACGAGTACGGTATAAAATGCAGCAGTTTCACTTGCGATGCCGCTGATTATGATTCGGTGACGGATCTTTTTGCAAGGAAGATAAAAGACATAGATGTTGTCATAAACAATGCGGGAATAGCGCATATAGGGCTCCTTACCGATATGAGTGTCGCTGATTGGCGAAAGGTAATGAGCACTAATCTTGATTCGGTATTTTTTACATGCAAATCAGCTGCTGCTGTCATGTTGAGGAAACATTGTGGTAAGATAATAAACATAACTTCAGTGTGGGGTTCCGTCGGAGCATCCTGTGAAGTTGCGTATTCCGCATCTAAGGGCGGCGTGAATGCTTTTACCAAAGCGCTGGCAAAAGAGCTTGCGCCAAGTAACATTCAGGTTAATGCCATAGCGTGCGGAGTTATTGATACCGCGATGAACAGAGAACATCTGACGGAGGAAGATCTCAGCGCACTTGAGGATGAGATACCCGCCGGAAGAATGGGCGAAGCGACAGAAGTTGCCAAGCTTGCGGTCATGCTTGCGGACTCGCCCGAATATATGACCGGACAGATAATAACCCTCGATGGAGGATGGATTTAGGGTGGAAAAGATTAATGATTCTATTTTTTGATATTGACGGAACGCTTTGGGACTACAAGAATTACATCCCGGAGAGCACAAAAGAAGGAATAAGGAAGGCAAAGAAGAACGGACATAAGTGCTTTATAAACACAGGAAGATCAAGATCTTTTGTAAGCAATAAAGAACTTTTGGGAATGGGTTTTGACGGTATCGTTTCGGCGTGCGGATGTATGATCGAATACGACGGAAAGACTATTTACAACAGAATTATGGATAAAGATGATGCGATAAGAACTGTGGAAACGGTTCAAAGATATGGATTCAGACCAATCCTTGAAGGCCCGGAATATCTCTATATGGAAAGAAAAGATTTTGAAAATGATATGTACGGCAGAAAAGTTATGGCAGATATGGGAGACAGACTTCGCGGTATCAATGATAATTGGGGAAACTGGCATATCAACAAATTGTCATGCGCGACGACGGGATGTGATACCAAGAGCTGTTTTGCTGAGCTTGAAGATCTTTATGATTATATGATCCACAACGAGCATGTCGTAGAGATGGTTCCCAAGGGCTTTAATAAGGGTACGGGAATTGAGAAAGTCTGTGAACTCTTATCTGAAGATGTAAAAAACACTTTCGCTTTTGGTGACAGCGTAAATGATATGGAAATGATGCAGACTGCAGGAACGGCTATTGCAATGGGAAGATGCGCTGATGAGATCGCGGATATAGCGGACTTTGTCACAACTCATCTTGAGGATGACGGAATTTGGAATGCGCTTAAAAAGTATGAGCTTGTATAGTCGGTTTAATTGGTTATAAAAATTTTACTTTTAAAATATTCGAAATAGTGATAGGATTAGGTTGTGCACAATCTAATCCTTTTTCTTTTTATGCGGAGTGCGCCTAGCGGCGCACGTTTCTAACGGGTTAAAGTCCCGAATCCACCTGGTAGTGGGAAGGATATAGCCGAAGGCAAGGGTGTCCATCGTGAGATGGAATCTGAAGGAAGCTGGATATGAGGAACATACTAACTCATGGGCAAATCTCTGGTCTGACGAACAGAAATCTCATATAAGGTTATGCATGAGGGTGAGGCTGCTCCACAAGTCGAAGCCCAATAACTACACGGAATCATGCATGATAAATGAGGCAGATAGATGGAGAGGAAGAAACGTGTGGTACCTAGGGAGATCTGTTGCGATATGCCTTGAAAGAGGTAACCATT
>NZ_KK366044.1:0-56382 GCF_000686965.1 Butyrivibrio sp. AE2005
TCTGTGCACGTCAACTATTGAAAGCGCCGTATACCGAACGGTACGTACGGTGCTGTGAGAGGACGGCGGTTAGTCACCGCCTTCTACTCGATTTATAGTAATCGCTAAAAGTGTAGAATTCTACAACTTTGTTGATTGAGAAAATGATGGATCAAACTTGAAAAAACCTATAAATATGCTATTATATCAATAACAGAGTTGCCAGGTGCGAATAACACTTGGGACCTAGCCGAGCGTGGAGCTTGGCTATTCTATTAAAGGTGATGCACAGCCTAATAAGTGAGCGATTTATGTAGTGGATGCGCTATGGAATCTTGAGATGCCCATAGACCGGAGAGTTCATGCGTGAACTCTCTTTTTTAAAATTATTGTATTGATTTACGAGGTACGTCTATGTGTGATGTAAAAAAATATAGTGATATCTATAAAGAAATAGCTAAATTAAATCCTAAGGATACTTTACAGCTTGTTCTTGAGAGTGAGACTGAAGAAGAAAAAGATTTCTATGAGATGGTAGGAGATTTTTTACTACAAAGAAGGCAAAAAGAAGTTGTTGAAAGGAATCTTTTTTGAGTAGATGAAAAAGTTTACTATAGTTGCGGGAGTTAATGGCGCAGGTAAATCTACGTTATATCAGCTTGATCCGGATCTTAAATGTGAAAACAGAGTAAATGCGGATGAGATACTTAAGGAATTTGGAGGAGATTGGAAGAGTCTGGCTGATATTTTCAAAGCCGGGAAAAGAGCAGTTTCGCTTCTTAACTCATATATTGAAAATGGAGTAAGCTTTAACCAAGAAACTACATTGTGTGGTAATTCAGTGATTAGAAATATTACAAGGGCAAAAGAGAATGGCTATTTAATTGAAATGCATTACATTGGATTAGATAGTGTTGAGATTGCAAAAGAGCGTGTTGCAAAAAGAGTATCACAAGGTGGACATGGAGTAGCTGAGGCAGATATCGAAAGAAGATATATCGCTTCATTAGAAGTTTTCTGGAAAGTCCTTCCTCTTTGTAATCTTGTTGCGGTATATGATAACACAGAAGATTTTAGGAGATTTGCAATTTACAAAGATGGTAGCCTTGTGAGATTGTCACACAAAGCTCCTGGCTGGTTTACCAGAAAAGAATAGTAATGTTGCCACCAGCCGCATACAATAGCCCTGAGCTTTCTACCGTACGCAGCAGGTATACAGCAACTTGAGGTGAAAAAGCCTTAAATAAGGCACTTCATCACATCAAAAAGTTCTCAAAGAGATAATCTTTCTGCAATGGCAGATTTTAAAGGCTCGGTACGAAAGTACCGGGTCTTTTTTGTGCCGAAAGTGGACCTGGGGGACGGGGTTAGTGGACCAAAACGATGGATTATAACACTAGAACTTTCAGGTGCGATAAAAATCTTTCTGCTATAGGTGTAAATGTCTGATAGCGATTCCATGCGAAATATATTTTGTTTTCAAGCTTAGGAGACAGCGGTCTGAATACAAGGCCGTTGTCTTTTGATGTATCAATAAGGTGATCATAGGTGAGAAGATACCCAAGACCTTCCATTGTGAAAATAGAACCGTTGTAGGAAAGACGAAAAGATCCTTCAAGCTGAAGTTCAGAAAATCTGCTCCCGGCCCATTTCTTTATATCCCCGTTCCAAGCCTGATCTGAGCAGAAAAGAGGTAATCCTATCAGGTCATCCAAACGAATGGATTTCTTTTTTGCCAGAGGGTCATTTTCAGGAATGATAAGTCCCCAGGTATCAGCCTGTGGAAATTCTATATATTCATACTTTCTGATGTCCGGCTGCTCAACCAGAACAACAAAATCAAGAAGTCCTTTTTCTATTTTTTCAGATAGTTGCTCTGTATCACCACTTGTGATGTGATAGTGGAGATTGGGATAGCTTTCTTTAAAGGTCTTGATTGCTCTTGCAAGGAATCTTAGCTGATAAGATTCTGCAAGTCCCAGGTAAAGATCGCCTCCGCTTATGTCATCAAGTGAAACAAATTCCTGCTCGATTTTATCAGCCATGCTCACAAGATCTTCTGCGCGGTTTCTGAGAAGAATTCCTTCTTCTGTCAGCTTTATACTGAAACTGTGCCTTGTAAATAGCTTCTTACCCAATTCTTCTTCCAATGATTTTAATTGTTTGGATAAAGTTGGCTGAGTCACATGCAGTATCTCAGCGGCTCTGCTCATGTTTTCTTCTCTTGCTACAGCTAAAAAATATCTTAAAGTCCTGATTTCCATGGTGCTTCCTTTCCTGTACTGATCATTGCTAAATGATATGCCGAAATGGAATAATATGATATTCATTATAACTATTAGTAAAAAATCTTACAAGCTCATACAATAGAATTGTAAGTGAAATAGTTACATGGAAATGAGGAATACTCATGGATAAAGAATATCTAAAGCAAAGCCTTTCAGATGCGGGATGTTGTAATGAGGCAACAGACACTATTCTGGAAAGATTTGAGTCAGGCAGTATTGATGAAATGGTAAGGCTTCTGAAAAAAGAAAGATGCCGTGCCATGGACGAGTATCACAAATGCGGAAGAAAAGTTGACTGTATGGATTTCATGCTAAGAAAAATCGAAAACGAAATGAAGCAGAGATGACGGAGGTATTAAATGATGATCAGAACAGAAGAACTTAATTTAGTAACAGAGTGGGATAAGACCTTTCCAAAGAGTGAGAAGGTAGAACACTGCAAGGTGGTATTTGCAAATCGCTACGGGATAACTCTTGCGGCAGATATGTATATACCAAAGGATATAGATGGCAAGCTTCCGGCTATTGCAGTATCAGGACCTTTCGGAGCTGTTAAGGAGCAGTGTTCAGGATTATATGCCCAGACTATGGCAGAAAGAGGATTTCTTACAATAGCCTTCGATCCCTCTTTTACAGGAGAGTCCGGCGGCAATGTAAGATATATGTCATCACCTGATATCAATACAGAGGATTTTATGGCTGCAGTTGATTTTCTTTCACTTAATGAAAAGGTAGATCCGGAAAGAATAGGAATCATAGGAATCTGCGGATGGGGCGGAATGGCTATCAATACAGCTGCTCTTGACACAAGAATCAAAGCTACAGCTGCAATGACCATGTATGACATGACAAGAGTTAATGCAAAAGGTTACTTTGATGCCGATGACAGTGAAGACAAGAGATATGAAGCGAAGAAGGCTATGTGCGCTCAGCGTCTTGAAGATTTAAAGAATGGAGAATATAAGCGTGCGGGAGGTGTTGTAGATCCTCTACCTGCAGATGCACCTTTCTTTGTAAAAGACTATTTTGATTACTACAAAACTGATCGTGGATATCATGCCCGTTCCCTTAATTCCAATGATGGATGGAATGTGATAGGCTGTGAATCCTTCGTGAATCAGCCAATCCTTAAATACAGTAATGAAATCAGAAGTGCAGTGCTTCTTGTACATGGCGGGAAGGCCCATTCATGCTACTTCAGTAAAGACGCTTATGCCGACATGATAAAGGACAGCAAATATGCTGATAATAAAGAACTGATGATCATTCCAGATGCAGTTCATACAGATTTGTATGATGGAGGAGATAAGGATTATATTCCGTTTGACAAACTTGAGAGCTTCTTTAATGAATATCTTAAATAAGGAAAGATGACAATGAGTAAGGTTTTGATAATAAAGACAAGTCTTAGAGCAAAGAGCAATTCTGATATTCTGGCAGATAAAGTATCTGATGGAGCAAAAGCTGCGGGACATGATGTGGAAGTCATCAGCCTCAAGGACAAAACAGTTGGATTCTGCAAAGGATGTCTTGCATGCCAAAAGACGCAGATGTGCGTGATAAATGATGATGCTGTAGAGATTGCGAAAAAAGTAAAGAATGCAGATACACTTGTATTTGCGACCCCTATTTACTATTACGAGATGAGCGGACAGATGAAGACTCTCCTTGACAGACTTAATCCGCTTTATCCTTCTGACTATAGATTTCGTAATGTCTATATGCTTTCGACTGCTGCTGAAGATGAGACATTTGTTCCTGAGGAAGCTGTCAGTGGTCTGAATGGTTGGGTAGAGTGTTTTGAGAAAGCTTCATTTAAAGGTTCACTGTTCTGTGGCGGAATAAATGACATGGGTGAAGCAGAAGGCAAAGAAGAGGAAAAGCGGGAGGCTTATGAGTTTGGAAAATCTCTTTTGTAAAAATACAGGTAAAACGCTTACAGCATTATGTGTGATGGCTGTAAATCTCTTTACTGGATGTGGATATAATGAGAATGCACATGTTCACTCGAAGGTTGATTTTGTTCAAGACAATTATGTAGAAACAATACAATCACAGGTTAAAGCTGATGCTAAAACGAACAGTAATACGGCAACGGAAGATCACTTAAAGGATGAGGAAGACGTAATTACTAATGATGAAAGGTCGACGGAAAATATGCTTAAGCTTTTTATAAATGATGAAGAGATACAGGTAAGCTGGGAAGAAAATGAATCAGTAGAAGCTCTGAAGAATCTGGCTGAAGATAAACCTATCGTCATTGATATGTCTATGTATGGCGACTTTGAGCAGGTTGGCTCAATTGGTCAGTCTATTCCAAGAAATGATAAGCAGATGACTACAAGTGCAGGGGACATTGTTTTGTATTCAGGTAATCAGCTGGTAGTGTTTTACGGTTCAAATAGCTGGGCTTATACAAAGCTCGGGCATATTGATAATACATCTGCGGAAGAAATGAAAAAAAGGCTTGGTTCCGAGGAAGTTAACGTAACAATAAGTATTACTGAATAAGCTTATGAGAAGTGAGGCAATATGATTGAAAAAATGTCACCAGTCTTATACAGTAGGCCTGAGCTTTCTACTGTACGAGGCAGGTAAACAGCAACCTGATGTGAAAAAGCCTTAAATAAGGCATTTCATCACATAAAATCGTTCTCAAAGAGATGAGAATATCTGCAGTTGCAGATTTCAGAAACCCACAACCATCTGGTTGTGGGTTTTTTATTGTCTAAAATAGTGTAGAATGTAAACATGACATATAGATGACATGTTTGTGCTTGTATGATAATCATAGAAGGTGATCAAATGAAGATAGACAGACTGATCGGCATACTATCAATTCTTTTGCAAAAAGAGGTGACGACAGCTCCGGAGCTGGCTGAGCATTTCGAGGTGTCTAGAAGAACAATAAACAGAGATATTGAGACTCTTTGTCAGGCAGGAATACCAATCAAAACGACCCAGGGAGTTGGAGGCGGTATAAGCATCATGGATGGCTATAAGATGGATAGGACTCTTTTGACATCCCGTGACATGCAGATGATCCTGGCGGGACTACGAAGCCTTGATAGTGTTAGTGGAAGCGGATATTATGGGCAGCTTATGGAGAAGCTCCAGGCAGGTTCTTCGGAGTTTATCAGCGGTAGGGATTCTGTCCTTATCGACCTGTCTTCTTGGTACAAGACATCGCTGGCTCCAAAGATATCTACTATTCAGGATGCGATAGAAAACAGGCATCTTTTGACCTTCCACTATTATGCTCAGGCGGGAGAAGGAAAACGAACTATTGAGCCATATTATGTAGTGTTTAAGTGGAGCAGCTGGTATGTCTATGGATGGTGTCAAAAGCGCAAAGATTATCGTCTATTTAAATTAAACCGCATGGTTAAAGTGGTTGAAACGGATAAAGGATTTGTCTGCAGAAACGCTCCATTACCTGATCTGTCTACAGAAAAGATATTTTCTGGTGGAATCAAGGTAAAAGCGCTGTTTTCAAAGGATGTAAAGTGGCGCCTGGTGGAGGAATTCGGACCAAACTGTTTTACGGAAACAGAGGATGGTAGACTTATGTTTACTGCGGATTACACGGACTTAGATAATTTGATCACATGGATAATGACCTTTGGAAATAAAGCAGAAGTGCTTGAGCCGGTAGAAGCCAGGAGGCAGATTTCAAAGATGGTACAGAAAATGGCGACGATTTACAAGGAGGACTAATGAAAATGAGACTTGATGGTTTTGGATTGTTTGTTGAGGATATGGGCAAAATGGTACGCTTCTACAGGGATGTGCTGGGGTTTAAAATAAAAGAGACAGAGGATACATCCAATGTGTATTTGGTGAAGGATGGGACCCTTTTTCTGTTATACGGTAGGAACGACTTTGAGAAGATGACAAGACGCAGGTATGAGTACATAAAAGGTCTCAACGGACATTTCGAAATAGCGCTTTATGTTGATACATTTAAAGAAGTGGATGAAGCTTATAATAAGGCTGTACAAAATGGTGCAACATCAGTCCTTGCACCTGAACTAGAACCCTGGGGGCAGAGAACCTGTTATATAGCAGATCCTGAAGGCAACCTGATTGAGATTGGTTCATGGAATAAGCCTTACGAGTCAAAAGACATTTCGGAGGAATAAAGACATGGCATTCGATTACAAGAAGGAGTACAAAGAATTCTACATGCCTAAAGATACGCCTTCCATAGTGACGGTTCCGAAGATGAACTATATTGCCGTGAGAGGCAGTGGTGATCCTAACGAAGAGGACGGCGAGTACAAGAAGACCATAGGTCTTTTGTACTCGATCGCATTCACTATCAAGATGAGTAAAAAAGGCAGTCATCAAATCGAGGGCTATTTTGATTATGTAGTACCTCCATTAGAAGGCTTTTGGTGGCAGAACGGAGTAGAGGGAATAGATTATGCTCGTAAAACTGATTTTAACTGGATATCTGTAATACGTTTGCCGGATTTTGCGACAAAGGAAGATTTTGATTGGGCTATTGCAGAAGCTACAGTCAAGAAAAAGGAAGATTTTTCCAAGGTGGAATTCTTTTCTTACGATGAGGGACTTTGTGTCCAGTGTATGCATGTTGGTGCCTATGATAACGAGCCTGCAACAGTGGAATTGATGCATAAGTTTGCAGAAGAGCAGGGATATGTTTTAGATATCACAGAAAAAAGATTGCACCATGAGATTTACCTTAGCGATGCAAGGAAAGTGGTGCCAGAGAAGCTTAAGACGGTTATAAGACATCCTATTAGAAAGGAGAGCTGAAGATGGAGTATATAAGAGTATCCAAGGATAATCTTGAAGAAGAACACATTTGTTGTGCTATATCAAACAATAAAGATATACAGGTTTCATCCAAGAAAGCCTGGCTTGCTGACAGATTTGATGAAGGGCTTGTTTTCTTAAAGAGTGTCGAACGCGGTAAATGCTTTATTGAATATATCCCGGCAGAGTATGCGTGGAATCCGATAAATGCATCGGAATATATGTATATCGATTGTCTGTGGGTTTCAGGTTCCTTAAAGGGACATGGATATTCAAGTGATCTTCTTAATGAGTGCATAAAGGACAGTAAGGAAAAGGGGAAGAAGGGAATTTGCATATTATCTGCTGCTAAGAAAAAGCCATTCCTTTCTGATCCAAAGTTTCTAGCATTCAAAGGCTTTCAAGTTTGTGATGAAGCCGATAATGGAATCCAGCTGTGGTATCTGTCCTTTGAAAAAAGTGTTGAAACACCATGCTTCAAGGAATGTGCAAAGCATCCTCGTATCGATGAAAAAGGATACGTGCTTTATTACACGAATCAGTGCCCATTTAATGCCAAGTATGTGCCTGTTTTGGAAGAGACTGCTAAGAACAATGGAATACCGTTTAGAGCGATCAGAATAGAGACCAGAGATCAGGCTCAGAATGCTCCAACACCAATTACCACATATGCACTGTTCTGTGATGGGGATTATGTAACTAATGAGCAAATGAATGATAAGAAGTTTTTAAAACTGGTCAATGCAAATCTTTGATATTATCATGACTTAAAGAGTTTTCGATTCGCACTGGTATACCGGTTCGTACTTTAGAGGATTGGGAAGCAGGGCGCAGGACTCCTCCGGAGTATATTCCGAGGCTGATCGCTTATCAGCTTGAATATGAGAAAATAATGAAGGATAGAGGGGAATTTAATGGCAAAGAATGAAATTGTTTTATTTACAGACGGGAATACAGAGATAGAGGTGCAGATATGTCCTGAGCAAGAAACAGTTTGGCTAACACAGAAACAAATGGGTGAATTATTTGGTGTTAAGCAAGCCACTCTTAGTGAGCATATAAATAATATTATCGATACGGGTGAGCTGGATGAGACTTCTATCGGTTTTTCCGATAAAAGTTCCGGAGGAAGAAAACCTAAGATTTACAATCTTGATATGATACTTTCTGTTGGATATCGAGTTAATTCAAAAAGAGGTATAGCTTTCAGACGATGGGCAAGTTTGGTGCTTAAACAGTATACTTTAAATGGCTATGCAATAAATGAACGCAGGCTACAGGCACTTCAGAAAACCGTTGAAATACAAACTAAGATGATTGCAGGTACGCTTGATATTGAACAACAGGATGTGCTCAAGGCTGTAAATCTATACACGCAGGCGCTTATACTTTTGGATCAATATGATCACCAGTCTCTTGAGAAGCCTGAAGGCTCAAGTCCAATATACAGAATCACATATAGTGATTGTAGAGAGATGGTTGATCATATGGAGGATAATTTGGCAGCGTATGATTCGGATTACGGATTGTATGCTGCTTTTACTATAGATATAATTACTCATAGATTTAATATTATTGTCCATATAGTTATTTGAAAAAATAGATGTAATCCACATAAAAGTGTAAAAGGAGGAGCGGGAGATGAAAGCACTATTCATTGGCGGAACCGGAACAATAAGTATGGGAATAGTAAGAAGGCTTGCTGAGGATCCTCAGTGGGAACTGTATCTTCTTAACAGAGGAAATAGAATGAGTGAAGTTCCCGGGGCTGTTAAACAGATAATTGCAGATATAAATGATGAAGAGGATGTGAAAAAGAAACTTGATGGAATGACATTTGACGTTGTCAGTGATTTTATTGCTTTTGATGTCAGTGCAGTTGAGCGTGATTACAAACTCTTTGAGGGGAAAACAAATCAGTATATTTTCATAAGTTCAGCCTCTGCCTATCATAAACCGGCCGCATCCTATGTGATAACAGAGGGGACAACACTTGCAAATCCTTACTGGGAATACTCAAGGAACAAGATAGCTTGTGAGGAATTTCTTTTACGTAAGTACCGTGAAAATGGATTTCCTATAACGATAGTAAGGCCAAGTCATACCTATGACGAGAGACATATTCCGCTGGGGGTTCATGGCAAGAAGGGCTTTTACCAGGTGATAAAGAGGATGCAGGAAGGAAAGCCCGTTATCATCCAGGGCGATGGATCTTCCTTGTGGGCTGTAACATTTAACAGGGATTTTGCCATAGGTTTTACAGGACTTATGGGAAACAGACATGCTATTGGAGAGGCCTTCCAGATAACAGGAGATGAGATCTTTACATGGGATCAGATATATAAGACTATTGCAGATGCCCTTTCTGTAGAACTTAAAGCATACCACGTTTCATCTGAGTTTCTTGCTGATGTGGGTGAAAAATACGGCTATGACTTTAGAGGAGAACTTCTCGGAGACAAGGCAGTATCTGTGGTATTTGACAATGCCAAGCTAAAAAGAATTGTACCTCATATGACCACTAATATTCCATTCCATAAGGGTGTCCGTATGGCCCTTGATCATGTTCTTTCGCATCCCGAAGAATATGAAGAAGACCCGGATTTTGACAAGTTCTGTGACAAGGTGATAAGTGCATTGGAAGATGCAAAGAAAAAAGTTTTAGAGTAAACGGTCTACAAGGCAGCATATAAGAGCTGTTTATCCGATTGCAGATTGAACCTGTATGGTGCGAAAACAATAATCTGCACCGCACAGAACAGCTTCAATGAATTTATACGGTGCAGAAAGCAGAAAATCGCACTATCTCATCAGAATAAGCACATCAAAGTGTCAAAAAGGAGACACCTATGAAAACAAGAGAAGAAGCCCTAAACTACGGTCTGTCTTTTCCGGACACCTACAGGGAGGCGCCGTTTCGTGATACAAATTGGCAGCTTGTTCGGGTAAAAAAGTCCAAGAAAGCCTTTTTGTGGACATATGAAAAGGACGGCTATATCAATTTAAATCTCAAGGTTGATCCGCAGTGGCGCGACCTTTGGCGAAAGACATATAAATCAGTACTTCCCGCATATCATCAGAACAAGGAGCATTGGAACACGATTGTTCTTGATGGCTCAATTCCAGATGATGTCATAAAGAGGATGATTGCTGAGAGCTACGATCTTGTTACGGACTCTCCGACAAAAAGAATATATGAAGCGGTAAAGAAGATTCCTAAAGGGAAAGTTGCAACATATGCAGACGTTGCGGAAATGGCCGGCGACAGGAAGATGGCAAGGGCTGTTGGTAATGCGCTTCATAAAAATCCCGATCCAAGTACGATTTCCTGTCACCGCGTTGTTAATGCCAAGGGCGAACTTGCCGGAGAATATGCATTCGGCGGAGCGTGGAAACAGGCACAGATACTGGAGAGTGAGGGAGTTGAGGTTTCCGAAGGTAAGGTGAATCTTGAAAAGTATCGGTTCAAATACTGATAAACAGCATTACCGAAATAACCGGATAAATTGATAGAAATGGGCCGGTTTCTTTTAAGATACTCTCTGGGATCAAAGATATAAATAGCATTTAGAAAACAAAACAAATAGCCGGCGTGCGGAACATATATATCCGTGCATAATATAAAGAGGCATAACAAGAATGGCATAATAAAAGAAAGGCATAACATACACCGGATGTACATCGATTCATTTAAGTTCCCCGGAATTAACGCGGAAGAACAATTTGTAAACTACATAAGAAGATCATGCTATAGCTCTTTTTATCCCTTTGGCGTGTTTGCAGAAAATATGCTGGAGTCTTTATCTTTTTCGGAAATAACGATTTTGTACGGAAACAACGGCTCCGGAAAAAGCACGGCGCTTAATCTGATGGCGGAAAAAATAGGGGCTAAGCGGGATACACTGTTTAATAAGACCAGCTTTTTTGGTGATTATCTGAAAATGTGCTCGTTTGAGATGACTCCCGGAGAAAAGCCCGAAGAGATTAGAATGATCACAAGCGATGATGTGTTTGATTTCATGCTCAATCTGCGTGCGCTTAATGAGGGCGTGGACCGCAAGAGAGAACGGGTTTTTGATGAGTGGATTGAGAATAAGAATTCCACATTCCGGATGCAATCGCTTGACGATTATGAGCAACTCAAAAAAATAGTAGACGCCCGCTCAAAGACTCAATCGAGATATGTAAGGGAAACAATCGGTAAAAATGTCATTACACACAGCAACGGTGAAAGCGCTTTGCAATACTTTGCTGAGAAGATCAAAGACAACGGTTTGTATTTGCTGGACGAGCCTGAAAACTCACTTTCTCCGCAGAGGCAGTTTGAACTATTGGAGTTCATTCAGAACTCGGCGAGGTTTTTCGGCTGCCAGTTTATCATTGCGACTCATTCACCGTTTCTGCTTGCGCTTAAAGGCGCACGGATCTACGATCTGGATGAAAGACCTGTTGATATTAAGAAGTGGACGGAGCTCGAAGGAGTGAGGACTTATTTCGGGTTCTTTGATAAACATAGGGATGAATTCAGATAATCAGTAATTTTTTCAAAAGAAGCAATTCAATAAAAACAAACAGATGCAGTATATTGACTTATATCGAATATCGATATAGAATATTGACTATCGATATACATTGATAATCGATATAGGAGGAATGCTGCGATGAATACTATAGATAAGACGTTATTATCCGGAAGCATGGGCACGATGTTGCTCAAATTGCTTTCGGAAAAAGACATGTACGGATATGAAATGATCGAGACACTTAGCGAGAGATCGCAAAATGTCTTTGAACTTAAGGTCGGTACGCTTTATCCTCTTTTGCATTCGCTGGAATCAAAGAAATATCTCGTGTCGTATGAGAAAGCCGGCTATGGAAAAGTAAGAAAATATTACTCCATAACAGGTGAGGGAAAAAAGTTTCTGAAAAGCAAACTTGAAGAATGGGACACTTATACGGCGGCGGTTGCGAATGTACTTGCGCTTTCGGTGTGATGTTACATTGATCGACAATTATCAACAAGACAGTACACTAGCATGAGAGAGAGGAGACATAATGGGAATTGAAGAGTACTTGGCTGAAATTAAGAACCAGATCCGTGATAAGACAGCAAGAGAATTTGCAAGTAATGAATTAAAGGCGCATATCGAGGATCGCGCCGAAGGTTTACAAAAGAAAGGCATGGATCATGATAGTGCGGTATTGCAGGCGGTGAAAGAGATGGGCGATCCCGTGAGCGTGGGAGTTGATCTTGACCGCATACACAGACCTCGTTTGGAATGGAAGTTTTTGCTGTATGTTATTTACATAAGCATTCTCAGTGTGGGAGTGATGTATCCTATGTATTTCGCGATGAATTCAGGTAATATTACAAATGGTGACTATTTCAGACCTTTTTTATTTGGGAAGATATTTACTGTTTTATTGGGTTTGGTAGTGATGGTAATAGTTTATCGCTTGGATTATACAATTCTTGCAGGAAGAAGCTGTAAGATCGCTGCAGTGTTTTTGATATTGATGACAGTTTCCTTTTATTTTTTTGGATGGCAAATTAATGGAGTTACATGGTTTCTTTGTATCCGTGGTTTGACTTTTTCATCACGGGCTTTGTTTTTAATGTATTTACCTATGTTTGCGGGAATATTGTATGACTATAGAAACAAGGGTGTCGACGCACTGTTCAAGATCTTTTTATGGATGATTGCACCTGTGGTTTCAGCAAGGATATACGGTGACATAACATTGCCTTTTGCAATATTTATGCTGTTTTCAGAGAGTATACTTTTTATGATTGCACTTAATAAGAACTGGTACAGAGTTAATAATCTAAAAGTATTGACCGGAATGGGAATTGGCTTTGCTGCGAGTTTGGCATTGTTTATTCTGCGTATTATGAATTCAAGTGATTATCAAAAGATGCGTTTAAAGATATGGCTTTTGCATTATGGACTGACTTTCGGCAGTGTTGATACAACTGACGTGGAGTATATGAATTATATTAATAGATGCCTGGATAATATTTTTCTAAGAAGCCGTTTCATAGGAAAAAGCGAAAGCGCGATTGAGGTCGCACAAAACATGTCGGAGTCATTGGCTGATTACATACTGGCTACAATAGCCGCAACATGTGGCAAATTGGCTGTTGCAGTGATAATAATCAGCTTGATCGCTCTTGCGGTTTACGTATTCAGTATTTCCATAAAGCAGAAAAACATTCTTGGATCTATAGTTGGATGCAGTTGTGGTATTGTAATAGCAGTACAGGTTGTTTCAAACATTATGATCGTATTCGGCTTTCTTCCGCTGGCGGCGACTACACTTCCATTTTTCAGTCTCGGCGTCAACGATATCATGGCCGGCTACATCCTCCTCGGCCTTGTCATGTCAATTTACAGATACCAGGACATCCGCGTGGAAAAAGAGCCCGTAACCACATTATTGGCATAATCAGAATAAAACTTCTGCAACTATCCTTAACACAAACCATCAATTTTTGACAACAAAAGTTGGTGGTTTTTCATATTTACCGGATCTAATATAATGTTAAAATATTTAGCAAAGGTGGGATAAATATGAGGAAATCATACTTGGACAACATAAGATGGGTTACAGTTGTATTGGTTGTTTTTTTTCATGTTCTCTACATGTATAACAGTGAGGGCATCGCTGGGACCCTTGGCAAGATTACGAGCCTTGAGGTGCAGTATTATGACGTGTATATGTACATCGTTTTCCCGTGGTTCATGGCAATCCTGTTCACTGTTTCAGGCATAAGCTCCAAACTGTATTTGGATAGACATACGGACAAAGAGTTTATTAGAAGCAGAACAACAAAGCTCCTTGTTCCATGCACAATAGGCCTTGTCGCGTTTCAGTTTATTCAAGGCTATATCAACATGTCATTCGGTGATGCGGGAAGCATGGATATTCCAGCGGTTATCAAGTACCTGATAATGCTTGCATCGGGAATCGGAGTGCTTTGGTATATTCAGGTGTTGTGGCTCTTTTCCATGGTACTTATTCTTATCAGAAAGATTGAAAAGAACCGTCTTCTGAACACAGGTAAAAAGACAAATCTTCCGGCGCTTATTCTTTTATCATTAGCCTTTTACGGAGCGGGACAGATACTGAACACACCTATTATCTGCGTTTACAGGTTCGGCCTTTATTTTACAGCTTTCATTACGGGATATTTTGTTTTTTCTCATGACGAAGTGATTGATATATTAAAGAAATGGTTTGGGGTTTTTTGCTCTGTAGCTATAGCGCTTGGTGCGGCGTTTTGTATAAAATACTTTGGCCAAAATTATGCGGATAAGCCCGTAAACAGGTCACCTTTGTTCTTGTTTTACAGCTACTTTGCATGCCTTGCCATACTTGGCGGATTTGCAAGATTTTTTGACAGCGAAACGAAGTTTACCAAATGGATGAGCACGAATAGTTTCGGTTTGTATGTTTTTCATTATCTGGGCATTTCAGCTGTAGCTCTTTTTCCGGCAAAAGCGGGGTTGATCTCGCCTTTGGCAGCATATATCCTAAGCCTTATTGCAGGTTTTGCGGGTGGATACGGATTATATGCGATTATTTCAAGGATTCCGTTCTTTAGGTGGGCGGTACTTGGAATCAGCGCTAAAAAGTAAAGGGGAGTTTATGTTTAAAGATAACCTTGTAGAACTTAGAAAACTATATAATATGTCGCAGGAAGAACTTGCGGAAAAGATTGGAGTATCAAGGCAGACGTTGTCAAAATATGAAACGGGAGAATCACTTCCCGATATTGAAAAGTGCAGTAATATCGCCAATGTTTTTTCTGTAAGTATCGACGATCTTCTTAATTATGACAAAGAAAAAACAGAGAATATGGGATTAGAAGTTCCGCCAAAGGGAAAGCATATATTTGGAATGGTGAAAGTGGGAGATAAGGGGCAGATTGTGATTCCTGCGAAAGCCAGAAAGATTTTTGACATAAATCCCGGTGACAACCTTATCGTACTTGGAAGCGAAGGCGAGGGAATAGCCATTATCAAAGAAAAAGGGCTCCTTGATCTTATTAAGAGTGCACGAAATGCTTCAGATAAGGCATAGAATAATTGTTTGTAGAAAAAACAAATAAAATAATAAATTTTTGTATAAAATACATTGCAAAATTAATCCATAGAGTGTTAATATCTTTAGCAAGATAAGTTTAGCCAAATGCAAGGCAATTTATCTATTATAATTTCAAAATATGGACGTCAAAGCAGACAAAGATTTTTTCTTTGCCTGCTTTTTTATTACTTAAATTGATTTATGGGACTGGGGCATCGAACCAATACGAGCTATATTTGATTTTGCCTGCCTCTATGCTAAGAAAGCTGGATCTAGGCAGATGTTTTTGAAGGGAAATATCTGCCTAGATAGAGGTTTTCGGTATTTGGGGCAGACAGATTTGCATTAAAATGTCTGCCTATATTTAGTAGCTTTGAGATATAGGCAGGCAAAAGATGCAGAAAATGTCTGCCCAAAATTGGAAGTGAGCCATTTTGGGCAGATTATGAAGCTGGAAACATACTGCCTAAATACGTAATAGTTGTGATAGGGGCAGATTTAAAAATCCAGATTTTATCAGGGGGTTTTCTTTTATCTATAATTGAAGAGAATAGCGGGAATATGTATACTTTAAATTATTGGTTATAGCGTAAGGCTTATATATGCAAATCGGTGTTTGAAGAATAATTTGGCTACAATAGGAGGGACATAAATGGAACAACGAATTATATTGGAAACAGACAGATTGTTTCTTAGGGAAATGAACATTGATGATTTTGATGCATTATATAAAGTCCTTGCTGATAGAGACATCATGCTGCATTATCCATATACTTTTGACGAGAAAAGAGTCAGCGATTGGATCGAAAGAAATATGAACCGATATCGTGATAACGGTTTTGGACTGTGGGCTGTATGTTTGAAAGATACCAGGGATATGATTGGTGACTGTGGATTGACACTTCAGAATATTGAAGGTGAGATGCTCCCTGAGATTGGTTATCACATTCGCGCAGATCATCAGCGTAAAGGCTATGCTAAGGAGGCAGCAGCTGCTGTACGAGACTGGGCATTTGCTAACACGGATTATCCTGCACTCTATTCATATTGCAAATATACAAATGTCGGTTCTTATAAGACTGCAGAATCTATAGGGATGCATTTCGAGAAGGAATACCCAGATCCAGAAAACAAGATTACTCATGTATCTGTAATCTTTCGTGGAGAGGCTACAGTCGTATGACTTCAGGTTTATAGAGGACTAAAGATGATAGGAGATAGTAGAGGCAACTAATGCAAAAGAATGACGACATGAAATTTAGAATTACCAAAGACGGAGATGAGCTTGATATTTTAGGGATATATTAGAAATGCTAAAGGAGTATAAACTTAGTAATCGCGAGCAATCAGAGAATGTTCCGATTGGTATTATTTGTGAGAACGAAGCAGGCAAGAAGTTTGCCGGACTTACAGGTGAGACTTTTGAAAATTGGCTTTGCATACATTATTACGCAAAGGAATTTGTTTAAAAAATCAAAGCTGATGAGGCTTTGGGGAGATGATGAAGGATGGCTTAGAAATCTTGAGCTTTCTAGCTATAAAAGATTTAAAATGTTCAATTTTATATGCTTTTTCCTGGCATTTTCTATGACAAAAGCATATAAATATTGATGCTGGAGAGTGTTTTATATGTTGTTTGACCGTGGAGTTAATGCAAAAATACATATAAAATGCTAGGGATAGTCAGGATTTATATGCCTGGCAAATATTTAGATTCAACCAAACACATATAAAATGATTGAAAAAGTTCTTTTTATATGCTCAGGTTAAAAAAGAGAGCAACAAATCGGAATTGTGCGCCCAGACGAAGGGCGAGTAATCTAACTGGTGCGAAGCCAGTCTGGCAAGGGTTAGCCACCCACCAGTAGCGAGTCTTGGGATGATGCCGGTAACGGCATCTGACAAGCGTAGACAGCGAGCAAGCAGGGTTATATGGTGATTGAGCCTCGATATTTTACCAACCAGTTGGCCGACGCCTTAATTTCAGCGGAAGGCAACAGGAACAGAAACGATAAGGCGAGTAGCTGTTCACGCTGCGGGGTCATAGAACCAATCATGCTTGACGTCGTGATTACTCAGTCAACTGGGGAGAGCCTGTAGCTCCCATATCAGCCGAAAGGCAATAATGTATAAGTGGTATGCCGGCCGACCATAACAGGGAGAAAGGCAAATGGGCTATAGGCAGTCAGATAGCTTCATAGTACCGAAGAAAGCGGGCAATGCCGCCGGAGGGAAGGGGACTACACAAAATCACTCTTTCTGAGGACACATCAGCCGTGCTCAGGAACGGAGGAACTGATGGAAACGAAATTAGAAAGAATAGCGGACAAATCGGCACATATGCCGAAGCCGGAATTCACATCGTTGTTTCATCTGATAGACACAGAGATGCTCAAACAGTGCCATAAAGAACTGGACGGCAACAAAGCAGTCGGTATAGACGAGGTGACGAAGGAAGAGTACGGCGGAAACCTGGATGCAAATGTAACAGACCTTGTGGAAAGGTTAAAGAGAAAAGCGTACAAGCCACAGCCTGCGATGAGGGTGTACATTCCGAAGGATAACGGCAAGATGCGACCATTGGCAATTGCGTGCTATGAGGACAAGATAGTCCAGTTGGCGCTCAAGAAGATACTGGAAGCAATATATGAGCCGCGGTTTCTGGAGAACATGTATGGCTTTCGATCGGGTAGAGGCTGTCACGACGCTATCAAGGTGGTGTACCGCAAACTGAACAACGACAGGATATGCTATGTAGTAGATGCAGACATCAAAGGATTCTTCGACCACATGAACCATGAATGGATGGTGAAGTTCCTCGAACTCTACATCAAAGACCCAAACATCATCTGGCTCGTGAAGAAATTCCTTAAGGCCGGAGTAATGGATGATGGGAAACTGCTTGCAACTGATGAAGGATCCGCCCAAGGCTCCATAGTCAGTCCAATACTTGCAAACATCTACATGCACAATGTCCTGATGCTCTGGTATAAGGTGATTATCGCTAAGAGATGCGAAGGAGACAACTTTCTGGCGAACTATGCTGATGACTTCATTGCTGGATTTCAGTATAAATGGGAGGCTGAAGAATACTACCAACTGCTGAAAGCACGAATGTATAAGTTTGGGCTGGAACTGGAAGAAAGCAAAAGCCACATGGTAATGATGGGCAGATACATAGCTAATGCGAGGGTTAAAAGCGGAGAAAATACGAAGTTCGGAACATTTGACTTTCTGGGTTTCTCATTCTACTGCGGTAAATCCAAAACAGGCAAGCCTTGGATCATGCCCAAAACCTCGGGGAAGAAGTTCCGCAAGAAGGTCAAGGCGATGAAAGAGTGGCTGTACCGCCACAGAGACACGCCGCTTAAGCTGATTATGAAGACAGTCAATATGAAGCTTGCTGGTCACTACCGCTATTACGGCGTGAGTTTCAACAGCAGGTGGATTGCGAACTTCTGGTTCCAAACACGGGAACTTCTCTTTAAGATTCTTAACAGGAGAAGCAACCGCAGAAGCTACACAAGGGCTGAATTCGTAGACATGCTGAAATACTACCCGCTTGCTACTCCGAAGGTTTATGTATCCCTGTTTCAATGAAAGTGAAAGATTTTGCGAGGAGCCGTATGCGGGAAAGCCGCACGTACGGATCTGTGAGGGGCGGGTATCGAAAGGTATCTGTCTACTCGATTGTAGGGAGGATATGATGAATATTGGAGCCTATATGTGTGGAGTATTGGTTATGCCATTTGCAATAGTAGGATTGTTATTTGGAATATTCAAAGAAAAGGCAACTAAATTTGTTGCAGGATTTAATACTTTTTCGGATGAAGAACAGGCTATGTATGATAGAGCAGCTATTTCCCGTGATATAAGAAATCAATGCTTTATATGGTCAGCTTTAATGCTGGGAGGGACAGTTCTTTCATATGTTTTATCACCATATATGGCTATTCCAACTTTCATTATTTGGTGTTTTTTGTTTTTTAAAGATACCCATATAGATGCCCATAAAGCATTTGAAAAGTATTTGCTGAAATGATTAATTATAGACAATTTCCAGTTGGCCGAGCTATTTAGAGCGAGGGATGCTTCTTGAACGCTAGTTCAAGAAGATGGGCTTGTCGATAACTTCCAGTTTTGTTGCGCTGGTGAGGTAAATAGAATCCTTATTATAAATGGAGATAAATCATGGTAACGGGACAAGATACGATAATCAGTGATGCAATCGACTATGTTAAAGAGCTGTTTGCAGGAAACTCGGATGGTCATGGAGCAGATCACACGATGCGTGTATATCACAATACGCAGATGATTTTGGAAAAGTATTCCGGCGCAGATAGCTTTGTTTCTTTGCTGGCGGCATTACTACATGACGCTGATGATCATAAGCTTTTCAATACAGAACACAATTTGAATGCCAGGTCATTTATGGAACAAAAGGGCTTGACATTAGAAACGATAGAAGAGGTTTGCAGAACAATCAATTCTGTGTCTTTTAGTCACAACAGAGGAAAAAGACCTGAAACACTGGAGGGGATGATTGTTCAGGACGCCGACAGACTTGATGCTATCGGAGCTATAGGGATTGCCAGAACATTTGCCTATGGTGGGAAAGTTGGAAGACCATTGTCAGATTCCATAAAGCATTTTTACGATAAGCTCCTCCTTTTAAAGGATGAATTGAATACTGATGCTGCAATTGATATGGCGCAAAAGAGACATGAATTTATGCATGGGTTTCTTGAAGAATATTATTCAGAAACCTCCCAGACTGTGTAGTATGAATCAATCTACAGATATCAGGACATACGGGTTGAAAAAGATCCTGTGATCACATCAGTTACCTGATCTGAAGAATTTTGTGATAGCTTCCTCAAACAGCAGCGCCTCATTGCTGAGAATGTTATTCTTGTTGTGGACGATGAACAGCTTCTTGGAGAGCCAGTCTTCGTCGAAAGGAATGACCTTTATCTTGTCTGAGCGAATCTTGCGGGCCAGATACATGAGACTGATGCCCACAATCTGAGAATCCTCGGCCATCTGATGGATGAGATGAACGTCGGAAGTTTCAAGAATGATGCTTGGTGCGTTCTTTGAACCGAGAAAAGTATAGATCTGATTGATGCTTGTAAAGGATGAAGAATCCTTGATGACGAGCGATTCGTTTGCTATTTTTGAAAAAGGAACGGAGTCGTATTCTGCCAAAGGATGAGTTTTATTTACCACAATACAAAAAGATTCCGTACACAAATGAGTATAAGAAATTTTGTGAGGGTTGAACGGGCCGGGAAGTATGGCCAGTTCAACTTCATTATTTTCAACCTTTTTAAGAGCATAGTCATCCGGATATTCTTTTATATTTATCCTTATGTTCGGAAAAGCTTCATTAAACTCCCTGAAAAAAGATGCTGATATAAGCTGCGGAACATCGTAAGAACAGTATATTGTAACGGTCTTTACTGTGGATTTTTCCTGGAAAAGCCTGTTTGTTATCACATCATATTCATCGATTATATATTTCGCGTGGATCGCAAGTCGCGCAGCTTCTGCGGTCGGCAGGATCCTGTTGCTTTTATGTTTGAACAATTGCACTCCAAGCTCTTTTTCAAGAGTTGAGATGGTCTTACTAAGTCCCTGTGGAGTGACAAAAAGATTGTTCGCAGCCTTGGTGATGCTGTTCTGCGAGTATACTTCCAAAAAATATTGTAACTGGCGCTGATTCATTGTATTCCCCCTGCGGTGCACTGCGTTACACAATGTACCAATACATATAATTACCGATCAAATAAAAATTAGTACAAAAAAGGCGCGCGTTCTAAAAAAACGTGCGCCTTTGCAAATTCGATTTATATGATATATCAAGCGGCTCCAAAAGTCAAAATATTAACTCTGCCTAAACAATTTGGTTTAACAGCTAAATCCTTTTTCTGTTTTGCAAGAGCGGATTTTAATGATATAACATACGAAAAGCAACACATACCGCAGCAAGAACAAGGGCGTTCACACAAAAAAGTGTGAGCGCCCTTTTGGCGTATAGTCCGGTTGAGATTGTTTATTACAAACTAAGAATTTACGAAAGGCAGGGCAAGGATATGAAAATGGAAAGAACAAATTACAGCTCGGGAGCTCCGCTTGAGGAAAAGGTTGGATATTCCAGAATGGTAAAAATAGGACCGTATATAAAAATCGGCGGAACCACATCTGTTCAGCCTGACGGAACCGTTTACGGCGAAGATGCTTACGAGCAGACCAAATACGTACTCGAAAAACAGATCAAACTGTTGGAGCAGGCAAATGCCTCTGCCAAAGATGTATTTTCAGTTTTTATTTATACGACGGATATATCGCAGGGGGCACGCATATGCGAAGCATATTCAGAGTTCTTCCACGATATAAAGCCGCTAAACACAATGGTTGAGATCTCAAAACTTAACAGACCTACACAGTTTGTGGAAATAGAAATTGAAGCAATGCTTTCAGAATAGGAGGAAAAGGGAATGTCTAGAATATCGGAACATCCTATTTTAGGGAAAAAAGAAAAAGGCAAAGAAGTCGAATTTACCTTTGACGGTCAGAAGATGAAAGGCTTTGAGAATGAGCCTATCGCGATAGCACTAAAGGCAAACGGAGTGATGATCCACAGATATACAAAGAAAGAACACAAACCGAGAGGTCTCTTTTGTGCAATAGGAAGATGTACCGACTGCGTAATGGTTGTGGACGGAAAGCCAAATATCAGAACCTGTGTAACACCTTTGAAAGAAGGAATGGTAGTCAACACGCAGGACGGAGTCAAAGCAGTAGGCATGTAGGAGGTAACGTTCTATGAAAAGATACGAGGTAATAATCGTCGGTGCCGGCCCGGCAGGACTTTCAGCAGCTATCGAGGCTGCAAAAAAAGGACTGAAGGTAGTTGTGTTTGACGAGAATGATAAACCGGGCGGACAGCTCTTTAAGCAGATTCATAAGTTTTTCGGATCAAAAGAGCATCACGCCAAGATAAGAGGATATAAGATCGGCGAAGAACTCTTGAAAGAAGCAGGTGAACTCGGAGTAGAAGTTGTTCTTAACGCAACGGTCGTAGGCTTATATCCCGACAAAGAAGTAAATGTAAGGATCAATGATGAGATACATCACTTTAAGGGCGACACGGTGATAATCGCAACCGGAGCATCCGAGAACATGGTTACTTTCCCGGGATGGACGCTCCCCGGAGTTATCGGAGCCGGAGCAGCGCAGACAATGATGAACCTGCACGGCATACAGCCCGGAAAAAAGATCCTGATGCTTGGTTCAGGAAACGTAGGACTTGTAGTTTCTTTCCAGCTCTTGCAGGCAGGATGTGAAGTGGTAGCAATTGTTGATGCGGCTCCGAGAATCGGAGGATACGGAGTTCACGCATCAAAGGTTTCAAGGACGGGAGTTCCTTTCTACCTCTCACACACGATCAAGCAGATTCACGGAGAAGATTGTGTTACAGGAGTAACAATCACAGAGGTTGACGACCATTTTGCACCGATACCGGATACCGAGAAGTTTTTTGAAGTTGATACAGTCTGCATGGCGGTTGGCTTATCTCCTATGTCACAGCTTCTTAAGATGGCAGGTTGTGTTATGGAAGATAATCCAAAGCGCGGAGGTCAGGTACCTATCGTTGATGAATATGGTGAGACATCTGTTTCAGGTATATTTGCGGCTGGTGACGTATCCGGAATCGAGGAAGCTTCATCAGCCATGATCGAAGGAAAAATGGCAGGCGTGTGCGTTGCTGAGTACCTCGGATATATCGATGAGGAAGAAAAAGACAGTCTCCTTAAAGTATTCGATGCGGACCTAAACAGCCTGAGACAAGGAATGTTTGCTCCCAAGAACAGAGGAAAAATCATAGAGAGTACAGAAGAAGGAATTGAAATATCGAAGAACCTGCTTAAAAAGGGATATGTAAAAGATGATGAGATCGAAAGATTCCCCGGAGTTGTTCATAAGTCGGGAGTACATCCCGTGATCGAATGTACGCAGAATATCCCATGCAACCCGTGTCAGGATGCATGCAAAAAAGGCTGTATCTCGACAGGAAAAAATATCACATACCTTCCTTTTGTTAAGGACGGCAGCGAATGTATCAACTGCGGAATGTGCGTAGCAAGCTGCTCGGGACAGGCAATATTCCTTGTAAACGAAGATTGCGGCGACGGAAGCGCAACCGTAACCCTTCCATATGAATTCTTCCCGCTTCCCGAAGTCGGAACGGTTGGATACGGACTTTCAAGAAAAGGCGAGAAGCTCTGCAAAGCAGAAGTTGTATCCGTAAAGAGCGTCGGAGCATTCGATCATACAAACCTTCTTACCATGAAGGTTCCGAAGGAATATGCGATGAAAGCAAGGTTTTTCAAATGTAGTTAAAGAAGTGAAAAGGAGCAATCGTTATGAATACTGTAGTTGACAGATCAATAGATATAGGTGAATTCATCGCACAGCCGGATGACGACATGCTTATCTGCAGATGTGAGGAAATTACAAAAGGTGAGATCAGAAAAGCCGTACATGACGGTATGTGGACGCTCACGGAAATAAGAAGATATTTGCGAACGGGAATGGGACTTTGCCAGGGACAGACCTGCTCCAGACTTGTAAAAGGTATTGTTGCGAGAGAACTTGGTGTATCTCCTGCAGAGCTTGAGCCTGCAACTGCAAGATCTCCGATGCGTCCTACGGAAATGAGAATATTTGGCACAGAGGAGGTATAGGCTATGGTAATGGAAAATAAAGCGGATGTAGTAATTGTCGGTGCCGGAATCATCGGTTGTGCCATTAGTTATTACCTGAGTAAACGTGGAAAAAGCGTAATTGTTCTGGAGGGAAGCGATAATATCGGTAACGGTGGCTCATCCAGAAACGGCGGTGGTGTAAGACAGTCAGGAAGAGACCCAAGGGAACTTCCGCTTGCGATGTACGGAATAAAAGAGCTGTGGCCGACACTTTCGGAAGAGCTCGGAGTTAACTGTGAATATCACAAAGAAGGAAATCTTCGTCTCGGCAAGACACCCGAGCACCTCAAAATCTTGCAGGGACTTACAGATAGAGCGGTAGCTTGCGGACTTGATGTCAGAATGATCGATTCTGATGAGGTAAAAGAGATCAATCCTTACCTTTCGGACGAAGTTATAGGAGCAAGCTGGTGTCCGACAGACGGACATGCAAACCCGATGGTCACAACACTTGCTTTTTACAAAAAGGCAAGAGAGATGGGCGTTAGATTTATCACAGGTGAAAAGGTTGAGAGACTAAGAAAAGTTAAAGGACGCCTTCGCAAAGTTTATACAAAAGAAAACGAATATGAAGGAGAGTTCGTAGTTGTAGCTGCAGGTTACGAATCAAGAGAAATTCTCGGAACGATAGGAGTTGACGTTCCGATGCACAAGGAACTGTGTGAGTGCCTTGTGACCGAGGCTGAACCTCATATGTTCAATCAGATGCTCGGTACAGCAGAGGCGGATTTCTACGGACATCAGGCAGATCACGGATCATTCGTATTTGGCGGAATGTCGGGACTTGAGCTTAACAACAAAGACTGCGGACCTGTAAATTCACCGAGTAATGCGGCGATAACGGCGCCGTGCATATGCAGAGGAATCATGAAATACTTCCCAGCACTTGAGGATGCCAAGATCGTAAGAACCTGGGCAGGATACCTTGATATCTGTCAGGACGGCGTACCGGTACTTGGATTTGTCGATGAAGTTCCGGGGCTCGTTGTAGCATGTGCCTTTTCGGGACATGGATTTGGAATAGCACCGGCTGTCGGAGAGCAGCTGGCAATGCTTATAGATGAAGGAAAGACGGCAGTGGATATATCGGGACTACGATACGGTAGATTCAAAGCCAAAATATAAGTAGTAAAAAGGAGGCACACGTTATGAAAGTTGCGATCGAAGAATTATCAAAAGTTGAGATTATCACAAAAGAAGCCAAGGTTGCAGAGCTTACAAAGAACTTCGGTAAGTTCGGTATTACCGGAATGACTATTTACGAAGCCAAAGGATGCGGTGTCCAGCTTGGAACACAGGAATATGAAGCAGAAAAAAATACAACACCTCAACTTTTGTCCAAGCAGGTTGTGATGGTTGTGCTCCCTTCAAGAGAAGTTGACGGCTTTTTGGATTTTGTGGAGAAATCACTTTACACAGGTCACATAGGTGACGGAAAGATTTTTGTTACCCCGGTCACGAATGCGGTAAGGGTAAGGACCGGTGAAGAAGGAATGGATGCACTTAAAGAGGGTGCACTCGATTGAGAAAGGAGGCTTGTTGCCTATGAATGATAAAAAGATTGGTTTGGGTAGTGTCATAGCAACGGGAGTAGGACTCGTGGTGGCATCAAGTTGTCTTTTAACCCTTGGCATTGGTGCGGGCAGCATAGGAACTCCTTTCATAATAACTATGATAATCGCGTGTTGTGTAAACATATTTACTTTGTTGTCAATTGCCGAATTAAACTCAATGATGCCCGATTTAACGGGCGGACTTGCACAGTTTTCGCTGGCATGTGTCGGACCTTTTATCACCATCATCTGTATGGTGGGCGGATATCTTCTCTGCAACTCGCTTGCGGGATCCGTTGAAGGAGCTGTTTTCGGAAATACTTTTGCGGAGATGTTCGCGGGACTGGGACTTCCGGCATGGGTGTTCTCGCTGGTGCTTATAGCTTTTTTGGCAATTACGAATTTAAACGGCGTTGATGTATTTATCAAGGTTCAGGATTTTGTGGCCTATGCACTTATCTTTTCACTGGCTGCAATGGGTGTTCTCGGAGCTCTTGGAATCGGAACAGGAGAGGTTATCGAACAGCCCGCGGCCCTTGCAACAGATTTTAAGAGTGTCACCGGATTGTGCGGACTTGCATTTTTCCTTTTTGTCGGAGGTGAATATGTAATCCCTCTTAACAAGAGTTGTAAGAATGCAAAAAGAGATATTCCACTCGGAATGGTGCTCAGTATGCTGATCATTTTGGCGATGCAGACATTTTTGACACTCGGATTTAAGAATTACACCGAATGGGAAGATATGACGGGAAGCACGACACCGCAGATGCTGTACGGAATGGCTCTTTTGGGACCGATGGGAAGATACTGGATGCTGATCATTACGCTTTTGGCAGCAGTTAGTTCCGTAAATACGATAATGGGCTCACTTGCATATATTCTTATGGGAATGTCCAAGATTGGTCTTCTTCCCGAATTTTTTCAAAAGAAAAATTCAAAGGGCGCTCCTTATGTAGGGATCCTTTTGGAGGCTGCGATATTCCTGGTACTTAATATAACCGGCCTATCATCGACCGATTCCATCTCATATATGATCTCGGTTTTGGCGGTGCTTTGGCTTATAAGCTACATTGTTTCAAATATAAACGTAATTCTTTTGAGAAAAAGACTCCCCGCGGCGCCCAGAAACTTTAAGACGCCCTGCGGATATCTCGTTCCGATCCTTGGAATTGCAGGATCTGCATATATGATCTACAACATTGACCCTTCGTGGGATGTAAAGCTCTCACTTTACAGAGTTGTGCTGATAACCATGGCGGCGCTTGCGGTTTATTCATTCACATGGGTCAGATTCAAGATAAACAGACCGCTCTTTAAGCCATATCCGGTAAAGGAAGTAATGGCGATGGAGAACGAATTGTACTTTAGATTTCATAGCCGTAAAGGACTTGATGAAATAGATAAAAAGGCAAATAGGAGGAAAGCAGTATGAGTGATACAAAATTAGATCTTTTATATTTAAGTGAGCCTGACATGATCAAGGCAGGTGTTAATGATGTGGTAAGTTGTACATCATGTATGGAGGAACTTCTGATAACTCTCGACAAAGGAGATTATCTGATGGGTGGAGAAAACGGAAACTCTCACGGAACAATGATTACTTTCCCTGACAATCCTATTTTCCCCAACATGCCAAAGAGCGGCCCCGACAGAAGATTCATGGCGATGCCGGCTTATGTAGGCGGTGAGACGGCCATGGCAGGAATGAAGTGGTATGGCTCAAACGTTGAGAACAGAGAAAAAGGACTTCCGAGGTCTATCCTTATGGTAATGCTTAATGACAAGGATACCGGCGCTCCGTTGTCTCTTATGTCTGCAAACCTTCTCTCAGCCTATCGTACATCCGGTATTCCCGGAGCAGGTGTAAAAAACCTTGCGGTCAAGGATGCCAAAGTACTTGGAATTGTAGGTCCCGGCGTTATCAACATCACGGCTATAGAGACATTCGCGGCGTTACGCCCCACACTTGATACACTCAAGATAAAAGGTAGGGGCAAAGCTTCGATTGACAGATGTATAGCTTTTGTAAAAGAACACCTGCCTCAGTTCACAACGATCAAAGTAGTGGATACTCTTGAGGAGTGCGTAAGAGATTCTGATATCCTCAGCTTTGCGACTTCAACATCAATGGGCATGGACAGAAGTCAGTATCCTTTCGTAGAAGAAGAGTGGATCAAGCCTGGTGCACTGTTCTGCGTTCCCGGTTCCTGCGACTTCTCCGATGAATATATCTGCAGCGGCAAAGCAAAACTTGTATGTGACAACATTAAGCTCTATGAAGCCTGGGCAGAGGAATATCCTTACCCGACATACAACCAAATCTATATTCCCGGTTGTCTGTGGCTTGACCTTGTTCACGACGGCAAGCTCTCCAAAGACAAGATTATAAACCTCGGAGCTATCCTTGCAGGAAAGGAAGAAGGAAGAAAATCGGACGATGAGGTTATTATCTATTCTGTAGGCGGAATGCCTGTAGAGGACGTTGCCTGGGGCAAAAAGTGCTATGAAAAGGCACTTGAACTCGGTATCGGAACAAAGCTTAACTTGTGGGAGCAGCCTTATCTTTTCTGATAATAATTGCAATAATAAATAACAAAATAATCCGGTACACGAAGAGTCATCCTATTTACAGGGATGGCTCTTTTTTCCGTAAATGTGAACTGCGCGTTTGTTGAATCGCCTGTGGCAATTAAATATAATATATGTGTTTTGAGTTTAGATTTTATATACAAAGATAAGGATAAATATGGAAAAGAATATTGATTTTACCGAAGGGAAAATAGTAGCACCCCTTTTAAAATTTGCAGGCCCCGTTCTGATGGCTCTGTTTTTGCAGGGAATCCTAGGCGCATTTGCGATCCGTGTTCCGTTCTCATTTATTATGAGTAAGATAGAGCCCGTAACTCTGTTTCGTATCGGACTCGCAACGCCTTGTTCTACGATAGTTCAGATAGTATTGTGCTTTGGATATCTAATGTTCATGAGAAGGAAAAAAGAATTATGAAAAAAGTTTTTATCGTTGAGGATGATGAGATAATAGCAAGTCAGGTGGCAAAACACCTTGAGACCTGGCAGATGAAAGCAAAGGCAGCAGAGGATTTTCAGAATATCATGGCAGAATTTGAGGAATTTAAGCCGGACATTGTGCTTATGGACTTAAAGCTTCCTGCCTACAACGGATTCTACTGGTGCGGTGAGATCAGGAAGGTTTCGCAGGTCCCTATCGTATTCGTATCATCTGCCGATGAGAATATGAACATCGTGATGGCTATGAATATGGGAGCCGACGACTTTATATCAAAGCCCTTCGATCTCCAGGTTCTTACAGCCAAGATTCAGGCAGTTCTTAGAAGGAGCTACGGAGAGAGCATTTCGGTACATGAGCTTGAGGTAAAAAATGTGCGCCTCAACCTTGATGATACTTCCGTTACAGCAGGAAATAGCAGGCTTGAGCTTACAAAGAACGAGTATCTGATCTTAAAGACACTCATGGAACAGCCGGGCAAAGTCGTATCGAGAGAGAGCATAATGGAGAGACTTTGGGGCGCGGAAGAGTTTGTTGATGACAACACTCTGACCGTCAATATCACAAGAATCCGCAAGAAGCTCGAAGCAGCGGGTGAATATGGATTCATCACAACTAAGAGAGGGCTAGGCTACATTGTTGGGGAATAACGGATTTTGGAAAAATAACCGAATATACCTTACGGCAAATGCAGTATTTATACTTATTTTCTGGGCTGTAAGTGCTCTGTATCACATTGAGAGTGAGTTTATCTTTTATGTGATATCTTTTATGCTGATAATTACGGTAATTGCCGCTTTTATAAATAATAATTCCATACATAACAGAGCTCAGATTCCGGAATATAATAATGAAAGCGAAGATGGATCAGACAAGGTTATGTGGGAGAAGCTCAGGGAAAAAGAGGATTTCTTTGCACTCTGGGCACATCAGATAAAGACTCCCATTGCGGCGCTCAAGCTCCTTTTTGAGGATGCCGATCCAAACACGTACGAATGTAAGAGCGAGCTCTTTAAAATAGAAACTTACGTGGAGATGGCGCTTAATTACCTGAGGTTCGAAGAGATGTCGGGTGACCTTGTTCTTGAGAAGTGCAGTCTTGAGCCGCTTGTAAAGCAGACGGTAAAAAAGTTTTCGACAGTCTTTATCTTCCGTCATCTTTCGGTTGAGCTTAATAACCTTGACTGCGATATACTTACGGACGATAAGTGGTTTTCTTTTGTCCTCGAGCAGGTATTGTCAAACGCACTCAAATATACCAAGGAGGGCGGCATCAAGATCTTTTCCCGTGATACGGATGAGGGAAAAGAGATCGTTGTAAGCGACAGCGGCGTCGGAATAAAGAGCGATGATCTTCCGAGAGTCTTTGAAAAAGGCTATACCGGCTACAACGGCCGTGTAGATAAGAAGGCAAGCGGGATTGGCCTTTATCTGTGCAAGGGCGTGTGTAACAAGCTTGGACACGGCATACGCATAGAGTCGGAACTTGGCAAGGGATGCGATGTCATAATTACGGTCCGCAAAGAAGCGGTAAATGAGCGGGATTCTAAGTATATCTAAGGAAATATCGCTTAACTTACATAAATGTAAGATTAGCAGTGGGAAATGTAAGCCAAAGAAAGGGTATTGCATTTCCCTTTTTGTTATTATGATATAGGTTTCAAAAGTCACAAATGCGTACATGCTTGCATGTTAAGCGTTTTGACTTGTGAAACCGAACAAACATGAGGAATAAGCAATTTACGTAGTAAATTCGCGGTTTCCGAATGTTTGTAGAATTGCGGGAATGACGATAGTCATGGAGCAATTCGTATATCATAATAAAGCAATTGGATGGGAATAAATACAACTACGGAGGAAGATAAAATGGCAGTACTTGAAGTTGAGCACGTAAAAAAGATATACAAGACAAAAATGGGAATAGATTCAGTTACAGCACTTAAGGATGTTCACTTTAGCGTAGAGAAGGGCGAGTTCGTTGCAATCATGGGCGAGTCCGGAAGCGGTAAGACAACTCTTTTGAATATCCTTGCAAGCCTTGATGTTCCTACAGCCGGCAAAGTACTGGTTAACGGCAAAGACTTCTCGGCTCTTAAAGACAACGAGAGAGCGATTATGAGAAGAAACAACCTTGGATTTATCTTCCAGGATTTCAATCTCCTTGATAATTTCACAATCGAGGACAATATAAAGCTTCCGCTTGTTCTTGCAGGCGAAGACCACAGAACAATGGACGATAAGGTTGCACCTCTTGTAAAAGAGCTTGGAATTGCGGATCTAATTCACAAATATCCTTATGAAGTTTCAGGCGGACAGAAGCAGAGAACAGCAGTTGCAAGAGCACTTATTACCAAACCTCAGATACTTCTTGCAGATGAACCCACAGGAGCGCTTGATTCAAAGGCAGCTACAAACCTAATGCACCAGCTTCGTGACATCCACAAGAGCGGACAGACAATCCTTATGGTAACTCACAGTAATGTTGCGGCAAGCTATGCAGACAGAGTTATGTTTATAAGAGACGGCGAAGTGTTCCACCAGATCTACAGAGGAAACCTCAAGAGAAGCGAAATGCTTGATAAGATCTGCGATGCAGTTACAGTACTGATGAGAGGAGGAGAGGACAGTGAATAACAACTTGCTTACAAGACTGGCGTTTACGGGACTTAAGAATAATAAGAAGACAGTAATTCCTTATATTGCCTTGTGTTCCGTTACAATTACTGTTTTTCATATATTGTTGTCATTGGTGAACAGTAAGTTTCTTATACAAAATGGAAATCCGGCATTTTATGGAGCAGATTTTCTTCGTTTCTGCATGACGATAGGCTGTATAGCTGTTGGAATATTTGCGGTAATCTTTGTTTTCTACGGAAACAGTTTTGTAATGAAAGGTCGCAGAAAGGAAATTGGTCTTTACGGCGTACTTGGACTTAGTAAAAAGAATGTTACTTTTGTCATGTTAATCGAGAGTCTTGTTCAGAGTACATGTTCAATAGGGGGTGGTATTTTTGCAGGAGCTTTTTTGAATAAGATTTCAGTCCTTTTTCTTTTCAAGATTGTAAAGCAACCATTTGTGAAAGGACTGGATTTTTCGCTTAAAGCAACGCTGATCACACTTGTATTTTTTATGGTTATTTTTGCGGTATGTCTTATCTACAATATTCTTACTGTTAATATGGCAAATCCGATATCAGTTCTGAAGAGTGAGAATGTCGGAGAAAAAGAGCCTAAAGTAAAGATTATATTGCTTATTATCGGTGTTGTCGCAATTACTTACGGTTACTATATGGCTCTTACAGCTAAGAGCACCCTGGTTGCAATGACAAGTCTTTTTAAAGCGATAGTACTTGTATCTGTGGGAACATATGCACTTTTTATATCCGGAAGTATTTTTGTTCTGAAAATGCTTAAAAAGAATAAGGATTATTATTACAAAACAAAGCATTTTATAAGTGTTTCAAATCTTATGTTCAGGATGAAACATAATGCTGCGGGACTTGCGTCTATATGTATTCTTTCGACGGGAGTGATTCTGTTACTTGCTTGTACTTCATCACTTATGATGCTTGGTGAGCAGAATATTGATATCATGTATCCCCACGATGTTGCTATAAGTCTGGCATCTGATGATGGTTTATCCTTGGAGGAAGTAGGAAAGTCAGTTGATGAAGCACTTGATAAATCAGGTATTGAGGCCGAAAACAGGATTGGTAGAAGATATAGTATTTCTTTTGGTGAAATAACAGAAAAAGGGGTAGAACCGGATTGCTTTCCGCGTGAAGATTTAAGCAATACATGTTGCTTATATATAGTGACTTTGGATGATTATTATCTATATACCGGAGAGAAAGAAACTCTTAGTCCCGGAGAGATTTTACGATACAGTACAGATAATAAAGTAAAAGAGGGTGAGAACTTTTCAATATTCGGAACAGAGTTTTATGTAAAAAAGAGCATAGATGGAAACGTTATAGGGGATGATGATTCTTATGCCAATTTTTGTGACGTTGAATATATAGTTATTGCAAATGAAGCAGAAAAAGATTTGATAATTCAAAATAATCCCGATGTTCCTCAGTTGTCCAATACACTTACAATCTCGTTTGATGTAGACGAAAAAACTACTGATGAACAGATACAGATTTTAAAAGATGAGATAAACGGAAAATACGGATTTAGCACCTTTTCTTATAAAAACGAGGAAAGAGAATTGTTCTACAGTCTTTACGGTGGAGTTTTCTTCGTTGGAATATTCCTCACGATACTTTTCCTTATCGCGACAGTTATGCTCATTTTTTACAAGCAGATGTCTGAAGGCATGGAGGATAAAAAGAGATTTGAGATCCTGTCAAATGCAGGACTTTCAGATAAAGAGGCAAGAGGAGTAATAAAGAGTCAGGTAATGCTCATGTTCTTTTTGCCGGTATGCACTGCAATCGTGCATATGATGTTCGCAAGCAAAATCTTAAAATTGTTTATGGGTATGATCCTATATGTCAAAATGTCTACTTTTTGCTGTGCGATTGCGATAGTCTGTCTGGTGTTTTTGTTAATTTATACCCTTGTTTACAGAATTACTTCAAAGCAATACTACAACATAGTTTACGGGGAGAATAAGTATAATGAAAGTATTAAAGAAAATCGCGAAAGTTTTGTTGGTAATTATAGTTACGGTGAGTGTGGCTCTGGTAATAGGGCTTAACTACAAGACAGTATTTGCAAGTCACAAGATCAAGGAAGTTGTTGATGCGGCGGTTCCCGTTGAAGAAATCGAGATTCCGGATAACGTTCAGATCGTTGGTCTTGGAGAAGCAAGTCACGGAAGCAAAGAGTTTCAGGAGTCTAAGCTTGAGATGCTCAAGATGCTTGTGGAAAAGAAAGACTATCGTGCGATCGTGGTTGAAGCGGATTTTGGTGATTGTCTTGCCGCAAATGCCTATGTTCAGGGCGGCGACGGCGATGCAAGGGAAATCGTAAACAACATGAGTTTTACAATCTATCACACCAAGGAGATGGCGGATATCCTAGATTGGATGAAGCAGTACAACGCATCGGTACCTGAGGATAAGAAACTTAGATTTTACGGCTTTGATATGCAGAATCCCGAGCAGGGCATACAATTCCTTTTGGACTACATTGCAAAGAGCACAATAACAGGCGTAGATCTTTCCGCTACAAACCTTCTTATTGATGAGAACAGTACAGAACCCTTATCAGATGACCAGCGCAATAAGGTTAAGAGCGAAATGGCTGAACTTAAGTCGGCTATTGAAGGTGTTGCCGGAAGCGAACGCGATTTTGATACAATATGCGCTCTTAAGATTACTGACAATGTATGTACCGCAATGGACTACGGAATGCAGGATACTCAGGAAATGAACAATTTCAGAGACGCAGCAATGGCTGAGAATGTAAGCTGGATCCTTGATCTTGAAAAAGAAATCGGATCGGGCAAGATAATGCTAGCGGGACACGACGGCCACATTGCAAAGAAGGGACAGAGCATGTTTATGAAGGTCACAATGGGCGGTGTTCTTAAGGAAAAATACGGTGATGCATATTACAGCCTCGGAACAGATTTCTTTAAAGGAAAATCCAATATCAGAGTTTATCTTGGAGGCCCCGGTGAATATAAGCGTAAGGACTATTATGTGACAACAGCGGATCCTATTGCTTATCAGGCCAAGTATGTTGACGGAAAGCGATTCTTCATTGACTTTGGATCTCTTTCACCTGAAAACAACGCTAAGCTCCATTCTATTGTGAACTCTAAAGTTTCAATGGGTTCTCTCGGAGAAGGCTTTTCAGGAATATATTATCTTATGCATTCAAGTTATCGTGTTGAGATGGCGCCTACAGATCTTTATGACGGAATGATATTCTACTATGAAGTGGGAGCGATAGATCCACAATATTAAATTTGTTGTTTCCGAATATATCAAGGAGGAGCAATGTGCTTAACGGTGCATTGCTTCTTTTTTTATATAGGAAATTCCTACCAAATAAGAATCGCTACGCTATGGATGCGAGCGATGCGAATGTGGGAAAGATTGTTGTAATGTTAACGAATATTGACTAAAAGTTAACTATAAATTATAATTTACAAATAATATTTCATAGTGATGAAGATATGAAATGCAAGACGTTACATGATGTATTATCGGGTTGATAAAAAGAGGGGAAATCGACCGTGCTTTAAAAGGAAGGATAGAAATATTTTGAACAGGACGGACACTTTTTTTCTTGTGCACAATTATAATACTGTGCCGGGGGAACTGATCGAATATTGCAACGATCATCTTATAATCGATTGTTCGGATGACGGAATGACACCTGATAAGCTTAAGGCTGCAGGCTACAATTTCATTCATGTTGAGAATACCGGACACAACCTTACAAGTTATTTTCATTATTTTATAGATAACTACGATAATCTTCCTGAGTTTGTGGCTCTTTTGAAGGGCAATATTATAGGAAGACATGTTTCAAAAGAGTTTTTTGACCGAGTTTACAACAACAAATGGTTTACGTATCTCTATCAGGACAAGAAAATGTGGGAGAGGTACAAAAAAGGCGGCGATGAGAATTCAATCGCTTCGCTTCTTTCGGAGGAAGGCTATATTGAGCTCGACAGCTCCTGGTACATGAATCAAAGTCATTCATACAGGTACTTCTATGACATGGACGACTTCTACAGATTTGTTTACAAGGATCCCGTTATCCCGAGATACTGCAATTTCAGTCCCGGAGGCTGCTACATAATAAACAGGGAGCAGATTCTAAAGAATTCCAAGACTTTCTACAAGAATCTGAACAACCTTATGGAGTACCGAAAAGAAGTAAACTTCCCGGCAGAAGCATACCTCGTTGAGAGACTGATGCCCTGGATATTTACATCAAGATACGAAGTAAATTCCTGGATGGAAGACGAAGAAGAATTTGCGAATATGCTTGAGAAGTGTGAAAAGAGCGTAGAGAAGCACCGCTTGTGGAACAATCTGAGACTTAAGAGATTCAGACTCCTTCTTGGTACAAAAGAGCCGGTGTTCCTTGAAGATTGAGAATAATAAAGATTTTTGGAATTCTGCCGATATATATGGAAACGGGTTACTATTTCTTTTAACACCGATCAAATATCATATGGAGGTAGGTTATGAAAGTTCAGCAGAACACGGATGTTCAGATGAGTAATGTTCAGAACCAAGATTATTTTTCAAAAAATAACGCAGAAACTCCAAAAGGAAAAGGGAAAGAAAAAGATAATACTCAGTCGATATCAGGGGCAGATCTTACAGGGGAAAGTCTTGTCGTACAGAGAAGAAAAATTGCCAGAAAGCAGGCGCTTAAAGTTGTAGCGGATGCTTTTAAAGGCGAGCTCGGAATCGATGCACAGCTAAAAAGCATCAGAGACAAAATACACAGTTTAAAAGACGAGCTGGCCGAAGTTAAAGAAAATGCGCGAGACAGAATAAAGTCCATGATGATAGGATTTGGCGTCGATCCCGAGAGCGAAGAAGCCAAAAAGGCAATGGATATTGCGGATGAAGTCATGGCACATCCCGAAGAATATATGAAATATAAGTTTCCGAAAATTGTTGAAGTAGAGGAAGCGGAACAGGAACAGGAGCAGGAACAGGAACAGAGCTACGATGAAATTGTTATAAATAAAGTCGATGCAGAGGTGGTATCCGATCTGACCGAATTCCAGAAAGCAGTGGTAGATAGCCTTGAAACAGTGGTTGGAGCAATTAAGAATCTTAATGATGAAATTACACAGAATGTTCTGACTCATAAGGCTATAAAGATTAAACGCGCAGAGTCTCTCAATATGCTGAAAGCACAGAAGGAGGCCGAGAAAATTATGAATACTTCCACAAGAGAAGTAATCGAAATTCTTGCAAATGAAGCCGTAAACCACCTTGAAGAAGAAGAAAAAGAGCGCGAAGAAGAGGCAAAGAAAGCTGCGGAAGAAAAGAAAGAAGAGAAGAAGGAAGAAGCCAGAAAGCTTGAAAAAGAAGCAATGCAACAGGAGATGATCGCCAATATAAGAGAACATGCTGAATTGAGCGAGAAGACAAGCGCTGATGTGAAAAAAGCTATCGCAAGAAGAGAGCGGACGGAAGCTCTTTTGCTGGATCCCGATAATGTGTCGCAGAAGATAGTGATTCCGGATGCAACTTCACTTGAAAATGCGCAGAGTGCGGTAAATTCGGCAATTACCAATATCCTTAACAGTAACTTTCTTGTTACGGATGATATAAAGGGAAGCGCTGTTGATAACCAGGTATAAAAAGAAAAAATGAATGTTTGGATTCTCCCAAGTAAGGCAAAAAGCCTATGCTTGGGAGTTTTTTATATTATAGAAATTGCTTTCTTATAATATAAAAACGCTTCGCTATGGAGAATAAAAGTTTTTAATATATTGGGAAAAATGTTCTTTTTATAATATGATACATATATCGAATTTAATGAGGTGGAGTTTTTATGTATTCATTATTATTGGCTGTAATTTATCTTATATTTGTAAGTCTGGGACTTCCCGATTCACTCCTTGGTTCGGGCTGGCCGACTATGCAGGTCGCTTTTGGCGTGCCCTCATCTTATGCGGGATATGTTTCAATGTCGATTTCTTTTTTGACCATAATCTCTGCACTGTTCAGCCCCAGATTTATCAGGAAGTTTCATACAAAAAACATAGTGGTGTTCTCGATTTTTCTTTCGATCGTGGGACTCTTTGGATTTTCTTTTGCAAACTCATATGCGATATTGTTTCTGTTTGCGATACCGTACGGCCTTGGAGCCGGCGCGATCGACGCTTCAATAAACCATTATGTTGCAAATAATTACCCGTCGTCCGTGATGAATTTTTTACACTGCTTCTACGGAGTCGGAGCCGTTATAAGCCCCAACATCATGGCGCTTGCCTTGAAGCATGCAAAGTGGAATCAGGGCTACAGATGGACGGCGTATATTCAGACGGCGATAATGATCGTGGTAGTGCTGTCTTTGCCTTTGTGGGCAAAAAATGATAGCAAGACAGGCGAAGATAGTGTGCAATCAGTAGGTATCAGAAAGACAATTTTTGTTCCGGGGGTAATCCCCACGCTTATCGCATTTTATGCATACTGTTCGGGGGAGTGTACATGCTTTCTCTGGACATCAAGTTATTTTGCGGGGACAAAAGAGGGGCTTTCCGACGGAATGATCGCATCTTTCGGGTCACTGATCTTCGCAGGCCTCATGCTTGGAAGACTGATCTCAGGCTTTGTGTCTGACAGGCTGGGTGACAAGCTGCTTATCAGAGTCGGAATCGCAATAGAAATCCTGGGAATAATAATTATTATGCTCCCTGTCAGCGGATATGTTCTCGCGGCAGCAGGCTTTGTGATAATCGGAACCGGCATGGGGCCCGTCTATCCTTCGATACAGCACATGGCTCCCGAGAAATTCGGCAAAGAATACAGCGCTGCCGTCATCGGTCTTCAGATGTCATCCGCCTACGTCGGCAGCACCTTCATGCCCACCGTTTTCGGAATCATCCAGCAGCATATTGGGATCGGTATCATGCCTTGGTATCTTTTGATCTTCGCATGCCTCAATATCGGACTTTTGGAATATTCCTACAAAGTTACGGGAAAATAATCTGTAGATTTATTACACACTTTTTTCATGCTTATTTGCTATATTTAAAGTAAATACTACTTGAGGAGCGGGCTTATGGTGAAAAAGATGAATTTTTGTGTGGTGTTAACTGTTGTTGTCTTGACTGGGTGCACTCCGATTCCAAGTGATTATCAATCGGTGTCTACTGATTCTTCTACGGCTGATGTGGTGGATTCTTCAGAGGAGGAAGCAAGCACATCGGCTACATCCGGTTCTGAAAATTCCCTTGCAATTGATGAATTTGAATATAACGGAAAAACAATTTCTGTTTTAAATGATGTGCCAAGCATATTGGAAAAGTTTGGAACACCTGATAAAAAAGAACCTTTCCAGCCGGAATATCAGTCAGGCAGATTTTCTTATTATTTTGACTCAGAGAAGATTGAATTAAATACTGTCGAAGTTGACGGTGAGGAGCTTCCTTTTTATATTCGTATCAGTGATGAAAACGTGAAATTACCTAAAGGAGTTCATATCGGATGTACGGAAGAGGAAGTAAAAGCAGCATATGGTGAACCAAGCAAGACCTATACAGAAGCTGCATATTTTATGTGCTATGAAAATGAAAAATATGAGCTTTCATTCATGATTGGCGCTGAAATGGACCCTGTCGATGAGGTAAAGAGCATTGAATTTATAAATGTTGATACCAGGTCAAAATACAATTTTGATTCCAAAAAGAGATTGAGCAGCGATGTAGATACAGTCCCTGCTTCAGGAGATTCTGCCAATGGATTGGCAGGTGAAGAGTTTTTATATAATGGAAAGGAAATATCAGTATTAGATAAACCTCATGAAAAGGTAATTCCCAATCTTGGCGCACCTTTTCGAATAGATGACCTTAGTCCGGAAGGTGTCTTTTTATATTATTTTGGTTCCGAAACAGAACATATCAGGTTAGAAACGTACACATATAACGGTGAAGAGCTTACCAAATCCCTATTTATAAATGATAAGACCATAAAAACAAATAAAGGTATTGGAGTTGGATGCACAACAGCAGATGTTTTGGCTGCTTATGGCGATCCGCTTCCACCTACCGACAAAAATGATTTTTCTATGTGCTACAAATTTGGACAATATGAGATCGCGTTCCATCGCAATTCTAAAGATGGAGATATAGTATCATTTGCTTACATCAACCTTGATACTTTTGAGAAATATCTTAATGATTGATACTTCTATAGCTTATGGAAGATTTCGTTGAATATATAAATGTTGATACCAAGTCAATGCATAGTTATTGAGAATAGATGATAATTTGATTTTTTCTGAAGATGGATATACAATGTATACACATAAAGGAGGTGTTGTTTATGCAGGCTCAAGTTAAAGCATGGGGCAACAGTCAAGGAATTAGAATATCAAAAGAGGTGCTTCAAGAAGCAGCTATTTCTGTAGATGATGTTTTGGATGTTAAGGTTTCAAATGGAATGATAATGCTTGTTAAGCCTTTTAGACATAAAACATTGGAAGAGCGTGCTGCTGAATTTGGCGGAAAACTCAATCTTGATGGAGAATTTGACTGGGGTGAACCGGTAGGAAGAGAGATTTGGTAATGAAAGAAGAACTACATCAGGGAGATATACTCAAGATTGAACGAATCAAACAACCGGTTCTTGTTGTTAGTAAGGATTTCTTTAATCAGACGCATGAGATAATTGGTTGCCCTATATATGAAAAAGGAGAAGCAGGACCTTTACACATACACATAAGTACAAACGATGTTGAAGGATATGTACAATGTGAAAAAATGGCATTGTTGGATATGGGAATTAGAGGATATTCAAAAATCGATACGATACATTATTCTGATATCATAAATATTACAGATGCTATTCAGGGAATCTTTGATTACATCTAATTCGATGAAAACATATGTCAAATATGTGCTTTTGCAAAAAAAACTTGACTGTAAACCTTCTTTACAGCTTAGAGTTATGGCATAAATTCTAAGGAGGCTGCACTGATGACAATTAAAGAAGTCGAGAAATTACTGGAGGTTCCGAGAGCTACTGTAAGATTCTATGAAAAAGAAGGACTCATAAATCCTCAGAGAGAAGGGAACAGATACAGAGATTATTCAGCAGAAGATGTTGAGCAACTTAAGAAGATAATCATATTTCGTAAGGCAGGCTTATCTGTAAGTGATATTGCAGATCTTTTTGACGGAGCAAAGCAGATTGATGCGGTTCTCGAAGAAAACCTAGAAAACCTTAATAAGCAGATGGAAGAGCTGAAAGGCTCAATAAACCTTTGCAAGAAGATAAAAGAAGATTCGCCCGAAATAGATTCTTTTAACTCAGAAGTTTACTGGAACTATATTGAGGAAGAAGAGAAGAAGGGCAATGCGTTTATCGATATCGCAATAGAACTTGCGCATGAAGAGAAGAAGATAATTGCAAGCCATCTTGGCTGGGGAATTGACAGAGACGGTAATATATATGATCTGAAACAGTGTGTTATAGGAACTGTCTGCGCTATCGTACTGATCGGCACGGTGTTTGGCTTGTTTAGCGGAAATTGGGGCATTGGCAATTTGAAGGAAGCTGTCAGATTCATAATCGGCATGATTATATTTGAATCAGTTTTTATGATCCCGATATACTTCCTTGGAAAAAAACATCCCAAGATAGCGCGGAAAAGGAACGGATACATGCTTTTGGCAATGTGCTCTTTCGCTGTGGTGCTGGTTCTCTTTGTAGTATTTTTGAATATACTTGGGGATTGAGAGCAAGAGACCTGGGGAATTGCCTAGATAGTACGTTTCGTTATAATTGAGAACAATAAAAAGCTGGTAGCCAGGAGATAATGAGGCTAATGATGTCAGATGGGGGCAAATGAAAAAAGGTCAAATGAAAAAGTTTATACTGACCATTCTTTTTAAAATGCTTATATGAGCAGGCGATTTTTGGCATGATAGCTTCATGTATGGCACATTATTATGCAAATCATCCTTTGTAAGGTCACGCAGGCTAAATATACACCACACAGAGTTATTTTGGAGAAGCTGTACGGTATGAAAAAAAGAATATGCACCGCACAGAGTTATTTTGGAGAAGCTGTACGGTGTGAAAAAAAGAATATGCACCGCACAGAATTATTTTGGAGAAGCTGTACGGTGTGAAAAAAAGAATATGCACCGCACAGAATTATTGTGGAGAAGTTGTACGGTGTGAAAAAAAGAATATGCACCGCACAGAATTATTGTGGAGAAGCTGTACGGTGTGAAAAAAAGAATATGCACCGCACAGAATTATCGTAGATAAGTTGTACGGTACGAAAAAGAGAATGTGTACAGTACAGAATCATCGTAGAAGAACTGTATGGTGCGAAGATGAGAACTTGTACCGTATAGAATCATAGTGAAGATACTGTACGGTGCAAAGAACTTCCGCCTGCATCGGTATTGTGATAAAGTAGTGGGTAGGAGAAATGAACATGAATACAACGATTTTTTTGCTGGAAGACGATGATGCCATAGGTATGGGGCTTAAGTATTCGCTTGAGAAGGAAGGCTACGTGGTTGCGCATGCAACAACTTGCGAAGAAGCGCGAAATAACTGGAAGCCCGATGAGTATGGACTCGCCATCCTTGATATAAACCTGCCTGATGGAAACGGCTATGATATTTGCAAGATGATAAAGAAAAGCGGCGATGTTCCCGTTATTTTCCTGACTGCATCCGATGCGGAAGTAAACGTAGTCATGGGACTTGAACTTGGCGCGGATGACTATATATGTAAGCCGTTTAGGATAAATGAGCTTATGGCGAGGATCAGAGCGGTTCTTCGAAGAAGCAGTGCTGCGAATGCCAATAATCAAGGTGACAGCGGCCAAAGCGATAACGCACAAAACAGCAATCCGGCGATGGGAACAGCAACCACCATGGCCGCAATAAAACTTGCCAACATCACCATATATACAAATGAAGCAAAAGTCACAAGACTAAAAAGTGGCACCGAAACCGAAGAAACAATCGAGCTCACAGCGCTCGAATACAGACTCCTTCTTGCTTTTTGCAATAACAGAGGAATAGTTCTTTCAAGGAAAACACTTTTGGAAGATATGTGGGATGTCAGCGGCGATTTCGTGAACGACAACACACTCACGGTTTACATAAAGAGACTCCGCGACAAGATAGAAGAAGATCCGGCAAATCCGCAGATCATTAAAACTGTTCGCGGACTTGGATATATTGTGATGTAATGGACCACAAACTCCGTCCCCAAAGCGACCAAACCATGCTTAATGGACCGCAACCCCCGTCCCCAAGAGACCAAAAACATGCTAAAAAACAAAGATTTCCGAAACTTAATACTTCTAGGTTTTGCAGGCACATTGATATTTTCACTATGTGCCAATAATCTGACAAATTTCATTTTTGATGATAAAATAATAGATGAAAAACTTTTTTACGATGGTTTTCCGGACGAAAATTATCCGGTAGTTGAAGTGAGTGATTTTGTGGGGTATGATAAAAATGAGTATATTTATAAACTCATTCCCAAAGAAATGATTTGCTGTCTATGCGCAAAAATCCTTATTTTATGCGAAAATGCCGAAAATGAACCCAAAAAGCGAATATTTCATGCGATTTGAGCGTTGTAACTGAAAAAAGTAAGGAAATCAGCGATAAAGTATTTGATTTACTGGAAGAAGACGGGTATCATAATTATACATGTTAAGCTCTGATAATAGGTTTGCCGGAATCTGTTGTTTTGAGCTATCCGGTGTAAAAACATTGGATAAAAAAATTTATAAAGGAAACTGAAATGAGCAAAATCGCGATTTTTACAATGGGAACGCGTGGGGATGTACAGCTGTATATCTATTTGGCAAGGAAGCTGATAGATGAGGGAATCGATACAACTATTGGAACACATCCTTACTGGGAGGATCTTGTCGAAAAGGCAGGAGTTAACTTTGTTCCCATAGGTTCCAATATAAATATTGAGAGAGAAATGGCTGCGATAAGAGGCAACGGTACCAATCCCATGAGTGCAATGAGGGAGCAGGAATTTGTTGCTGATTTCTTCCAGAATGCAACTCATGATATTTTGAATGCTTGCAAGGGAAGAGATATGGTTATTGTAGGCCACACTATGATCGGTGCTGTAGAAGCCGAGGCTTTAGGTATTCCCACGATAAATGTAACGCTTCAGAAAGAATCAATTCCCGAGAAACTCAGACAGCAGACCGTATCAGAGAAGGTTTTGGAGAATTTTGGATCTAACAGGGCAATAAAACCCTTTAATAATCTGAGAAAAATATATGGTCTCAGACCAATTAAATCTGTAGATGAGCTCTTTTCAGACAGGCTCAATCTTATGCCGATCAGCAGGACTGTTAATGACAGAAATCCTTACTGGGAAGCCAAGAACGTTGTTACAGGTTTTTGGTATGAAGATGATGTTGATTTTGTTCCCGATGAGAAGCTTAAGAACTTTATGGAAACAGGTGATAAGCCTGTAGTCCTGTCATTTGGTTCAATGTCCTATGAGGATGATGTTGTTGCTGATAAGCTTGATAAATTCATTAAGGCATTCGAAGCAACTGATACAAAGGTGATCATTCAGGGATTCCAGAAGAGTATAGCGACCAATTACAAGCTTCCTGACAGTATTATGTCATGCGGAGATGTTCCGCATAGCTGGTTATTTAGTCGTTCAAGATATGTTATTCATCATTGCGGCTTTGGCACTTGTGCTGCTTCAATGGTTTATGGGGTTCCGTCGATACCTATTCCGTACATGGCGGAGCATGTTAAGTACGCGATCAAGTTAAACGATCTCGGAATAGCGACCAAGATGGTAAAAGTTAGCAAAGTCAGCAAGAGAGCAATAATGGATGTGCTTGACGAAATGAATTCTTCATATTATTTCAAAAAAGAAAGAGCAGAGGAGATTTCTAAGAAAGTCAGAGCCGAGAATGGCTTGGATGACGCTGTACGACGTATAAAAGATGTTTTGCACTGATGGGCCGATTTGTTTCTAGGGGGTCGGAATGAAATGTAGTAAAGTAATTTTGACATCAGTTATTTCCGCGATGCTAGTTTGTGGATGCGCGGGTAAATCCGATTCTTCGGACGACGATATGTATTCATTTGAGAATGCATTGGTAGTTGGGGAAGAGGAAACAGAAGAAACAGAGGAAGCGGAGGAAGACTCTTCAGTCAGAGTGGTTTCGCAGCGAGATCTTAACGGAACAGGTAAAGGTGGCAGCCTGTCATCGGATTACATTGTAGAAAAAGATATTCCTTCTTTGTATGCCAAAAGAAAATCCGTCTCCAAGGCCAAGAATTTTGAAGGTGATTGGCAGAGAATAGAAATTGAGAATTCCGCAGGTGATATTGAGATAAGTGATCAGACCAAAGAAGGTTTTTCATTTGAAGGATTTTTTATCTATACCGTAAATACCGGAGATTGTTCAGGTACAGCGTATTTTGTATCGGAGGATACGGCGATAGCATGTGTTGATGAGGCTTCGGAAGCATATGTGGCATTCCATAAAGTTGGCAGTTCAATGTACGTATCGCATACGGGTGAACTTCCGGATATGGGAAATGATGTTACGCCGGATGGAGAATATATTAGTAATTAAGAAAAAAGACAAGGTCCAAAAAACCTTGTCTTTTCTATAAGTCTTCTTATTATTCTTCGGAGGAAGAGAAGCGGTTAACTTCTTCCTGAAGACGTTCAGATACTTCTCTGTTACTCTCGGAATCATCGTGAATCGTAGTGATGGAAGCAAGGATTCCGGTAGTGCTTTCTGTTGCATCTGAAACTCCGGTTGTACAGTCGCTGATAACGTGTGAGATGTTGTCAATCTGTTCTGCCATTTCACCGATTGTGTTGTTGAGGACAACAGTGTTTTCGTTTACTGACTTAAGTACCTGGTTGATATCCTCTGCGTCCTGATAGTACTGCTGTGCAACATCTTCAAATTCATCGTAGTCCGCAAGTACCGATTCGCTTACATATGTGAGCATCTCGTTTGAATCTTTTGCAAGTGATTCAACTGCGGAAATAACCTGATTACTGATTTCCTGAATGGAGTTTGCGGTATCTTTACTGTGCTCGGCAAGTTGTCTGATCTCATCTGCAACAACCGCAAATCCTTTTCCTGCATCGCCTGCTCTTGCGGCTTCTATGGATGCGTTGAGAGCAAGGAGATTGGTCTGCGAAGCGATGGAGAGGATATCTTCTGTAAGAGTCTGGATTTGTGCAACGTTCTTACTGTCTTCGATAGAGCTTTCAAGCCCGTCTTTTATGGAAGAAACCATCTCGTTTGTGGAATTTCTCTTCTTTTCGGTGTTTTCGCGGATGACTGTTGCATGATCTTTGATATCCGATACGCGCTGGTTACCGGCTGCTACCTGATCGGAAACCTGTCCGACAGCGGTATTTACATCTTTTGCTCCGTTATTAAGAGAAATAAGCGTATTGTTTGCGGTCTCCATACTTGCCGTAAGTTCTTCCATAACTGCGGATACATTGCTGACATCTTCTTTGGAAGTGTTTACCAGACCGACGGTATTTTCAACAGATGAATAAATATGTCCCGACTCGGATTTTATCTTTACGATAATATCCTGAAGGGTCGTAAGGAAATTGTTTATTCCTGAAACAAGTACTCCGACTTCGTCTGTTGAGCTATTTTTGATACGACGTGAAAGATTTGCATTTCCTGCATTCATAGCGGAAAGTATTTCGTCAAGTTCTATTGAAGCTGCACGCAAAGGAGAAATTGTCTTGTTTACTACATAAACTCCGATCACAGCTACAATTGTGGAAAGGATGGAACCTATTATAATAGATTTGTGAACGCTTTTCTCAGCCGCCTTTAAGGTTGCGGTGTTTTTATCTACGAGAGCCTGAAGCTGTTCTTTCATAAGAGTGACATTGTCCTCGTATGTAAGTATTGCTTCGTGGCAGTTTGCAAAATAAAGGTCATAGGATTCTGAGAATTTTTTTGCATAGAACATTGTTTCCATTTCTTTATATGTGGAAAGGAAAAGATTTCCTGCTGAATTCATTGTTTCGTATTCTGCAGAAAAATCCGGATCGTTTACTTTTTGAACCTGAACACCCAGATCGTCGAGTGCAGCTTTCAATGCTTCCTGTTCGGGCTTGCCGGGGTCTACCATTGTTGCGACACCGTCATCTGTATCCATGGCGCCTGTCGGAGCCATTGCCTGGACAAGAAAGAATCTTTTTACCAGGTTCTGCAGATTGGTATTGGCGTCTCCAAAGTCTCTTTCGATGGACAGATATGTGCCTGACATGGTGTTTGCCGCATTGACGGCGTCCTGGAAACTTATTGCAATAAGAACTACGCCTATTACCATAACTAAGGCTAAAAGGAAGAAACAAGAAAGAATTTTGGTTCTGAGACTTTTCATCATATGGTGCCTCCTTAAAGGGGGATGAGATTTTATGTTGTTATAATTTCACATTATCATCGTTTTTTTATGATATCAATAGATGTAAAAGTAATTTTTGTTTTTTTTAATTGTTTTATCATTTATACAGATTTGGGACAGATTCCGGAAAAGAGAAAGATGCCCCTACACCACTATTTGCGCTATATGCAACTGCCGGTTGACAAATTTCAAAGTAGACTTTATAGATTGCAACCGTGGTTTTTTGTAATCTTTACCCATAACAAACAACCGAAAAAAATTTTGGAGGAAAAGAAAATGATTCTAGCGGATAAGATTATCAATGAAAGAAAAAAACTTGGATTATCTCAGGAAGAACTTGCAGATAAACTTGAAGTATCAAGACAGGCTGTTTCAAAATGGGAAAGTGCACAGTCGACACCCGATCTTAACAGAATACTTATGATGTCCAAGATTTTTGGCGTCAGCACGGATTACTTATTAAAAGATGAGATTGAGCAGGCAGGCGACGGCGAACTTACGGAATATGAGGGAGATTACAGCCCCAAAAAGCTTGTGACAATGGAAACCGCAACATCATATATAGATGCGGTGGAAAGAACCAATCCGTTCATAGCGCTTGGCGTATCTCTTTGTATAGCATCTCCTGCGGTAATGATGGCACTTTCAACTCTTAGTCAGTATGGAAGGTGTTCCGATAATATCGCAAGTGTCGGCGGAATAGTGATTCTTTTGTTCATGGTAGCGGCAGGTGTATTTATATTTATTACAACAGACAAAGACCTTAAGCCTTTTGAGTATATTGAAAAAGAGGAGATTGACACTGCATACGGCGTAGACGGCATGCTCAGGGAAAAGAAATCCCGCCTTGAAAAGAGAAAGAGCAGCTTTATCGCAGTTGGTGTTATTATGTGCATCCTTAGTTGTGTGCCGCTTCTTGCAACAAGTATGATGAATTCCGGCGGAGAGCTTACAAGTCTTATGGTAGGCGTGCTTCTTATCATGGTATCTGTCGGTGTAAATATGATAATCAGGGGAAATGCGGTTGTTGATGCATGCAATAAGGTGCTTCAGGAAGAGGACTATACTCCGAGCGGAAAAAGACTTAATAAGATTACAGGTAAGGTTGCATCAATATACTGGCCTATAATCGTAGCTGTATTCCTTGGAGTAAGCTTTTTGACCGATAAGTGGGAAACAACATGGATCATCTGGCCTGTTGCAGCCGTACTCTTTGGAGCTATCGCAGGGATCATCAAGGCTGTGCGTGATAAGTAAAAGGGGGAAGTACTGCCGTATCCTGCGCAGGCTGGAAGGGTATATTGCTGATTTTTTAGTGGTTTCGTATTTTGATATTCATGGCATAAAAAAGCAGAACTGTTTGTTCCTCGCTCCAAACTCGCCCATAAATGGGCTCAGACAGGTGGAGCGAAAGCGGAACAAGCAGTTCTACTTTTTTACACTCATGAATATGGCAAAATACTCACATACTAAAAAATCGGCAATATACCCTCCCAGCCTACGCAGGATACGGCAGTACTTCTTCTGAGTGCAATAATGGGTAGTTGCTTTTCTTATATAGAAAAAAGCTTTGCTATGGATATGAATAAAAATGCAAAAAGATGCGGAATGTTGTAAGAATTGCTTTTCTGAGGGAAATAGGTATGGTAGCATATTAATATAACGTAGAATAATTATCATAAATGCGAGAGTTATGATTGAAAATGCGGGGGGCGGGCAGGATGCTATGGCTATCTGAGGGGCTTCTCGTATAACAACTTAAACTTACATGAGGAGGATTCGTATGAGAGTATGTAACAGATGTGGAGCGATGGTTGAAGATGGGATTGCTATATGTCCGAGTTGTCAGACGCCGCTTAAGGGGAATGAGCAGGTGGTTTCGCAGCCAATGATGGAGAATGGTGCTTATCAGAATGTTCAGGCAGAGCCAAGACTTGGAACTAAGTGGGCAGATTTCCTTGGATATTTTGCGTTGTGGCTTGGAGGACTTGCCAATGTTGTTTCAGGACTTGGCTGTTTTGCGCTGACCGGAGTGTCTTCTGCATATATGGTGCTTGCGATTCTCTTCTTAATAACAGGCGCCATCGACTTTATTGCAGCAATCAAGATTATTAAGAGAAAAAGAGATGCAAGAAAGTTTGTGCTTATCGCATATTCACTGGTTGTGGTGGTTAATCTGATTGCTATCGCGTTTGCGCTTTCATCGAATGGTGAAATTACAACTATGGTTGCAAGTACGGTTGTCGGTGTGATCATGATCTTTGTAAATAATATCTATTTCAAGAACAGAGAAAATATATTTGTAAATTAAATCATGATCGCATTTTTAAAAGTTCCGATAAAAGAACATTTGCTGCGTCTGTTTTGCTCATGATTCCGAGTTCTTTTTCATCGGACGATGTTATAAGAGTAAGTACGTTTGTATCTACTTCAAAGCCTGCGCCTTCGACTTTTAAGTTGTTGGCGCAGATCATATCAAGGTTCTTTTTTTCAAGTTTTTTTCTTGAGTTTTCAAGAAGGTCTTTTGTCTCCATTGAAAAGCCGCATAATATCTGGCCTTTCTTTTTGTTTTTTCCAAGATACGCAAGTATATCGTCGGTGGGCTTAAGCGGAATCGCAAAGTCGCCTTTTTGAGCACTCTTTTTTATTTTGTCATCTACGTAGTTGGCGGGAGTGTAGTCAGCAACTGCAGCGGCTTTGATGATGATATCCTGATCGTTTGCTCTTTGTGTAACGGCTTCATACATGTCTTTTGCGGAAGTGATGCTCACGAAATTAAGGTGAGAAGGCACTTCCAGATTGGTCTTTCCCGATACGAGAGTTACATTTGCACCTCTGCGTGCGGCAGCGGTAGCAATGGCGTAGCCCATCTTGCCGGAAGAGTGATTGGTGATATAGCGGACGGGATCGAGTGCTTCTCTTGTGGGACCTGCTGTAACAAGGAGGTTTATGCCTTCCATGTCTTTGGGACAGGCTATTTCATATATTATCTCATCAAGGATCTTTGCAGGTTCTTCCATGCGGCCTTTTCCGACAGTACCGCAGGCAAGGAAACCTTCGCCCGGAGTTACTATAATATAGCCGTAGCTTTTAAGAGTTTCTATATTCTTTTGTGTTATGGGATTTTCGAACATCTTGGTGTTCATGGCAGGAGCGATGATCTTCTTACAGGTGCATGCAAGAGCTGTTGTTGTCAGCATGTCATCTGCGATTCCGTTTGCAAGCTTTGCGATGCAATTGGCAGTTGCGGGAGCAATTACAAGTACGTCTGCTTTGTCCGCAAGTGCGATGTGCTCAACTTCCATAGGATGATTTCTTTCAAAAGTGCCCGTGATGCACCTTGTATGAGTAAGTGCTTCGAATGTAAGCGGAGTTATAAACTCTGTCGCATTCTCTGTCATGATAACATCTACATTTGCATGTGTTTTTATGAGCTTTGAAGCAAGATCTGCTGATTTATATGCGGCAATTCCGCCCGTAACACCCAGAACTACATTTTTTCCCTTTAACATCGTTTCTCCAATCACAATATCAGTAAATTCGCTTTGAGTATACCGCGATTTTGTGAGGAATGTAAAGTATGGAAAAAAGTTGTTGACATTTTAGATTGCATACAATATAATTTTATTAAATCAAAACAAAAAACCATTAACATTGTTTCAAAACGGAGGTAATATCATGGGATTTTATGATTATTCGGTAACCGATGCTCAGGGCAATGAAGTTAAGCTTGATGCATATAAAGGAAAAGTTGTTCTTGTTGTTAATACCGCTACAGGATGTGGATTCACACCTCATTACAAGGATATTGAGGCTATGTATGAGAAGTTTCACGATAACGGATTTGAAGTTCTCGATATTCCTTGCAACCAGTTTGCGGGACAGACACCCGGAACCGATGAGGAAATCCATGAATTCTGCCAGCTTCACTACAATACAAAGTTCCCGCAGATGAAAAAATCTGATGTAAACGGCGAAAACCAGCTTGAACTCTACAAGTTCCTAAAGGAGCAGAAAGGCTTTGAAGGATTCGGTAAGGGCGCAGCTGCACTGGCTATGAATGTAATGCTTAAGAAAATTGATAAGGATTACAAGAATAATCCTGATATAAAGTGGAATTTCACTAAGTTTGTCATTGACAGAGACGGCAATGTCGTTGCCCGCTTTGAGCCTACACAGAAGATGGAAGATGTAGCGGCTTATGTAGAGAAGCTCATCTGAAGCGACTAATGTAAAGAAAAGTATATAATATAAAAGAAACAAAACAGCTTATAAGAAGCTTTTACAGGCTTTTTATAATATATTATCTCATTACAATCTCATAAAAAATCTCATCGGATTACATATCTCCCGTCCGATGAGATTTTTTGTATTAAAATTCGGTACATTTTTTTCTGCTTGCAAAAAAACTTTTCTGTGATATATTTATGGTGCGCGGTATTTAGTAGGAACTGAAACTGCAGCATTATTTAAGGAGAATTAAAAATGGATAGTACATCATCACTTAGCCGCAAGACTGAGGAGTTAGGCGGACTGAGCAAAAAGACGCAGTACATGGTAGAGACTGCACTTCTTGTTGCCGTTACCATCATCATGGGTAACACTTTTTTAGGCACAATTCCCACACCTTTATTGAAAGTTTCAATCGTAACCGTTCCGGTTGCACTTGCATCTATGCTGATTGGACCTGTTGCAGGCATTATCTGTGGTCTTGCATTTGGTATCAACAGTTTTATCGGTGCGCTCAACGGATCAAGCGGACTTCTTTCAACACTCTTTAACATCAATCCTTTCGGAGTGTTTGTGACAGCGGTTGTTGCAAGATTTCTTGATGCAGCGGTTACATCATTTGTTTATAAGCTTATACACAAGGGCAAGCTCAAGACAGCTTCCTACTATATAACAGGCGCCCTTATGCCTCTTCTTAATACGGCATTCTTCATGGGCTCACTTTGCCTGTTCTTCTTTAATACTGAATTTGTACAGGGACTTGCAGCCAATTACAATGCTACAACACCTATGGCATTCGTTATCGGGATGGTAGGCGTTCAGGCAGCAATTGAGGCTGTTGTCGGATGCGTTTTGGGAGGCACTCTTGCAATGGTACTTTCCAAGGCACTTCACAGGGGTTAATTAAAAGGCGATTTTCATGAGCGGAGTTTTGGCTGTAGATATCGGTAACTCAAATATTGTCATAGGTTTTTTTGACGGATCTGAATATAGAGAACTTGGAAGACTTAAGTCTGACAGGGATTTTTCTGAAGATGAGATTGCGGAAGGATTTGCAGACCTGATAAGTAAGGCAGGATTAAAAGACAGATCATTTGACGGCTCAGTTTTATCAAGCGTTGTCACTGAGATGACGGATAAGGCAGCAGGGGCACTGAAGAAGATAACAGGTAAAGATGCAATGATTCCAAACACCACAATGAACACAGGAATAGACGTATCAAGATATGACACTTCCTGCTTGGGATTTGATCGGGTTGCAGATCTTGCGGCTGCAGTTTCAGAGTATGGATGCCCTGTAATGGTATGTGATCTGGGAACATGTACGACAGTAACGGTTGCTGATGAGAAAGCAAGACTCGTAGGGGGGATGATATGTCCCGGAGTTCAGTTGTCGCTTGATGCAGAGGCACAGAGAACTTCGAAACTCCCACAACTTACTGCACGTAAGACAGATAAGCTTCTTGGAACGGATACCGAATCGAATATGATATCGGGAGCCGTGGCAGGAACAGGAATAATGCTCACGGGGCTGATAAAAAAAGTCATTAATGAGCATGGTTTTGATGACTTAAAGGTTGTCATAACAGGGGGATGGTCAGAAGCTGTAGCAGAGTGGATGGACGCGGAAGTTATAAGAGATCCGGATCTACTGATGCGCGGGCTTTTGACGGTATATAATAGGAACAGATAATTAAGAAGCCGTACCTTGAAAAAAACAGGGTGCGGCTTCTTTTCAATATGGCAAAAGAGGTCTATAATCAGATAGTCGAATTATGAAGAAAAGTTTTTTTGGAGGAAAATTATAATGAAATCACCTGCAGAGATAGCAGCAAAGTATGAAGTAGTCGGAAAGGGAAAGACAGAAGGAAAATTTTTGCAAACTTTTATGCTTGCCATTCTTGCGGGCTCTTTTATAGCACTCGGCGGTCTCGGAAGTCAGATTGCATCAAGCTGCGCAGCAGATCCGTCAAGCGCAAGGGTTATCAGCTCTGTTGTATTCCCAATCGGTCTTTTTATGGTGCTTGTTGGAGGAGCTGAACTTTTTACAGGAAACTGTCTTATTACAATCCCTGTTTTATCAAAGAAAGCTACAGCTAAAGGAATGATCAGAAACTGGATAATCGTATATATCGGAAATATGGTCGGAGGTTTTTTGATCGCGGCACTTGCTGCATTTAGCCATATATATTCATTTAATGACGGCAATCTTGCAACTCAGGTGGTAAAAACAGCTGTCACAAAATCAACTATTTCATTTGGAGATGCTTTTTTACGCGGAATCCTTTGCAACGTTCTTGTATGCATGGCTGTTTGGTGCTCTTTTGCAGCAGATGAGCTTGCCGGCAAGGTGTTTGCGCTCTGGCTTCCCGTTATGCTCTTTATTATTTGCGGATTTGAGCACTGCGTTGCCAATATGTACTTTATTCCTGCAGGATTTCTTGCATCATACGTTCATGGTATTCCTGCAGACGGACTGTCTGTTTTGGGATTTTTTGTCACCAACCTTATACCCGTAACGCTCGGAAATATCGTAGGCGGAGGTATCTGCGTAGGTGCGGCTTACCATTTGATCTATCTTAAGAAGGATTGACCTTTTGTTTCACTGAGGGACATTGAAAATGAAAAATATTGAATTTTACGTTGGAGATATCACAAAACTTAAAGTTGATGCCATTGTAAATGCCGCCAATTCAAGCCTTCTTGGTGGCGGTGGAGTAGACGGTGCGATTCACAGAGCGGCAGGCCCCGGGCTTCTTAACGAGTGCAGAGGGCTTAACGGATGCAGAACTGGCGAAGCGAAGATTACGAAGGGATACAATCTTCCCGCCAAATATGTTATTCACACGGTCGGACCGATTTATTCAGGTGCAGAGAGCGACGAGACTGACCTGTATAATTGCTACTATAATTCGCTTTCGCTGGCAAAAGAAAATGATGTTCACAGCATCGCTTTTCCCGGAATCTCTACGGGAGTTTACGGTTATCCCAAAGAAGCTGCCGCAAAAACGGCGCTTAATGCGATAACGACATGGCTTTCGGAAAATCCGGAGTATGATATGAAGATAACGATAGTAAACTTCTCGGAACACGACTATGAAGTTTATCAATCGGTAATCGGTAACTGATGTAACTTTTTATTCTAACATCACGCTGAAAGTATAGGAGCATATATGAAGAACAGTTTTGAAAGTGCAGGGGGCAGAAAAAATCGCAGGGGAAGAGGTCTTAGAAAAGAGGATCTTATAAAGATCTATATCGCGGGCGGAGCGATTCTTTTACTTATTGTAGGTATTTTACTTGGCTCTTTGTTGTCTAAGGGTTCAAAGGATGAAGAGGAAGAACTTGATATAGCAGAGGTCGAGGAATCAGTTCCCGAAGAGGAGGTTGCTGCTGAGGCTACTACGGAAGCTTCTGAAGAGGAAGAAGCAGCAACAGAAGCATCTTCGGAAGAACCGGCTGCAACGGATCCTCAGACTACGGCACCAAAGGAGACGGGAGCAAATGTCAATATCAAAGAGCTTGTGAGTGCAAGCAGTGTCGGTGAGAATTCCAAGGTGACTTACGGAATAGACGTATCAAAGTTCCAGGGAACTATCGACTGGGCCAAGGTTGCGGGAACAGGAATTGATTTTGCCATGGTAAGAGTCGGTTACAGAGATTCTGCATCGGGGGAGATCAAGCCGGATACCAACGCAAAGTTCAACATGCAGGAAGCTGAGAAAAACGGTATTAAGGTCGGAGCATACTTTTTTTCCACAGCTGTAACCAAGGACGAAGCGATAGAAGAAGCTAACTGGGTAAAAGATTATATCGCAAAATATTCGATCACATATCCCGTAGGATATAACTGCGAGGGCTTTGAAAAAGAGACGAGCAGACAGTTTAATCTTACCAAGGACGATAGAAGTAATATTGCGATTGCATTCCTTGAGCAGATACATAAGTCAGGATATACGCCTATTTTCTACGCATCAAAGGGAGAACTTGCCGAGGATGCGAAGTGGAATACATCACAGATTGAGAAGTCTTATAAGATCTGGATGGCATGGTACAACCAGGATACTTCAAATATTGCAAAGGGACCTGCTTACGGCGGTCAGTGCGCAATGTGGCAGTACACCAATCAGGGTGACGTTGACGGAATCAGCAAGAAGGTTGACGTAGACGTAGCATATTTTGGATATGACGGAACTGAGACCGCAAAAGATACTTCTGAGAGAGAAGTTGCTTCTGCCGATGTTGAAGCACTTATGAAGTTTGATCCTGTGGATGAAACAGTCACAGCTAAGAGCGTGACGAATTTAAGAGATAAGCCGAGCCAGGGAGCAGACAGTAATGTTGCTGAGACGCTTCAGAACGGCCAGACAGCGCAGCGCACGGGAGTAAGTTCGAGCGGCTGGTCAAGGGTTACTTATAACGGCAGGAATCTTTACGCGGTATCAAGCTTTTTGACGACCGACTTAAGTGCACCTAAGCAGCAGTCGGCAGCTGCACCTGTAGAAGATAACTCGGGTCTTAAGACTAAGTTTGCTTCTTGCAACGAGACGGTAACAGCCAAAGAAGAGGCTAACCTCAGAACGAAGCCCAGCGTTACCGATCCCGATGCAACTGTTGCAGCAACGCTCAAAGCAGGTGAGAACGCTACCCGAACAGGTATCAATAATGATGTCGGCTGGTCAAGGGTTGAGTATAACGGACAGACACTTTACTGCGTAAGCAGCTTGCTTAAAGTGGTGGAATAAAATAGAAAAGGCTGTAGCACAAGTCAGTGTTACAGCCTTTTTCACGCCCTATCTCAAAGCCATCCGTTTGGAGGTTGTTGTTTTTCACCATGAGGCAATAAGGCGGTTTTTCTTGTTGCCACGTATGTTGATATTCAAGGCATAAAAAGACTTAAGCTTTCATTCTTCGCTCCAAAACTCGCCCATAAATGGGCTCAAACAGTTGGAGCGAGAACAGAATGAAAACTTAAGTCTTTTTATTGCTCTTGAATATAGCAACATACTTAAATACTGCGAAAAACCGCCTTATTGCCTCACAGTGAAATATCTACACTTCTAAATGGATGGCTTTGGAGCAGGGCTGTCTACAAAAAATTGAATATTGTGTTACAATATGATGTACTTGAAGGTCTTACTATTTTTGATTTACATCTTATCCGGATTATGCAATAATGTTTGTGAATATTTATTAAACTATAATAAATTAATATTCACAAAAATGGAAAAAGTTAGCATGTGGCGCATTTGCTATGTAAAAAATATGTAACAATAACGTATTGGAGGTTATAGTGAGCAGAATCGGGGATTGCAGAAGAAAGATTGAAAAAATCAGAGAAGATATCAGAGCAATGAGGGAGAAACAGACAGTTATCGACGGATATATCAGACAGATTGAGACCCAGAAAGATACACTTGATGGAATAGATTTAAGCAGAGCAGGCGAGTGGATTGGCGTTAACGAGCAGAACGCAGTTAAGGCTAAGAACGTCTGCGTTTTTAGAATGGACGGAGCAAAGGGCGAGTGTACGCGGCTTAGAAGTGCCATAGATAAGATGATAAGAGAAGCCGAG
>NZ_KK366044.1:57067-60390 GCF_000686965.1 Butyrivibrio sp. AE2005
TATGTAAGTGGCTTTAAAGCTGCGGTTGATGAAGCTGATGATGCCAAGATAAGCACGATCGTTCTTGAAGGACTTAACATAGAACTTCACGGCTGTGCTTCTGTTTATGAAACATGGGCGACCAGCATGGAAGTTTTAAAGGATAACATTCACAGCAGGTTTGGAAGTAAGTACGGAAACTGCGATGAATACGACTTCTTTATGGCATCGAATGCTTACGGGAATCTGTGCGGAGATGCATCAAAGGACGGAATGATCCTTGACCTTGTCAACAGGTTCACCAACTTCGATAATCAGCAGGCTGCCAAGATTTCATCTGTTAGTTTCCCCTATAGAATAGGCAAATTAAAACAGGAGATTGAAGAGCTTAGGAGCTGTAAAGGTTTACTTGTGAATGGTAACGGCGACATTGAGATGGGCGTTATCGAAAGGCTTGGTGATTTCCTTGAGGACAGCGTAAATAGAGCACAGGGTTCGGGAAGTTTTGTAGATAAACTCGGTAAGAATGTGCTCAGCACTATTGTTAAGTATGATCCTGTAAATATGTGCAGCGGAAACTACATAAACGAACACGTTGACATTGAACTTGGAGGTAAATATCCTCTTTCATTTGCAAGATTCTATAACGCAATGGACAAAAAGGGCGGACGTCTCGGAAAAGGCTGGAAGCATACCTTTGAAAAGCGCATTGTGGAAGAAGACGGAATAATAACGATAGAAAAGTCTGACGGAAGTAAAGGCGAGTATAAAAAGATCGATGATGTATATGACAAAGACCTTTACTTCGAAACACAGGGCGAACAAGGACTCCTTGAAAAACTTACAGGCGGCTATGTTATCACACAGGATGACGGCACATATGAGAGATTTGATGACAGGGGATATCTTGTAGCGCTTGGAGATTTCGACGGCGATAATGTATCTTTTACATACGATATCGTTGGAGGCAAGCGCTGTGTTACACATATAAGTACCAAGAACGGAAACACTCTGACATTTGAGTATCTTGAAAAATGTATCTTCAATGAACTTGGAAAAATAAGAGTTACTCTTATGACATCTGTTACCGATCAGGCGGGCAGGTGTGTTTCTTATACCTATGATGATGACAGGCTCACAGAGATAAAAGGAACTGACGGAGCAGTAAGGAAGTTCACATACACGGAAGATGGAAGAATCAAGGATGTAATTAATCCAAAAGGAATTACATCTATCACAAATGAGTATGATGAGCAGGGAAGAACAGTAAAGCAGAGTTTTCCTGACAATACTGTGATGACATATGAGTATGACGACGAGAAGAAGATAACGGTTGCTACAGAGCAGAACGGCAATAAGGTTACTTACACGCATGATGATTTCGGAAGGCATATAGAGACAGCCTACTATGACGGCAAGGAAACTTATTCATACAATGGCATGAATCTTAAAACAAGTATTACCGATAAGAACGGCAATACGACCAAAATCGCTTATGATAACAGAGGTCATGTAACGCAGGTTATTGATGCACTTGGAAACAAGACGAACTATACATATAATGCAGACGGAAAGATTCATACCGTAAAAGGACCAAGAGATGATACATACAAATATTTTTATAACAAAAACGGCACGATAAAAGAGATTGCTGCTCCCGGAGGAAATGCCAGAATTTTTGCATACAGTGACGGAAACATAAAAGCAGTCTATGACGATAGAGGAATAGGGCCAATCTTTACTTACGATGACAGAGGAAACGTTGCTACGGTAACAGATCCTGACGGAGTAAAGACGAGCTATAAGTATGACGAACTTAACCGTGTCGTAGAAACAGTTTCTGCTGACGGTGCTAAGACTATATTTGAGTACGATAACGCCGACAGAATCATAAAGACAACAGATGCCCTCGGAAATACAAGGGAATACAGATATGATAAGTCGGGTAAAGTGACTTCTGTTAAGGAGTTTGACGGAACTCTTAAAAGCTATGACATCAATATCATGGGAAGGGTTTCAAAGGTAACCGACGAAGCAGGAAGAAGTACAGAAATAAGCTATAACGTAATGGGTAAGCAGGAGCTTGTAAAACTTCCAAACGGCGGGCAGATAAAGTATGAGTACGACCCTCTTATGAGACTTATTAAAGTCACAGATCCCGAGGGAAGAACTACTGGTTATGATTATGATAAGAACGGAAATGTAACGGCTGAGTATCTTGGCGATGTCAGGGTAAAGAGCTATGTTTATGATGCCCTTAACAGAGTTACGGAAGAGATAGATGCTCTCGGTCATAAGACAAGCTATGCATATGATGAAGCGGGTAATGTTACGGAAGTTACAGATACTCTCGGAAACGTTTCAAAGCGTGAGTATGACCTTTTAGACAGAGTGACAAAGGAAACGGACGCTCTTGGAAATGAAGTATCTTACAAATACACCAAAATGGATCTTATAGATTCGATCACTGATGCAGTTGGAAGGGTGCGCAAATTCACTTACACAGAAGGAAAAAGACTTACATCAGTAAGCTTCTGTGGTGTAACAGAGCAGGAACTTATATATGATGAAGCAGGAAGAGTAAAGACAAGAAGATTTTCTGACGGTTATGAGATTAACTATGGTTACGATGCCTTAAGTAGAGCAAATAAAGTAGCAGGCTCAGACGGAAGATGTGTTGAATATGAGTATGATGCGTTTGGAAGAGCTACAAAGGTAATTGATGGAAATAGCACAACTCTTTATACATATACAGCTACAGGCCGTCTTAAGAGCGTAGTAGATGCTCTTGGAAATGAGACTGCTTATACTTATGATGCTCTTGATAATCTTAAGAGCGTACATAGAGCAGAAGGTCTTGTAAGTGATGAAGAAAAATCAGGTGACATCTTCCCTACAGTAGGTAAAGACGGACGAGTAACTATTTATTCATATGATCTTTCAGGTCAGCTTACGGAAGTAACAGATGCTCTTGGGCAGAAGGAAACTTATGAGTACGATCAGTATGGACGTCTTAAGACAAAGACTGACAGGGATAGCTATGCAACAACATATGAGTATAACAATGCCGGCGGAGTAACAAAGGTAGGATATGCTGACGGAAGAAGTGTTGCATTCTCATATAACGAGCTTAATCAGTTAAATCAGATAAATGACTGGTATGGAAAGACAATCCTTGAAAATGATATCTTAGGACGCCTGACAAAAGTAACAGACTTTAAGAACAGGACTGTAGCTTATGAGTACGGTGCTACAGGTGAAAGAACAAAGCTCACATATCCTGATGGCAGAGAAGTCATCTACAATTATGATGATAGACTTCAGTTGAGCAGCGTAATCGGAAA
>NZ_JMMD01000023.1:0-60214 GCF_000686965.1 Butyrivibrio sp. AE2005
ATCCGACGTTCAATGCATACCTCGCCAAAAAGCGGGCTGAAGGGAAGCATTATTATGTCGCTGTATCCCATGCGGCGAAGAAGCTCGTTAGACTGATATATCAGCTTGAGAAATCTCATCAGTCATACAACAAAGCAGCTTAACTAATTCCGTACAAATCTTCTTTCAAGAGCATCTAAAACGATGCTCTATTTGTCATGCAGTTTTCAAGGTACTGATTACGATGAATGTGTCATCGCCACTTTATTCAAAACATTTCTGTTTTAGAACATTTTTATTGACTTTCTTTAATAGTTAGTCTTTCATATATTTAACTTCACAGCGTAAAACAATTTTCATGCGTTTTTTCAGAAAGAAGTCTAGATAATCAACTAACTCCAGCAATCAAAAGGCTATAAACCAAAGAAAAAATGCTACTTGTTTAGCATTTCTCCACCCGAAGATTCTCATTATTTGTCCACTTCAAAAGCATCCATAATTCTCCAAAAATATAAAACACTAGAACATACCTATCATTTGCTCTAGATGGATTTACTACTCCCCATATTCCAATACTTAATACCCATACCAATACAACAATCCCCCATACCGCTAGCTTCTTTTGCTGTTTTCTACATTTAATAAATAAGTATATTTGTCGAAATACGCAACAGATAGTTCCAATTAAAGGAATATATACTCCAAATCTGTAATAAAAATCAGAAAGAGTTGGCGTATGCATTATGAACCTTGAATAATTCCAATCCAAACCGCCTACATGTGCAATATGAAACTCAATAATTGCAAACAAACGTGGGAAAGCATACAAAAAACATTTTGCCAATGTATCAATAAAAATCGACATCCATTCATTTGCCAAAATTGTTCTGCACATATCATATATTGCTGCCGACACTTTTTCTTTACTATAGTAATCTTCTAGTTCATAAAGTAAAGAAGGTATATATACAGCTTCATCATCTATACCCTTAAGCATTTCTTTATTGAAAATTTTTCGAGTTGCTTCTGAATACTTATCATAATATTTCTCACCATACCCCGGTACTATTCTTGGTAAAAGTATTAATTCTGTTGACATTTCATGCCTTGAATCCATCTCCGAATTTGGAGTTAATGCATTAAACCCCTGTGATAATACTATTCCCACAAAAATCACTACTGCTATCTGATAAAAAATCTTTTTTTCTCTTTTCATCCAATAAACACCCACAGCTAATCCAAGAAAAAAAGCTATCCCAAATACCATTCGTTCATATCTCAACAATATTCCTAATGAAAAAGAAACGCATAGAACAATCATATTTTTTAAATTCATCTTCCTGTTACAAAAAACGTCTGTCCCACATGCTGTCATAATAATCAACATTGAACATGCAAATGAATCTGTTAAAACCGCCATATTGAACCCCATTACTTGCGGTATAAAAAAAACTCCCATAGTTATAGCACATACATCAGCCCAGTTATATCCACTATTTGAGTGTTTTAAAATAATAACAACCAAATAAGCAATCGAAATAACAGCAACTGCCATCTGAAAAACATATAAACTTAACATATAGTGATCAGCCCCTATTACTTTCCTACACAATTTTATTATTAATGGATATAACATTGATCTGTAAGCATTTTTTTCACCCTCATAGCTCATCGCTATATATTCCGAAGTATCACCAAAGCTAGGTTCACAAAAGATATTTTGAACAATATATGCTCCGCCTATATAACTTTGAAGAATAATATAAATCCAAAATAAAGCAAGTCTTATATTTTTGCTAAATGAATTACTATTTAACTGCAATTTAGCTGTTTTTTTATATAGTATTACTATCAAAAGTACCAATATAAAACTCACAAAATTTATCACTTTTTCCCCCATATTCTTCTATGTCTACCTATAATGGCTCCGTTCATTTTATCTACGACTATCATCTTAAAATTTATCTCCATCGCCCAAAAAAATAATTACAATAATACTATCAATCATTCCCGTTCAAATAATCCGATAAATTCATCCCCTTTTGTCTTTTGGCATGAACAATAGCGGAATAAAAAATAAACAATATCATGAAATATCTTATTAAGCCCCGAAATTTCAACTGTATTATACTCTTCATATCTTGGTACAGACATATACTGAAGTGTTCTCATTATAGGAGAATAAAACGGAAAACCTCCATAAGTCGCTGCCAATGCTTTCCAACCTTTTTCTTCTAAATAATGTTCGACTTCTCCTACATGAAATGCATTAACATGTCCCACATATTTCTCATTTTTACGCAATTTCCCCGTAGGAAAATAACACAAAAAATACTTTATATCAGGATTGTTAAGCCATCCATCTAGTGCAGTTTTCCAATTAGGTATATGCTCAAGTACTCCAAAAGCACTCACCATTGTACTACTTATATCTATCGCCCCACTTGCATCCACACATTCAAACTTTAACTTTTTATCGTCGCCATATGATTTATTAGCCACATCAACAGCTTCCTGAACAAAATCAATCCCACGAATAGTTGCCTCAGGAATACATTTGCTTAAAAAGAATGCCCTACTACCATCTCCGCTTCCAATATCCGTAACACTATCTACATACTGTCCTTGACTCGTCAAACATTCTTGAATAACATCATTAATCCTACCGTTTATCCATCTATTTCCTGCACTATGCAACTTATAATCACGTCTTTTTTTGTTTCCCCACCATCTTGTATAAATGCTGTGATTATTTCCATCATTCCTATCCATACTTTTCCTCCCTTGATATTGTTGTTAAATGTAAAGACATATTAATATTTGATAATAACTTATTTCATTTATATCACTTTGTCAGGCCAAAAACAGTAATATCATCATCACTATATATCTGATCATAATTGGATTTTAGATAATCCGTTACTGAATTTGTATATACCCCAATATAATCCATTGGTAGCTCGTCTTTTATTACTTTTATACAATTGTAATCATTGTCTTCATATATACTAGATAATGCACTTAGCAAATCTTCATATTTTTGCTGTTCGCCATTCAGATTATAATTAACTTCCATATATCTAGACCAAGTAAGCAAAATATCACCAGTATATTGCCTCAATTCACAATAGTATTCTTCAGGAAGTAATATCGCACTTCCTTTCGGAAGTATATCAACTATCTTAATGATACTATCATGCAGTTTTTCCGAATTCTCCGCCATTTTAAATTTGTTACCTGTATATGAAAATCTTCCTACTAATAAGGTAATTACAAGTGTAGGTATAATAATTAAACATTTCTTAATTGCCTTTTCAAGCATACATGCAACTGCATATAAGATTGTAATATCTACCGGAATCAGCCAAAAGATACGCCAATATGTCTCTTTTCCAGTTAAATTATTCCCAATCCAATCACACAAAAAAGGATTAATAAATGATACCAACTCCACTATTGGAATCAGCAAAAACATTTTTTTTACTTTTTCTTTTCCCCATATCATAATAATTAAAATAGCAATGAAATAAATGATATAGTAGATTCCATCTCCGTTACTTCTCTTCAACAAATACCAATACTCATTTCCAGTAATTGTACCTTCCTGTCGAGTTACAATGTAATAATTTCTATGCAATAAAATAAACTTTAAAAACACAAACGGGATTGATACAATACCTGGAATAACCAACATTTCAAGACATAACTTTTTTCTATTTAATATACATACCGTTATAGCTAATGCAAAATAAAAAAATGGAGTTAAATAGATGGCTACAGCAGTTGTTGCATATGAAGCATATAAAATCACACATAAAAGAAACAAATATTTCTTATCAAATTTATCAATATTTATCATCTTCAATAGCTGTAACATCAAAAATGGTAAGACTATGCATACATAAACACCTTTTCCTTGCCATAATCTTGTTGCAAAAAAATATGCTCGAGAATATACTGAATATCCACCCATACAATTAAAAAAAGCAAAAATACACAACAATAGATTTCTATTCTTATCACTTAGAAAACATATAAGTTCATAGATTACGCAGTATTGAACAATAATTAAAACTATAGGTAAATAAGTGTGGCAAAATGCTGCCGGATTAATTCTAAAAGTGCGACAAAAAAAAGCTAAAAGAAGCTCGTATCCGCCTAAACTATATGTTTCTTGAAACTTAAAGCTCTTGATTCCTGTTGTAGTATCATAACTCAATACAGGATTTCCCAGAATTGCATCAGAAATTATTGATAAATAAAAACTATCATCAGCATCAGAAATAGTGCAAATAATATATACCAATATTTGACCTAATATTATACATGCTGATAAAATTAGCCAATTATCCGGCTTTAAAACAATAAATTCTTTTTTTGGTTTTTTAAAACTTTTTATCCAAAAAAACAGAACCCCTACTATCATCACCACGCATAAAAAATATACGAGATAATAATTTAAATGAAAAAACATGAGCGGTATTGAAACAATCTCAAATATCCCCAACAATAAAAAAAATCCCGCTGAAATTTTTGCCGAAATTCTCTGTTCTGAATTATCTCTATAATACAAATCGCCTATCAAATACACTACTAATATAAAGGACAATGATGATAACGCCCACATAAAAAACTCGCCCCCAAAAATTAGCTCAATTACAAATAACAGCTTTCCTTATTTTGTAAAATATCCGGTAAGAAAAACACCTAGCACAAGTATAGATACTCCGACCATCTGCCCTGCATTAATTGATTCTCCGAATATTTTTATTCCAATTATTATAACAGCAATACTATTTAAAGCAGCAACTAAAGGGATCACTATACTAATCTGTAACTTTGATACCATAAAAATAAATATCAAAAATGAAATACCATAACATATTATCCCTACTATAAACTTTGGGGTTATACAGATACCAAAAATTTCAAACCATGCATGCTCTTTAATTCTAGAAGCCAGTTTTATAAGCGTTGTTCCAGACACTCCAAATAATAGATACATTACAATAACAAATAAATCTCTAGTTTTCACATGATACCTCTTTTTTCTATATAACTTTAATACACAACATTACTACCCACCCATACAATAACAGCTATCTGAAAAAGCCAATATAAATATGCTGAATCAACTTTTCTTTTTAATTCAACCAAATCAATGCTTCTAAGCAAAATCAACCCTGGAAGCAAAAAAGGAACAAAATATCTCCCCTGTATACCTTCTATATATTCTTTTCCAAATACTGTCCATGCAAACCCAGCAACCATAATTCCTAATACTCCCAATAAAACAGTAAAAAAAATGACATGCCGCTGAGTTAAATTTAATCTGTATCCATCCTCATATATCAACATTAGCAATAATGCAATAGCATATCCCAAAATCATCCATTCAGGGACCAATAATGTACACCCTGATAACATACTACCTATAGCCGATTTTCCCCACTCTATAAAGGAGTTAGCAAAACTCACAGAAAAAAAATGAATAAAATATATTGGCTTGTCAAATAAATCATGTATTGTATATGTTCTATATCCATTCAAAACATACCCTTTTGCCTTAGCTATAATTGCGTAAACATCTGTCAAAAGAAGTATCCCTATATTCATAGCTACAATAACACCATATTTAATAATTCTATCTCTCTTATTTTTAAATTTGTTTACGGGAATTATCAATGTAAAAAGCAATAATACTCCATATATTATCTTGATTGGTGTTAAAAGACAGGATAACACACCAATATAAAATATCTGTTCCCATCCAACACAAACTGTCGTTTCATAAACATATAATACATACGCAATAAATAAAAAACTCAAGCCATTAAGCATAGAATCATAAGAATATGACATTCCCTGTTGTAAACATATAGGCATGGTTGCTATTATAAAAAGTAACTCTTTATTCTTCGGAATAATCCTAATCGCTAATGAAGACAACATGGCATATATAACAAGATTAAATAATCGCCCCAAATAAAAAATTTGTAAAAAACCTGCTCCAACCATACGTCCTAATACAATTCCTATTGCCGAAAAAAAATACATTATTAGATTGATCATCTGTGATCCTTCATATATATATATCTTTTCGTCAATTTTATCCAGATAACAACTATTTAGTATTGTCGCAAATGAAGAATTCGCATTCTTATGTCCAATAATTCCTTGGCTATTTAAACATTCCGCATCTATTAATCCTATATCTTCTTGATGTAATAATATATTTGATAATCTAAGCGCATAACAATAATGTGTATATTCATCTGGTACGCTATAAGGTGTTATGCACAACATAAAAGCAATTCCTAATAACATAATCAAAGAAAATGCTTTTTGCTCTAATATATGCCTATTATCAAATATCCATATAATTATTCCTATTCCGTATAAAATAAGAGCAAATATAATCAAAACATTACTTTTACTCTCATATGTTGCTATACCTATAGAAGAATCTAAAATAACTCCATTCATCTCAGCATTTTTTCTCGTTGAGTCAGCATAAGTATTTATCTTAATACAATTATTTTTTTCAAGAGTAGGTGCTGAAATTTCTATCGTATATAATTTGTCTTTTTTACACGTATACGGTAACGAAACTGCAATATACTCTCCCTCTATATCGATCCGAGATATATCCTGGCTCTTTATACAATTATAGTTTTCATCATATATTTTTATTGTAAATAATCCATCCGAATAATATGTAGTATCATAAAATGAAACAGCTAATTCAATAGCATTAAAATCTTTGTCGCAAGAAAAGTTCTGTACTACCACATTATCCCCAAAAATAAATAGTGTATCTTTGGCTGGCACTCCAACACGTTTAATCGAATATTCTCGAATATCATCTAACGGAAATAACCACAGTAAAAATATTGTCCATATCAGCAATCCCAATATTTTCAAATATCTTTTCAAATTTTAATCTCCCGATTTCTTCTGCTAATAGATATACATAGTTTCCATGCAACTTCTAAAACAATCAATAAATACAAGTATATTAGTATTTGTACCATTCTAAAATTAACCTTATTAGAAACACCATTTATTTTACATTTCAAATTTCCATTCTGAGCTATTCCATCACCCCATAACTCGCAATTATCATATTCACTATTACTCATATTTTTATATAGAGTTAGAGTAGTTCCCTCTCCTAAATTTTCACCAGATATGATTATTTTATAAGTCCTTCCTTTCATATCGTCATATTTATCATAAAAATCATACATAAGTATAATCGCTTGATCAGAAGATATTTTAGATACATCATACTCCCACATTTTTAAAAGTGTATCACTTTCCTGATCAACTAATTGTATATTTAATTCACCTTCATTAAGTCGACCATAATTGCTTGGATACAATGCTATCCCACTTATCATATTTTCGGTACACAAAAAAGTCTGTATTATTACGGTTTCTTTTGTAATAAGCCCCACACTGTCAACTTCAAACATATCACTTGTCAAATCTATCATTGTTGTTTCGGCATATGCATATGGAGCGTTACTAATACACAAATCTACCACCATGATTAGTAGTACTATAAGAGCAATAATAATATATCCTTTTTTAGTAGTATCCACTTTCTTTTTCTCCTAGTGCAATATCACATTACTAATAACTCAAAATCTCATACGTTTCGAAAGTTTATAACCTACCCGAATTACTTTCCCGACCAACCTACACTTATACATCAGAAAAGCCAACCAAATACATATACCTTTTAATCCTCTTCTAGACAAATTCATAAATGATAGAAGCTTATTTCCTTTAAACCATATAAATTCATCAAAATACAAACTGATTCTTCTCAAATAATCATCAAAATCCACTTTATCATTCTCACATGCCCTAGTTGCCATTGACAAACCAATATGAATAAAAATAATAAGCTGAACTACATTTTTATACTTTTCTGATACTTCTCTTTCAAGCTGTTTCAAATCTTCAGCAAAATCCCATATCGTTTTTTCCTCTGTATTTGATATAACAGAATCTCTATGCACCATATAATGGATAAGTACATCATCTACAAATCGAATTTTATTTGCTGCCATATATCCACGGAAATTAAAAGAAACTTCTTCTCCGACCTTAAAAGATGGATATCTTAATTCTTTAATCACATCATACTTCCACAGTTTATTCCAAGGCGAAGTATTTATAAATGCCAACATATCATCATTACCGGTAATAAAGTATTCCGAAGGAAAACCTTTCATATCTGTACTAATTCTTTTTCCTGTCGCTTTATCGATCCGATCAAAAGCACAAATACAAACATCTGCTTTTTCTCCCTGTAATGCAGTATTATATAGCTTTGAAAGCATGTTGTTTTCTATTAGATCGTCCCCATCTATAAACAAAACATACTCTCCATCTATCAAACCACTATCTAATGCCGCATTTCGCGCCAATGCGGGCATGCCTGTATTATTATCTAAATCAAGAATATGTAATCTACTCTTAAAGCGTTCTTTCCATCGTGATACCATTTCCATTGTTTTATCTGTAGATGCATCATTAACAAACAAAACATCAAAATCCTGCATATCCTGAGACACAAGACCATTAAAACAACTATTTATATATTTTTCCAAATTATATGCTGTTATAACAACAGTAACAGCGTAATTCGTTATCTCCATAATAATGACCAGTCTATCCATCCATAAAATGTATCTCTGATTAGAGAACAAATCTCTCTTACATAGTTATGTGGAATAAGTGATATATCCGTTCGTGCTCCTGCGACATGAATACCAGTAATGCCACACTTTGCCAATAACATCTTTATTCTAAGTAAATGGTATCTACTGCTAACAACTACAGTATTATCACAATCAGTAAGATACCTCTTACAATTCACTATATTTTGATGCGTATCATTTGCCTTCGCATCCGTTATTATTCTATCTACATCACCACCGCTTACAATTATTTCTTGCTTCATTAATTCTGCTTCTCTTTTTCCATTAAGTAATAACCCACCGGTAATAATATATTCCGAATTATTATCTCCCAAAGATAATGCAAGTTGTAATCTAGCCAATGTATCCGTAGATAATTGACCACTTCTCTGAAACCCACCGGCAAGTATCATTATCTTTTCTTCACTTCCTTCAAATGTGTTTTCACCATTAGCCCAAATGATATAAACTGCCAACGATAGAAGGACAAATAAAAAAAGATTCCCTATACACCAAACTGTTCCCAGCGTTTTATCACAAGCGCTTCCAAGCAAAAAATCCACAAAAAAAATAAACGCTATTCCAAGCCATACCCATGCGCAATCAATATAGTTTTTATTATTTCTCAGATATAAATTATATAGCCCGCACAAAAATGCCAATATAATCAATATCACTCTCATAATATCCCTAGTTCTTTTCATTTACCCTTTTCTAACTAACATTCTCTTTTAAATGCTTTCTTTATTCTAAATAATATATATGTGACTCCACCTTTCATCACACGTTTAAACTCAAACCAATCCAAATTTGCCAAAAAGGTTTTAAAAATATATGTAAATGAAAAATAATATCTACTCATAAGATTATCTCTAATCTTTTCGATTTCTTTATGATCAGCATACGGATAGTCTACAAGGCAATTAAGATATCCATCTGAATTTAACCATTTTGAATAATCTTCGGTTCTAAGATACCCTTCCTTTTTTACCCATTCATAGAATGCCGTTCCTGGAAAAGGTACTGCTTGCTGAAAAAATACCATATCCGGATACACTTTTTTTGCAAATTTAAATGTATCCTCAATTGTATTTCTGTCATCACCTTTTAGACCTATCATAAAGCAGCCGAATACCTTTAGTCCTAATTTCTTTGCATTCTTAGCAAATTCCAGTGACTGCTCAAGCTTAATTCCTTTTCTGGTTTCATCCAAAACTTTCTGGTTGCCTGATTCATATCCAACTACTAAAAGTCTGCAGCCGGACTCTTTCATGATTTTCATAGTGTCATAATCAATCGTATTTGCCCTTGTATTGCAAGACCAAACAAGTTTTAATCCACGATTCAATATTTCAGCACATACCTGTTTTACTCTTTCTTTATCTACCGTAAAAGTATCATCTTCAATAAAGATTTCTCGAATATAAGGCATATTCGTATGTATATATTCAAGCTCATCAACAAAATTCTGTACACTTCTTACTCGGAATCGTCTTCCACTCATGCTTTCTGGATATGAACAAAAATTGCACATAAACGGACATCCCCTTGAACTAAAAACCTGAATCATGGGGCTCTGAGCAAAAGCATAACAGTAATCATGCACATCTAAGAATTTTTCATATACTTTTGAAACCATGGGCAATTTATCCAGATTTTCCAGCCATGGTCTATCTTTCTGTACAACAATGTCATTTCCATTTCTATATGTAATTCCTAGTACATTTGATAAATCATCTCCCCCACTCATGATTTCATCAATTGTAAAGTCATACTCTTGTCTTGCTACAACATCAATATCAAGACATTCTTCCATTACTTTCTTAGACAAAACGGTTGCATGTGTACCACCGATTATTATCTTTACATTAGGACTTTCCTTCTTTATCGCATGAATCACTTCATAATCATGAGCACAAGTAGATGTTGTGATCTCTCCCATAATATAATCGGCATTAGACTTTTTTACGTATTCAACGACCTGTTCAGTTGTCATTTTTCGAGCTATGCAGTCAACTAAATCAACATCATATCCCTTTTCCATGCATACACCTGCTGCATAGCATATCCAATAAGGATAATACATCGTTCCACTCTTTGTCTTTTCAGGCCATCTACTTGCTCTACTTATGTCAAACTTATATGGTAAATTTAAAAACAAAATTTTCATGAATTCCCGTTCTCTCTTTCTTTCTCTTTTAATGCAATCTCTTCTGTCAAAACTGTCAATTTACTCTCCAGCTTAGATACCTTTATCGAAAGCAAAAAAACTTTTATTAGCAGTATAAAAATTATAATTAAAAATGTCCCGTTAACCGGAGATTGTATTCCAAACAAATCTGCAGTATAAATAACTATAGAAGGAAATACCGCAAACAGTATTAAAGCCGCAGAAAACAACACCCAAAAGCTGGCATCTTTTGTAATCATTTGCGATTTTCTAATTTTCCGAATTATATACCATAGAGTGAAAACAGAAACAATAACCAGTGAAATTCTTAATAAAGTGCTCATCTCATTATCTCTTTCTAAAGTTTTGAATAAAAACAATGGAAACAATCATATCAACCATATATCTAATTGCATTTCCAATATTTAAGTAACTATCTCCTGCGATTCTTTCTCTAATTTTTATCGGAACTTCTTTGACGTTATATCCATTTTTCAAAAAATACGCAATAGTATCCGGCTCAGGTGGAAAATTACATTCTCTGCTTAAACACTCTATCATTCTTCGACTATACAAACGCATACCACTTGTAGAATCAATAATTCGCCTTCTAGTCACAAAGAAAATAAGCCATCCTAAAAGCATATTTCCAATATTTCTAACAGATACCTTTCTATTCCCCTCTATAAAGCGTGAACCAATGACTATATCTGCATTGCACGATAACATTGTTTCAACCATTCCTTTTATATATCTAGGATCATGCTGGCCATCCCCATCATATTGTATAGCCATTTCATATCCATTTCGATCAGCATATTTCATCCCCGCTTGGAAAGCTGCAGATAATCCAAGATTAATTGGAAAAGAGATTCTATTATAGCCATGTTCCTTGCATATATTCTCTGTCTCATCTAAAGACCCATCATTAACTATTAGATAATCATATCCAAATGCCAACAGTTCATCTATAACCCTTTTCAGATTATCTGCCTCATTATATGCAGGTACAATAACTAGAAGTTTACCCATAAATGTACTCTCCTCGTCAATTTACTCCCTCTAACAATTTGCTTATAGCAATCTTATATATGGATATTAACAATAACACTTAATTCTAAAAAACTGGGTACTGCTCTTTGAAAACAATGAAAATAGTAACTTAATATAGCTCTATAACAGATTTTATTACTTAAATTAAAAACAAAAATAATGTTACTAACATTATAAAGATGTCAATAAACAGACATTTTGACATCTGTAAGATTATATCATGATTTTTTTTTTAATTCTATAACTAATATAGCTTTCTCAGAAAGTTAGTAAGCGCGAGATAATCTTGTGATTATCTCGCGCTTACAATGCACATTTTTAGTTCTAGTCTCTTCTAATCCATACGCTATACTGCCAATCATCACTTGGCTGTTCTGAAAAATGTATATATACTCCTTTTTTAATTCCTTGAAAAATGAATTAGTAAAATACTGATAACTCCATGCTTCCTGAACCGGATTATAGACAACTACTCTAGGTTTGCTATTCTTCAAATCATCAATATTTTCATAATTCCATCTATTCTTTCTTAATATATATTTTTTGCACAAAAAATCCAATGATAAAACCCTCTGTGCAATTGGTTCACCTGTAACTTACATTATATGTTTTTACATATATATGCATATACTTTCTCAGCTTCTTTTTTCCAGCTTAAATCTTCTACGATTTCAGCTCCCTTTTTTCTCTTTTCATCTAACGCTACAGAGTTATTAAGATAGCTGATTATAGTATTGGCTATTTCAACCGGGTTATTTCCGAATAAAATTGCGTTTTCATCATCAAGAAGCCACTCGTTATTAGCACCTCGTGTTGTAGCAACAACAGAATTGGATGCCATAATCTCAAGCGGCAATAATGATAGATTTGTAGCCGACATCAACATACAGATGTCACACTGAGAATATAAATATGATAATCTATCCTCAGATACAATTCCCTCATTTCTATACTTAAATGGAATAATATAGCTTCCAATGTCCCATCCCGCAAAGACTACTTCTATATTCTTATCTCGCTTGCATATCTCATTAAGAGCTAATATGCCCATTTCAAAAGCTCTTCTGGCAGTTGTAGGTCTTGCATAAAAGAAAATACGTTTTGTTTTATCTTCTTTTTCTCTATGCTTATACACCTTTTTATCAACAGCAAAATGAAAGCTCTCGGTTTTCATGCCGTATTCATCACTTAGCTTTTCCTTAAGCCAATCACCCGCAGTAATACCTGTAAAGCCAAACTTGTATGTCTCCTCAGCCCAAAGAAATTCTGAACCCATTGGATAAAAATACGGTTCAAAATCCTGAACAAAATAGAATTTTCTTTCTGTATTATTGAAGCGTTTAACAAAATATGCCGTCTGCCAGCCCGTTGCCACGGTAGCAGTTGCATATTTTATTGAAATGACATCACTGAAAGCTTCAACATTTGGATTTGTAAGAATTTTCGCATATGACGTATAAAGAAAACTATGAAAACTTTTATTGTCGTTAAACCTTTTTCCGCCAAAAAGATAGATTCTGTTGTGAAAGCCCAAATCTTCAAGATTAGAAACAAACCTCAGAATTGTCACAGGACCACCGGATCCAAGATCAAAATCAGGTAAAATCCAGTTAAGCGTGATCGTATCACCATTTTCTAATTTCTGTTTTTCATTATATACAATAACTAAATCATCACTTATCCAGCTATAGCCATGAATTATATCCGAATTACCATAAGAGGAGTCTACCGCAGCTTTGACTCCTCTTATGCCATGTGTCTTAAATATATGAAATACTTTTCTGATGAAATCTATTAAGCCTAACATTTATTATTCTCTCAATAATTATCTTTTCCATCTTTCTGCTTTGATATAGTGGTAATACTTTTCAACACCCTCTCTCAAAGCACAAAAATCTTCACCAACAATTTTCCTTATCTTAGCATTATCAAGAACAGCTTTCGCAAGATCGACTGTTCGAGATTCTTTATAGTTTACTTTCAAATGACCATGTATATCTTTAACTATATCCAATATCTCATTTATTGTGACGCCAACCCCCGTGCTTATATTTACAATCGGAAGCCCTTCAATTTTATGATCGATAAGCGCCGCTATTGCCTTGCACACATCATCAATATAGATATAGTCTCTTACTACTAACCCATCTCCGTACACATCTACAGCATTGCCTGAAAGCGCATTCTTTATTACAGCATCAATAAAGCCCACTCCTTTTTCCGAATCCTGTCCCGGACCATATGGATTAGCAATTCTTGCAATCGCTATATCCATATCGTTTTGATATTTAAATGAGATCATTGTGTTTTCAATGCACAATTTAATATTTCCGTAGTGATTGATAGGGTGCGGCAATGCATCTTCTTTAATTGGCATTTGTTCCTGAATTCCATATACAGTTCCGCCCGAAGATAAAAAGATAAGTTTAGCATCGATATCTCTTGCCAACTCACACAGTTTTACCGACTGAATAAAATCTTTTTTATATCCTCTCATATACTCCGTATTAGAGTTTCCGGGAGTAATAGTTGATATAGCATGAATGATTACATCTTTTTCACTAACGGCATTCTTTAATGTATCATCATCAAAGAAATCACCTTCAATATACTTTATCCCCTCAATCGATTCCTTTGGCAATACTCTGTCAAAAGAATACACATCATATCCTAATCCTCTAAGATAAACACATAGATTGGTTCCAATAAAACCATTCCCCCCTAATACCAGAACTTTTTTTTCATTCATCAATATTAGTTTCCTTTTTTATAAAATCATACACTTTACGAGCTTCATCTTCCCAACTTGTAGCAAGAGCAAATTTCTTACCATTTTCTCTTTTCTTCTGCAATTCGTCCGGATTATCTAAATGATATATTATCTTTTCCGCTATATCATTAGGATCGTTGTTAAACAAAATTGCATTTTGATCATCAATAAGCCATTCATTATTTGCCCCATAAGATGTAGCAACTACAGAATTTGACGCCATTACTTCCAAAGGCAATAGCGATAAATTGGATGTAGACATAACAATACAAATATCACACTGCGCATATAACTCAGATAATTCTTCAAGTTTTACACATCCGGCATTAAAATGCTCAAAAGGAATTTTGTAATTACTGATATCCCATCCTGCAAATACTACTTTTATATTTGGCTTTTTCTTATATATTTCATTTAATGCAAGCAGGCCAAGCTCAAACGATCTACGTGGTGTAACCGGCCTAGCATAAAAGAACAGTCTTTGTACATCGTCATGTTTTTCTTTAGGATTATATAATTCTTTATCATATGAAAACCCAAAAGATCCTGTTTCCATTCCATATTCGTCATGAAGTTTATCTTTCAGCCATCCTCCGGCAGTTATCCCCTTGAAGCCAAATTTGTATGTATTTTCTGCAAACAAATACTCAGATCCCAAAGGGAAAAAGCACGGTTCGAAATCCTGTACAAAGTAAAATTTCTCATCCGTATTATTAAAACGTCTTACGAAATAAGCTGTCTGCCAGCCTGTTGCCAGCGTAGCATGCGCATATGTCATACTCTCAGTACTATTGTATGCCTCTACAAAATCACTTGTTAATGTTGAGGAATAATATTCTTTTAAAAAGCTTCTGAATTCCTCATCACTTGCAAACCTTGTACTTGCAAAAAGATATATTCTGTTATGTACCCCCATTTTTTCAAGAAGCGAAATAAATCTAAAAATGTTCATATGCCCACCTGATCCGATATCCAAATCAGGTATTACCCAGTTTAATGTGGTCTTTTCACCACGCATTTTTTCTTTCTGTTCCTTGTCAAGTTCAATTACACTATTATCAGTTATCCATCCATAAAACTGAATAATATCCCTCATTCCATAAGAATTATCTATGGCATTTTTAACCCCTTCACTGCCACGAGTTTTATAAATATATATCGCTTTTTTCAATAAATCCACTATTCTCAAAAATCATTTACTCCTTTGCTCATACTGTTGAGATATTTTCTTATCCAAAAAGTCCTTAAACCAATTTGGATATGAATGATAGTATCCCCCAAAATAAGCCCCCACATATCTTGCATAATTTCTTCTTGAACTATATCTTTTTGCTTCTACAAGCTCTTTGCCACTTAAATTGATACTCTTGAAGTATTCGTTATCTATATAATTATGTTTCATTACTGCGGGAAGAATATAGTACCAGTGCTTAACGCCTATTGTCTGATATATTTCATATAACCCCTTACTTTCATCATAATATCTTCCCAAATATGAATGAATATCATAATTGTGCGAATGATAAACAGGTGCATATGGGCAATATACTTTTTTGTACCCCTTCTCAATCATCTTTCTTGCCCACATTTGGTCTTCAGCAAATTCAACATCATCATATGGATATTTTTGCCAAATATCTCTTCTTATGCAAGAATTATTATCACTAAAGAATGAAAGATATCGGCGATAAACTTCATCTTTTTCATATCTTTCCTTATCTTCAATTGAAAAAATCGTATTATCAAGGCCAAAACCTTCAAAATGCAGTTTTAAATCTCTTTTGTCTATAATATTACAATCAGGATATGGATAGTGAATTCCAAAGCCTCCGACAATATCCGAATCCAATTTCATTGCGTCGATAAAACTATCAAGCCATGTATCAGATGCCGGAACTGCATCTTGCGTAATAAAAACAATGTATTCTCCGCTTCCCTTTGAAGCCCCGTAATTTCTTGTCTTCCCATGTCCAAATTCCGCCGCCGAAATCTGATAAAGTTTAACAGGATACTTTTTCAAAATGTCCAATGTATCATCAGATGAGCCTGAATCTACACAAATTACTTCATACTCGTATTTTGTTTTTTGCTCAAAAACTTTTTTTAAACATTCATCAAGAATATTTCCTGCATTTTTGGTTGGTATAACTATTGTAACATCCATTATAGTTCCTCTTTACATATATCTGACACTTGCATTACTATCAAAAAATCCTATAGTGTTTTTCTCAGAAATGACATGAAGGTTACAGATATCAAACAATCTGTGATGAACCACAAACTTGTCGCCTTCATATCCGGTACATGCTATGGATAACAAATATTGTCCTCCCTGCAAGCACATTTTCTGCTTAAAACATGCAGTAATTATATCGCCTTTTTTGGCTTCTTTAACATTATTATTCTCAAGAACTGTGTTTGTTCCTGTAAGCTCTGTTCCCTTAAGATCTTTTATCGTGTAGGCAAAAATAGGAGCTGTTATATCATCATAAAACTCAACCTTCACTCTGACTTCATATTCCGTGCCCTTCATGATTGAGGTTGAAACATTGCCCTGATCATCCACTATTGCAAAATCAATTATCTTTGCTCTGTCATTTCCATACTCTACAAAATTTCTATTGATTAAAAGAGTATTTTTCCATAATTCTCCATTTGCCTGCTTATCAGCTCTATCATCAGTATTCTTTTGGTCATCTGCTCCCGAAAGAGGATCATTCTCTTTTATAGCATCTTTTTCCTTCGAATCCTGCACAAGTACTTTTCTGTATAAGTTAACAACATCAGCAGTATCACCCATTGCAATCTGCTTTCCTTTGTTTATCAAAATACATTTATTGCAATATTTTAATACACTACTAAGATCATGAGAAACAAATAGGATAGTTTTTCCCATCTCTTGAAACTCTGAAAACTTCTTAAAGCATTTTGCCTGGAAGAAAATATCTCCCACACTAAGCGCTTCATCTACAATCAGAATGTCAGGTTCAACATTGATAGCAACAGCAAAAGCCAAGCGCGCAAACATACCGCTGGAATAGGTCTTAACCGGCTGATTGATGAAATTACCAATCTCTGCAAATTCAATTATATCTGCAACCTTCCGATCCATTTCTTCTTTGGTATATCCCATCATCGTACCATTGAGATAGATATTTTTAAGGCCCGTATACTCCATATTAAAACCTGTTCCAAGTTCCAGTAACGCACTAATCTTTCCATCTACTGTAACTGAACCTGATGAAGGCTGTAATACACCGGTAATAATCTTAAGAAGTGTCGACTTACCTGCACCGTTTGTTCCTACAATGCCTACACATTCTCCCTTCTTTATATCGAAATTTATATCATTTAAAGCATAATAGTCCCGATGATAACTCTTTTTCTTATTTAATGACCATGATTCTATCAATCTATCAATAGGTTTATCATAAAGCTTATAAGATTTACTTACATGAGAAACCTTTATTACACTATTATCCATATCAATTTCCTAACTCTTCTTTAATCATAAAACATCTGCGAAATGTGGTAACATCTTCCTAAATGAAGCTGTACCGATTATTCCCAAAATAAGCACCTGGCACCAGAAACTAAGCATATATGATGGATTTTCCCAGAACCAGCCAATACCTAAATATGTCTCTCTATAGCCATTTACAATATATGCTACCGGGTTTATTTTCATAATAAGCATAAGTACAGGATAATCTTTCAGTCTCTCAATATCCCAAAGAATAGGTGTATACCACATTCCAACCTGCATGAAAATGCTGACAATCGGCATAAAATCTCTAAAAAATGGCAAAACCGATGAAGTAAAAAAACCAATCACTGAGATTAGCAAAATAAGACAAAATAAATAATATACTATCTGTATAAAAAATAATCCGGGAAAATTTCCTACAACAGCGCTTATTATCAATGTAACAACAATAAAGAAAAGATGCACAAACAATGATGACAGAATCTTTACAAACGGCAAAATATTTATCGGAAATACAACTTTCTTTACCAGATAACTATATTCTATCAAACAGTTTGTAGCATTAACTACTGCTTCACTGAAAAAAAACCACGGAGCCAGACCTGCCACAAGCCAAAGCACATATGGGTATTTATCTCCCATAGGTGTAGCCGGAATAGCTACCGTAAAAACAAACATATACATCAAAATTAGCACCAGTGGCTGAATAAAAGCCCATACTATGCCAAAGAAAGAACCTGCAAAACGAGTTGCAAAATCATTTTTTGCCAGCTCCCACAGAGTCTTCATATTCTTTTTACTAAAAATCATTTTCTTTATTCCTCACTTTAATGAACGCCTGAAATGCCTTAAATACATTCTTATGCTGAAGCGCACGACGCATCTTTGTATTTTTCACTTTTGCTTCTTCTAATTCTTTTTCAACCGCATTAATCTTTTCACGCGATTTTTTTCTTGCAACCTTTAAATCTGACTTAGCCGTATCACAAACATAATTAATACTATTAAGATATGTATTTAAGTTATTCTCCCCTAAGGATTCTGCATTCCATATATCAACAGCAAATTCAACTCTAATATTAGAACACTTTTCTTCAACAAAAATAACAGGAGTATGCTTTAAAAAATATTTGGGCTCTATATCATCAGACTCATTTGTACTATAGGCAATATCTCTTTCCTCACCATCAATATCTGTTGTAACGTGTATACCCGAAACAACACTCAAAACGGGAGCAATAAACAACTCCAGTCTATCATAATCATCTTCAATTGCCAGACTAAATACATTTTTACCCGGATATGATACCCCTTCATAAATTCTTTTTGCTTCATTATTCTTAATTGCAAAAAAAACAAGAGGATACGACTGCCCACTCCATCTCAGATGATTGGCATCAAACACAACCGGACGTATCTTCTTTATTTCATCTGAAAAAGATAAACTCCGCCCCTTTGAATGCTCTACAAAAGCAACCTCCATACCAAGGAATTGCTTTCTTCTTTCATCAGTAAGCTCATATCTATCAAAAACAACTTCTTTTATTTCATCCGGAAAGATACTGAATATCTTGGATGTAAAAAGTCCTCTCCAAAAAACATATTGCAAAGGTATAGCAAAATTAAAACACCACTCATAATCAATAATATATGGCTTGTCAACATAAATTACGTTGCTGAAGATCAAATCAACATCAACAAAATCACCAACATCAAGTGTATCATCATTTTGAATTTCGCCAAACACATCAACAAACTGCTCTGAAGCACAAAAGCCTCTCTGCGTGCACATCTTATAAACAATCTTATGATAAGACTCTATGATTTCTAAAGCACGAGCCCAGTCTTCTTCATTGTATGCCTCCGCCAGCAACTCTTCATAGCTGCTTCCATTTATATAGTCAAATAGAATAGCATTATCTTCTTTTCTAACGGCGCATACTCCGCATTCTTGCTCCATAACCTTTTTAAGATTATCAGCATTCGATAAAATCTTTTCTAAATGCGGTATCCCTTCCTTATAAACAGCTACTTTTCTTGCAAATCTTTCACCATCTATTTCTACTATATCTGTTTTTAAATTATACTCATTCGCCCTGTAATCAGAGGCTTTTGTGTAAAGAATATTCATCACTGATCCCCATTAACAACTACTAAAAACGAATTTGAAAAATATGGAAAAAGTCCATTATCAATTAACTCATCAAATACTTTTTTCTCATCAAACAGCCTTAATCTTTCTGCATCAAAATTTCTAATATTATTATCAAGCTCACCTTTTTTTGGCAAATACTCGTCGCTATATATATTGGTAGCAAATTTATAATCAGGATACGGATAATAAAACTTGTAGCTTTTAAAACCAGCATTAACTATGATATCTTCCAATCCTTTTCTGGTAAATGTCTGTACCATTGCTTTGCCATCAGAATATCCATTAACACCCTCAAATATAGTTCCCAAATGATCTTCTTTACAACCGGCAAAATATTTTAAACCAAATCTGTTTTCTATAGCAATTACTATTTTCCCATTGTGTTTTAGTAGTGTACCAATCTGCTTCAAAAATCCTTGATACGGCTTTGGATCATCAATGTAAAGCTTGGCATATTCCAAAACTCCAATGAGCATAATATAATCGAATTTTTCATGTAAGTTCTTATATGCTGTCTGGAAGTTTGCTACTATTATCTCCAAATTCTTTTCATCTTTATGACGATACGCATTAATCTCGCTTCTTCTCTTAGAAAGCTCTATAGTTGTAACTTTTCCGGCTTCTCTACAAAGAATTCCGGTAATAGCTCCGCAACCGCCACCTATTTCAAGAACCGAATCGTTTTTGCCAATTTGTATTCCCGCAAGTATGTTTTCTCTATATGAGGAAAGATGATACAAAATCGGCCATGAACCACTTTCGCTAATTATCTTTGGAAATTCTGATGAATCATGATTTTTTACAATATTCAAAATACTATCTTCTACATCTCCATCCGAATATTTATCTTCTCCGTCATACCACCGGAGATTCAGCTTAACGTTACCAATTTCCTGTATTCTCATGTCAGATTCATTATTAATTACACTATCTGCCATATCATTTCCTTCTTTAAACATTATTTAGTAAAAAAATCAAAATACACTTTTTATATATATAACAAATTTATATATAATGTTATTAAAAATCTCTTTTCTAAATCGTATGTAATCAAATATCTTTAACTGCCTTGTATCCTGAAAATATTTGAAATCTATCGCACTTCTCCATGTCTTAGCTTCCGTTGCAGTAATTATCCCATATTTATTCAAGATACTATTGGCCTCATTAGCCGAATCGCGCATTTTGCCAATATTCGCAGAACAATTCGCACCTTGAGAATCATTATGTCTATACACGTTATCCGAATTCATCGCAAACCTTGCGTTTTGCTTAAACATGCAGACCCATAGCATCCAATCATCTGCACCATCTGTTGACAACGTATTATTTATCCAAACTTTAGGAATTGATTCTCTTTTAATAAGGCATTCACCCGGAGACGGTATAAGATTCCTTATTTTTAACAACCTCTTAAGCTGAATAAGATACTCCATAGAAGAATATGATTTATATATCACATAATTCTTCTGCCCCATACTATAGTAGCCATTTCCAACAACAATATCAGCATTTTCAAGCAATGCCAATTGCTTATCATAGCCATCTAGCATAAGTTCATCATCTTGGTCTAAAAATTGAATATAATTGCCTTTTGCAATTTTTAAACCATTTACCCTGGATCTGTGTATTCCTGAATTTGTATCATTCTTTATAACCGTGCAGTTAAGTTCTATATCAGGAAGCATTACTTCTATCTCAGGACTGTCATTTATTATGATAACTTCGATGTCTGCAGAATCTGCAATAACATCACTTACTTTTTTTATGCTTTGCAATGCTCTGGCAATATATTCATTCCCATAATAAAATGGAATAATGACAGAAATTAATTCTTTCATGTCAATAATACATCCTCATATATCTTTTTTAATTGAAGATAATTGTTTTCTCTATCAAACTTGTTTTCAAACTCCGCTTCAGCATTATTCCCCATTTTCAGAATTTGACTATTATCATACCACAGTTCTTTTACTCTTTTTGCAAAACTATTGCAATCTTTAAGCGGGAATAATAATCCATTATAACCATCTTTTATAAGCTCTCTTGAAAAGCCTATGTCAGACGCCACAACAGGTTTTCCCAACATCTGTGACTCAATTTCCACCATAGAGCAACCTTCATACCATACAGAAGGAAACACTACAAAATCAGCTTTTTTTACAAAGGCAAGACATGTATCATGATCTTTATATCCAAGATAATATACATTTGATTTATGAGCAGCCCACTGTTCAACTTCCTGTTCAAGCGGCCCTCCCCCTATTATAACAAGAGGTATATCAACAAGGTTATCCCATGTCTTCATCAATGTATTTATACCTTTTTCAACCCCTAATCTGCCATAGTAAACAACATATCTTTTTGGAAAATCTGATGTTATCCGTGTAATATCTACACCATTCTTTTTCACAGTTTGAGATTTGTTATCCACAAAATTATACTTCTTTATAATTTTCTCTTCTGCAAATCCAATCGCCTTAAGCAAATCTATCTGTGTATCATTAAGACATATATATCGATCTATCTGCTTATAAAAAGACTTTCTCCACCTATGATACTTAAAAACACAAGCCACAAAAAAACTCATGGTTTTAGACCCTTTAAAACATCTAAAACCACACATTCTAAAATATTTGCCATCACCACAATCATTACAGATAGTATCTCCCCTTAACGATGAAGCACATGGACAAACAAATCTGGTATCATGAAGCGTCGCAATAACTTTTACACCACATCTTTTTGCAGCGTATAGAATTGAAGGAGACAGTATCGGAAAAAAAGTATGTACGTGAACAATATCCGGCTTTTCTTTTTTTATTATGCTCTTTACATTATTATAATGTTTAAAAGACCATATCATTCCTAATGTAATACATATCTTGCCAATCAATTTGGCATTATCAAAAACATCATTCGAAGTATTATATTTGACAACTTCTATACCATGTTCTTCAAGAAGTCTTGCCTCATTATTATAAACCTGATCGTCTCCACTAGCGGAGCCGGTCCTGTGAAAATTATGTATAATAAGTACTTTCAATATTTCAACCTCGATTTACCTGCCGAACAAATCAGCCGTGAAGGATATTCATTTGTAATTATGCAAAAAATTCCTTCTCATATTTATCTGATATACTCTCCCACGTATATTCATCCGATATACGGGTCTTAGCAAGATTACTAAACTCTGCCCTGCGATCTTGCTGCATTTTGTCATTGGCATTGATCACATCGGACAGATTTCTTCCGTCCTTGTCCCAGTATATTGCGGCGTCTTCCGCAACTTCATGGTTATAGCTTACATCAAGAACAAAATTGACATCTGTTGATGCAAGTGCCTCAAGTAGGCTCGGGTTGGTTCCTCCAACCTCATGGCCGTGAATGTAAGCGTAAGCGTTCTCTCTTATCTTCTTAAGGAGCTGTTTATCATAAACCGAATCAGCCACAGTTACTCTGCCGCTGTCAAGGAAATGTAATCTGTCATCAAATTCCTGTAAAAGCTTATCGTTCTCAGTTGTTATTATTATAAGTTTCTTATCAGATGAGCTCTTAAGGAATTCTTTAATTATAATATCAAAGTTATTCTCTTTTACAAATCGGCCGACTACCAAATAGTATTCAAAGGGCTTGGTCTCTTGCTCCGCGAGCCACTCCGTGAACTTGAAGTCGTTATCTGCGTATGTTGACCTCTCAAGGTCTGCGCCATACGCGATAAAGGTAGTACTTGGATTATACGCAGAATACTCTTTGTTGATATACCTCTCTATTTCTTTGCTATCGCAGATAATCCTGTCAGCATGCTTGATCATAAGTCGCTCTGACAGCTTCCAATACATCCTTACGGGAGCACTCCATTTCCTTCTCTCCCAGTCGTGACCGTCGGGATTGATATAGAGCCTTCCGCCAAGCTTTTCTATCTTTTTCTTGTAGTGCCTGATCACAATTCCAATCCTACACGCCATTATGAAAAAGATTGGTTTATCAATAGCAGGTCGCTCTTCACAATATCTTATTGCTCTTGCAAGTGCCTTGATATCATAGACAACCGCCTTAGCAGGTCCTATCTCGGGAACCTTGACGTTATAGCACTTTGCGCCGTTATACTGGTATCTTGAATCTTCCCTTGCAATGGTGGCAACATGATATCTTATCTTGTCACTTTTCCTACAAAGAGTAAGGTTCTCGACAAATGTCTCAAACCCACCATATTTTGCAGGTATACCTTTGCATCCAATGCAAAAAACCTGTCGTTTGTCAGTATGATATTGTTCTTTAATTTTTCTTCTTCCCATATGAGTCATACGCTATCGTTATATAATCAACAATCTTTTATATGATAGTATAGATAACGCAATTTATCAACAAATATATCTTATCAAAATTACAAAATCACAGCATTTTGCGGCATTTTAAAAGCTTCGGGCACGCCCGAAGCTTATTACATAAAAATATTTTTATTCATCTTCTTCCAGATTACCCAAAGCTGTACGTACTTTCTTTTCAGCTTCTTCTCTGGAAAGTCCGTTCATCATCTCGATTTCAATAAATTTTTTTATTGCTTCTTCCCAGGCTTCTTTTTTTCCTTCTTTTTTTCCTTCTTTTCTTCCTTCCTCAAGCCCTTCTCTTCTTCCTTCTTCAATCTTCTCTCTATCTCGCATCAGAAGTGTCATGTATTCCACCTCCCATCTCTCATTACGCTTAACTGAATTTACCTCGTTAAGTAACTCATCTGTGAACTTATCTGTTGGTTCTCCGGTGCGAACAAATCGTAAAAAATTACCAAGTCCGGTATCTTGAAGTTCAGTACAAGATGCATTAAGTATAACTTTATATGTCTCATCTCCCAGCGAAATGCCATAATCCTTACAATAATTTTCAAATCTGTACGCCGGCTTGTCTATCCCGTATATATCCTCCATGCAAATGAAGATTACATAGCTTTTGGCAAGCTTCGCATAGTCTTCACCCTTTTCTATCAGGTTAAGGTCTATCATTCCCTGATAATACCTTGCCCTTTTGGGAATATTTCCCGGATTTGTCGTCTGCATTTCAATATTGTAAACTGTTCCTTTTTCATCATCCACATACACATCAAGTCTTACGCTCTTACTATCGTATGACGGATCGATTACTTTCTGCTCTTCCGGATAGCTGATTCTTTTAATCTTTATATCCAATACAATCTCAATTAACTGTTTGCACAGCTTCTCATTGAGCATCACCTTCGCAAACATAAAATCATCTGCAAAGGTTAATTCTTTAAATTCTTTCTGCCTCATGGATTATCCCACTTTCATTTCATACTCTTTGTTCTATAGACACAGAAGATAACCCATTCGTAGATTCTTCAGCTGATTCATAAAACAATCTTTTTCAATTACATTATAGCAAATCTAATAATGCACGCAACCCGACAAAAATGGCTGTAAAAATGATTTCTCATTTTTTACAGCCACCTCCGTCACATATACAAAGTCCGTTCATCAATCTTTAATAATCTCGTTATATCTCTCCGAAACCTTACTCCAATCAAGGATCTCAAAGAATGCCTTAATATAATCGGGTCTCAAATTCTTATACTTAAGGTAATATGCATGCTCCCACACATCTAGCGCAACAATGGGAATAAGTCCCTTGCCCTCGCTTATAGGGTTGTCCTGGTTAGGTGAAGCAGAAACTGAAAGTTTTCCGTTCTTATCAGTTGAAAGCCATGCCCAGCCTGAACCGAACTGTCCTGCTGCCGCCTTGGAAAGCTGTTCTTTGAGCGCATCAAGACTACCGAAAGTCTTGTCAATCTCCTCTGCAAGTTTTCCTGACGGAACCTTGGCAGGGCTTGGTGAGAACATCTCAAAATAAAGGTTATGATTATAATATCCGCCGCCTTGATTTCTGAGGCCTTTTCTTAAAGTTTCATCCGAAACTTTATCGAGTGATGCAAGGAGCTCCTCCGCACTGAGATTACTCATGCCTGCTTTTTCCGCAAGTTCATTAAAAGTCTTGGTATAAGTAGCGTGGTGCTTACCGTGATGAGTCTCAACGGTAAGTTGGTCAATGAAAGGTTCAAGAGCATTTGTAGCATAGGGTAATTTAATCTGTTCGTACATGGTGGTTCTCCTTTCTGCATATGCATATATATACGAGGAAACACCGGTAAGATCGGTATTTCCTAAGTTATTATTTGAAAGCCTCTCAATGATCTACAGCTTCCGGAAGTCTTCTTCTAATCTCGTCAACAGACATCCACTCTGTGTTATTTCCCGAGCTGTAGTAGAAACCGTCTGCAACTTTCTTTCCTGAAAGGTCGGGTACCTGTCTCTCGTTAAATACAACCTGAGGATATACGATGAAGTGCTTGTCGTACTCATAAGTGAAAGGTGCATCCTCTGTTGTAACCATTATCTCATCAAGCTTCTCGCCGGGTCTGATTCCGACTTCAACAGTCTTGATTCCGGGGCACATAGCTTCAGCAAGATCTTTTACGTTAAATGAAGGAATCTTACTGATGAATGTCTCGCCACCCTTAGCCTCTGCAAGTGCCTTGAGAACAAGCTCAACACCCTCGGGAAGGCTGATCCAGAAACGTGTCATTCTGTAATCCGTGATAGGAAGCTCTTTTTCTCCCTTTGCAATGAGCTCTTTGAAGAAAGGAATGATAGAACCTCTGCTTCCTGCAACATTACCGTATCTTACGATTGAGAAGTTGACATCCTTAGCTCCCGAATATGCATTTGCTGCGATAAAGAGCTTATCTGATACCATCTTGGTCGCACCGTAAAGATTTACGGGGTTAACAGCCTTGTCTGTAGAAAGAGCCACAACTCTTTTTACACCTGTATTAAGTGCCGCATTTATAACGCTCTGCGCGCCGGCGATATTTGTCTTGATAGCTTCATCAGGGTTGTACTCGCAAGCGGGAACCTGCTTAAGAGCTGCCGCATGGATAACATAGTCAACGTTCTCGCATGCTCTCTCAAATCTTGCTCCGTCTCTGATATCACCGATGAAGAATCTCATCTTGTCGGCGTTCTCTTTGTACACACGCTCGTTCGCCATTGTGAACTGCTTGTACTCATCACGTGAGTAGATGATGATCTTCTTGGGATTGTAGTTTTCAAGAAGGTACTGTGTGAAGCAGTGTCCAAAAGAACCTGTTCCTCCGGTAACCAATATCGTCTTATTATCTAATATAGAACTTTTCATAAACATCTCCGTTTATCACTGTTTTTTATAATTATAGATATCAAAATTTCTTTTAACATCTACCTCATTTTAATTCATTATATAAAAGCTTGTCCACATTTTTACGTTACTTTCTTATGCGGACATTTTCGTTATTATTTTTTATACCCATCAACAACTTTTTTAACCGCGGTGATAACATCATCCACGTCGCTGTCAGTCATAAGAGGATAAAGAGGTATGCTCATCATTCCGTTGTAGAGCTTTTCAGCCTCGGGGCAAAGACCTTTCTTGTACCCTTTCTTCTCATAGAACGGGAAGTAGTAAACAGGCACATAATGAACCTGCGGCTGAACGTTCTCAGCAGAAAGAGCGTCAAAGAACTCTCTTCTTGTGCATTTAAGCTTATCAAGATCAAGCTGTATCACATAAAGATGCCTTGTAGTATCGGATTCGGGAATTTCCTTCTGCACGATTATCTCAGGTACATCCTTGAATGCTTTGTTGTACTTATTTACTATCTCTTTTCTTCTGTCAGAGAACTTCTTCAATTTATCAAGCTGGCTTATCAAAAGAGCTGACTGAATATCCGTAAGTCTGTAGTTAAAGCCAAGCTCCTGCATCTCGTAGTACCATGCTCCGTCAGATTCATGTACAAGGTCATCCGGATTTCTTACGATTCCGTGCTGCGAAGCAAGTCTCAGTTTCTTATATAATTCAGGATCGTTGGTTGTTATTGCTCCGCCCTCACCCGATGTTACTGTCTTAACGGGATGGAAGCTAAAGCAGGTCATGTCGCCTATAGAACCTACAGGCTGTCCGTTGTACTTAGTTCCGATCGCATGAGCCGCATCTGTTATAAGAATAAGTCCGTGCTTGTCGCAGATTTTCTGTATTCTGTCATACTCGACAGACTGTCCCGTATAAGCAACCGCAACCACAGCCTTGGTCTTATCCGTTATATGAGCTTCTATGCTGTCGGGATCTATGTTATAAGTCTCGGGATCAATATCTGCAAATACAGGTGTTGCGCCTACGTATACCGCACAGTTTGCAGATGCCGCAAATGTGATAGGTGATGTTATAACTTCATCTCCCGCGCCAATTCCTGCAGCGATGCATGCACAGTGAAGCGCCGCTGTTCCGTTGCTGACTGCTACAGCATATTTTGCCCCCGTAACTTCGCAGAGTTTTTTCTCAAGTGCCGCAACGCGCGGGCCGCATGTTATCAGGTCATCTGTAAGCGCTTCTGCCACAGCCTTTACATCATCTTCATCTATCCACTGTTTTCCGTAATATAATTTTTCTTTTCTTACCGGAGTTCCTCCGTTTATCGCAAGTTTCTCCATTATGTTCCTTCTTTCTGAAATTACACTTTAACCCTATTATAATACCATGTTTTGCACAAAAGAAAACAGACGAAAAACCGTAGCTTCCCGTCTGCGATCAATTATCTGTTATACTTGTTACTTCGCCTTACTATCAGAGGTCGAAACATCCGTTGTCACTTCCGTTTACAACGAAATATCCCATCTTCTCCTCGGGCTTAACGTAAATGTTGAGGTCCTTAATGTCTTTTTTTCCATAGGCTTTCTTAGCCTTTGAAACAAGCTGATCATCGGTAATCGTCAGATCTGAGTACTGAATTTCTACCTTAGTTTTGATACTTGTAGCCGCCATCTTATTCCCTCCCTCAATATAAAGTGTTCTTAATTACGTATTATTTTACACCCAATATGATAAAAAAGAAATACGAAAGGCTACATACTTTTACATAATATGGCACATACAATCGCGATGAGCGCTAAAATTGCCCCGAATACCCTCATCCACTTATAGGTCTCGGGCTCATCCTCACTGTTCTTATTGAGCTCGCCGTGAGTAAAAACGATAACGCCGGCGATAAAGGTAAGCGCCGCAAAAACCGCAAATAGCTTGTTCATTACAACCTCCGGAAGATTTATTTATTATTCGCAAGATGCTCCGCAATCTTTTCTTTTATGATCTTTTCAACCATGGCCGCAATCTCGTGACTGCGCATGTCCTTGTATTCGTCATAATAGATCGGATCAAGGTAATAGACATATGTTGTGACAGGCCCAACGTGATCGCTGTTGTACACTTTATAAGAATCAACAAGCGCCACGGGCACAATCGGAACTTTTGCCATCAGTGCGACCTTAAAGCTTCCCGCCTTGAATGGCTCCACTACATTGCCGTTGTTTTCCTTGTATCCGCCTTCCGGAAAAAGAATGAACTTCCTGCCCTGCTTAAGTTCTTCAGCCATCTCGTTAAAAACAGTTATTGTGTGTCTCGGATCGTTAAGCTCAATCGTCTTACCTTCAACAAGCCTTAGAAACTCCGAGACCAATATCAGATGCGATCTCTTTTCATCCATCACAAATGAGACCGGTCTCTTATGAGTATTAAAAATTCCAAGTACGTCGTACTTCCCCTGATGATTCGGATAGAGCATGTACCCGCCTTCTTTCGGAAGATTCTCGTATCCGTAAGCAATAGTCTTACATCCGGATGACTTGTTCGACCAAGCGACCATCTCGTTTGCAAGCGCATATCGCTCTTCTGCTGAATGTCTCTCGATATGCCTAAGCCATATATTTGACTTAATAAGATAAAAAATAATTCTGTGAATATTGATTATGATTGTGTGATAAAAATTCCGCATCAGTGTGTTCTTTTCCTGTAAATTTTTAAGACTAGATCTTTTACCAAATTCCATGAATTACTGCACTGTATCTTAATATTATGATATTTATTCTATCACATAATCTTATTTTTCAACCTTACTTTTTACTTTAAGTAAATATACCGCTCCTCCGCCAACGGACAACGCTGCCACAGCAGCAAGAGCGTAAACGAAGAATGATAAGCTGTTTTTAGCCGCATTTTTTTTGTGAGGATTCTCTTTTTTCTGACCGAGAATATCCTCCGTCTCGACAGGAACTTCCTTGGTTGATACAAGGACACCTCCGATTGCGAGCGTCTCCTTGTTGCCGGCATAGTCCTGTGCGATAACAGTTACAGACTGTCTTTCCTCAGACTCGTTAAGTGTGATTGTCTCTACGCCGCCTGCTCCTTCGAGTTCTTCACCGGTGCATGCCTTAACGATCTGACCGTCCTTGTAGATGGTGAGGTTCTCAACACCCATGTTGTCTGTTACGTCAACGTTGAAGTCAAGCGAATCCTGCTTGTAAACGCCGCCCTCTTCAAGTCCTGCGGTAACAATTCCCGGAGCCGTCATATCAACCGCGAAGGTGATCTCGGCATCTCTTGACTTGTTATCCTGGATGTTTGTAGCTTTGTCCTTACTGTAAACCGTTACGGAGTAAATTCCGTCCGTTCCAAAGTTCTTTTTACCAATCGTGTAAGTATATGTCTTCCATGAAGTATCGCTTCCCTGTCGGCTTACGGAATAATCCTTGCCGTTTACGAGCTCTCTGATACTTCCGTCGCGGCTTATCGAAACATCTTTCTGAGTGAGCTCATCGATGTTGATCTCAGTTATCGTGATGTCTTTTGGCTGGTTAATGTAATATTTCTCATTGAACTTTCTGGCCACATCGCCGACAACGAATACCGAACCGTGGCGGTTAACGGAAAAGACAAGTTCGTCCTTGGTCTGATTTCCCGCCATATCGCAAACAGTCGCTTCGAGCACGTACAGATCGTCCATGCTCTTGTCGTGCGCAAAATCGCTGTATGAAACCGCAAAGCCGTTCTCTATCTGTTTCACGCTACTTCCGACATTTACAGGGCCGTTGTTTGCACCCTTCAGAGTAACCTTAGATGCCTGAATATCAATGTATTTATCGCCGTAAACTACAGTAGGCGCAACCTCGCCGTTGTTGGCCGAGAAGTTCTCAACTCCTGAGAAGTTAACTTCGGGAGCTGTCTTATCAATAATGAATATATCCGACATGTACTCGGTTGCCGTGTTGCCCGCAAGGTCTTTACATTTAATGATATATCCGTAGGTTCCGTCTTCACTGAATGAGATCTGCGAAACGTTCTTGTCATCCGACGATGAAAAACCGCCAAGTCCCGGCATTGTACCCAAGTCGCTCACAGGCTGAGGCGCCAGTTCAACAAGTTTGTCGTCAAAAGACATCTCTTTAATATTTACATTTGCGATTCGTGTATCCTTGTAATACTTACCGTTTCCGGGTGTAAGGCTGTTATATGAAACATTTATCTCAGGCGCTGTACGGTCGATTACGAACTCCGCCTCAGAAACCTCATTGGAGCTGTTTCCTGCCTTATCCTTACAGTTAAACTTGAGCGTATACTTTCCGTCCTGCTCAAAGCTAACCGTGCGCGTATACACATTAACCGCTGTGTTTGCCCAGCTGCTCGCAGATGCTTTTCCGATCTGCTCATCTACTGCAAGCTTCGCTTCATCTTCGTTAAAAGAAAAATCTGTAACCGTGATGGTTGCTGTTCTTGCCTTGTCATAGTACTTATCATTGTGAGGATCGTTCTCGTCAAATGTAAGCGTAACTTCAGGAACCGTAGTATCTACGCCAAACTTGTTTCCTTCAGCGCTGTCATGGTTCTTTGACATATCATTCGCTTCAACCGAAACCTGGTAGAAACCGTCGCCGTCAGTTGTAAATGTTATGACATGTTCATCGTCGCCAAGATCTCCGCTCCAGTTATTCAGCGGCTCAACACCAACTTCTCCGCCTGCCACATCAATTTTTTTCACACGGACAAAAGAACTTGTTTTATCAAGCCATTTATCGTTTACCTTTACAGTGATCTGAACGTTTGAAGGATAGTACTTGTTTCCGTCTGCCGAAGGTGCTTCTTTATCATAGGTTATCTCAATCTTGGGGGCAGTCTTATCGACAACTATCTCTGTGCTTGTTTCAGAACTTGTCTGTCCGAGGGTATCACTGGCAGTTGTCTCAATCTTGTATGCACCGTCGTTTTCGAGAAGGAAATCGTAAATGCGCTTGCTAAGTTCAGTGCTGTCCTTTTCATTATAAGAAGGAACTACATACTTAACCGATCCGTCTTCGTTTCTGAATTTGATTGAATCAACCTTAAGATCGATATCTTCGATAGTTACCTTTCCGCGTGCGCTGCCATCAAAATAAAGTCTGTTTTCGTCCTGCGCAACCTGTCCGTCGATATCATAAACAATAGTCGGTGCAGTTCTGTCTATAATGAATCTTGTCCTTCCAAACTCTTTGTTGTCCTTCGCATGATCTGCGACATTTTCTGCAGCGTCGCAAATACTGAGCACTTGAACTTTATAATCGTCTATGTTAAGTTCGCCTGTTGATCTTATCTTTTCCTCGAACACATAATACTCATCCGTGCTCTTAGAAGCGTTAATGTCGTTGATTTTCTTGGTTACTACTTTGTCTTTACCGTCATAATTAACCTTGTATGTTATGCTATCGAAACCGCTGACCTTCTTGACATCCGTCGCACCGTCGCAGTTCCTCGGAACCTTGATGAGTACAGTTATATCGCTGTTAGCCGCAAACCATCCTCGCGTAAAATCGTGGAAAAATCTGCCAAATGAAGTGAGGTTAATCTCATTCTCATCACCTTCAACAACAATCTCCGCTGAGGGAGCCGTGTTGTCGATTCTAACAGTCTTCGTGGCAACCTGCTTGTATAAGTCTATGTCATTATCGTTTTCGTCTTTCTCGCTGTCGCCGTAAAAATGGCAGCTTACTTCATAAATCTTTTCGCCTTCTTCTACAGGTATATTAACTGTTACGCTGAAATAGTGCTTTCCGTCTGAACTTGAATCATTTGAAAAGCTGCGCTGTATCTGAGATTTATCGACAGGAATTTCAGACGTATTTCCGCTCTCGTCTGTTTTCTTTATCTTTACCGACTCTATCTCTCTGACTGTTTTATTCTCAGTCTCAATCGTCATTCCAAACGTTTTTGAGTTAACCTGCTGCCACTCTCCTTCATTATCGATAGTGTTAACAGATAACTTGTTCTCCTCGTCTTCCGGATAATAGCAGATTGTCGGGAAAGAATTAAAGAGATCCGACATTTCATCATCATCATTATTAGGAATGGATGATTCGTTGCCCCACTTATCTTTTGCGATTACTTTTTTGATCGAATAGTTGCCAACCTCGCTTGGTGACCAGGTATAGATGTTTTCATCATTCTCGCGCTTAGTCAGTAGGTGCTTTGCGTCTTTCGAGTCAACAATAAACACTTCGTTTTCGTCAACGTCTGACTTCTCGTCCTTTACTTTTACTGTAAATACCAGATTATCGTTATTTGATGAAGCTATAACACTTTTTCCGTCGCTTCCTTCATATTGAACCGCACCCGTTTCAGTGTTTATAGAAGGTGATTCAATGGAAGGGCCTTCGGCGTCGATCTTGATCACTGTAGCGGAGAATGTGTAATCTTTGCTGAGTTCTTCCTGTCCATGGCTTCCACTATTGCTTCCGCTGTTAGTATTATCTGTGTTGTTTTCGCCATCACCGTCGTTGTTATTGTTTTCGCTACTGTTTTCGTTGTCGTTATTGTTTCCGGCATCATTATCGTTATTGTTTTCGTTGTCATTATTGTTTCCGGCATCATTTTCACTATCATCGCCGAAATCAATATCTTCGTATGAACATGTGATAGTTTTTTCTTCAGTATCTATAGTGCCGCCCGAAACTTCTTCCAGCTTGTAGTTGTCGGCAAGTGCATAGTTAAAAACAATTTCTCTTGACTCACTGTCTTCCGACACGTCAAAAGAATATGTATTACCGTCGATTTCATCACCATCCAAATAAAGCTTAAAATCACCTTCGGCTCTATTCTCAATTTTAAATGATATATTGCATTTTTTTACTTTGGGAGTTGAGGGAGTGGTATTCTTCGCCTGATTATCCTGATTAGACACTCCGTCTTTGGCTTTTGTCAAAAGATCTAATTGATTTCCGGTATTACCGATAACAGCCATAGATGTCAGCAAATTTCGAGCTACATCTTTGCTTTTTGCTCCGTCCATTTTTCCTAAATCGTATGATTCTGCATTGCCTGGCTCTACGGTTTCTTTACCATTCTGTTCCGTTGAACCATCGGCACCTACGCCATTCTGCTTTAGTAAATCGTTGCCGGCTTCATCCCTCTGCTCTGATGCGCCGCCCAATTTTTCATCTTCCTGCTTGTTTAAATCACCGGAATTTGAAATATCCTGTTCTGCTCCGGACTCGCTCTTTGGCTCAACCGGTTTGGACTTATCCTCTCCATCGATTATTACAGGACCATTCGTTGTAGGGCCATTTTCTGTACTTGTACTGTTTTGTTCTGTTTCTGTTTTTTGTTTTTCTTCTGTGGAACTTGCAGATATCTCGACATCATCTGCATAAGACGTGATTGTGGCATAATTGCCGAATAAAAGAACTGGTACCATCATAACCGGAAGCACTTTTTTCGCAATAGCCTTGACTTTGGTGTACATCATACTTCTCCTCCAAGATATTTCCAGACTTTATATGCTTTTCCCCAAAAGCATGCGGGCTAATACGCCCAGCATCGTTTATAGTACCGCAGTTCTGCGCAGTTGACAATATATTTTCATACGAAAAAACAAATGTGAAATTATTTTTCCCAAACAAAAAAGCAGTCGTTAAACTGCTCTTTTGTTTGTTATTTATTTTTTTATTTATTTCTTCATCCTAATAAGCCAGATTGCTCCGCCGCCGACTGACAATGTTGCGATTGCTGCAATTGCAAATACAAAGTATGACATGCTGTTTGCAGGGCTGGGTACATTTCCGGGCTTATGTCCGGGCTCGGGATCCAAAGCAGTCTTATTATCATCAATTACTTCCTGCTTGGTTGTTACGAGTATTCCGCCAATTGCCATTGTTTCCTTATTACCAGCAAGGTCCTCGGCAATAACCGTGATTTCCTGTACCTTATCGGCTTCCTTAAGTGTAAGACTTCTTACTCCGCCTTTTTCCTCAAGCTCTTCTCCTGTGCAAGAATCAATTTCTTCTCCGTTATTGCAGATAGAAAGCTTTGATACGCCCATGTTATCTGTTACGTTGACGTTGAAGTCGAGTGATTCCTGTTTGTATACTCCGCCTTGTTCAATTCCTGCGGCAACAATTCCGGGTGCGGTCATATCAATTGCAAATGATACTTCTGCATCTCTTGATTTGTTATCCTGTACGTTTGTAGCTTTATCTTTACTGTAAACGGTTAATGCATAAACACCGTCTTCATTGAAGTTGTTCTTGGAAATTGTGTATGTATATGTCTTCCAAGATGTTTCATTTCCCTGCTGCTTAACTGAGAAATCTTTTCCCTTTCTGAGGTCCTTGATATCTCCGTCGCGGCTTATTGAAACGTTCTTCTGTGTGAGCTCGTCGATGTTGATCTCTGTGATCGTGATATCCTTGGGCTCATTTATGTAGTACTTCTCGTTGAACTTCTTTGCAACGTCACCAATTACGAATACCGAACCGTGACGGTTAACTGAGAACACAAGCTTGTCCTTGGTCTCGTTTCCTGCCTTGTCGCGAACTGTTGCTTCGAGTACATACAGATCATCCATCTTCTTATCATGTGAGAAGTCGCTGTATGAAACTGAGAAGCCGTTCTCAATAGGCTTAATTGCACATTCCACGTTTACTCCGCCGTTGTTTGCGCCCTTAAGAGCAACCTTGGATGCATCTATATCAATATACTTGTCTCCATAAACTACCGAAGGTGCTACCACACCGTTGTTTGCTGAGTAGTTCTCAACTCCCGAGAATGTTACTTCAGGTGCTGTCTTGTCGATAATGAATACATCAGATGTGAATTCTTTTGATGTATTACCTGCAAGGTCTGTGCACTTGATCGTGTAGCCGTATGTTCCATCCTCACTGAATGAGATATGTGAAACGTTGTTGAAGTTGTTTGAAGCAAATCCTGCAAGTGCCGGTACTGATGAAACATCAGGAATTGACTGAGGTGTAACTTCAACGAGCTTGTCTGCAAAAGACATTTCCTTAATGTCTACGTTTGCAACTCTTGTGTCCTTGTAGAACTTCTCGTTTCCAACAGCTATTTTGTTGTATGTAACATTTATTTCAGGTGATGTGCGGTCAATTACAAATTCTTTTTCATAAACATTCTTTGACTCATTTCCCGCTCTGTCCTTGCAAAGGAAATTGAAGCTGTAGAATCCGTCTTCCGCAAACTTAATTGTACGTGTGTATGTGTTAAGGCCTGTGTTTGCCCATCCGTCTACTTCTGCACCGCCAACCTTCTGGTCGATATCAAGTGTTTCTCCCTCGTTGTAGAAAGAGAAGTCTGTAACTGTGAGAGTAGCTGTTCTGGGCTTGTTGTAGTACTTGTCATTCTGAGGATCGTTCTCATCAAATGTAAGTGTTACCTCAGGTACTGTAGTATCTACGCCAAACTTGTTTCCTTCTGCACTTTCGTGATTCTCGGACATATCATAAGCTTCAACCGAGATCTGATACATTCCGTCGCCGTCAGTTGTAAATGTGATCTGATGGCTCTCATCTCCAAGGTCTCCGCTCCAGTCATTAAGAGGTGCATGACCCACTTCTGCGCCTGAAACATCAAGCTTTTTGATATATACAAAAGACTTAGTCTCATCAAGCCACTTCTCATCTACCTTAACGGTTACCTGCACGTTCTGTGCATAGTACTTGTTTCCGTCTGCCGAAGGCGCTTCTTTATCATAAGAAATCTCAATCTTGGGAGCTGTTGTATCAACAACCATCTCATTACTGAGCGCTGTATTTTCCTGATCGAGTGTATCCTTAGCATATGTCTCGATCTTGTATGTTCCGTCGCCTTCAAGTCTGAAATCGTAAACAGCCTTATGCTTTCCGTCGCTCTCTTTTTCATTGTAAGAAGGAATAGCATACTTGAAGTTGTCTCCGGAACCTTCTGTAAACTTGATAGAATCAATATCAAGATCCATATCTTCGATTGTTACCGTACCGCGACCATTGCCGCCAAAATACATTCTGTTCTCGTCCTGTGCAACCATTCCGTCAACGTCGTAAACGATGGTAGGTGCAGACTTATCGATAACGAATGAACCCGTTCCGCCTTCAACGTGATCTGCCACGTTTCCTGCATAGTCTCTGATACTTACTACTTCTACATCGTATTTGCACTCTGATAATCCGCCATATGAACGAACTCTTTCCTCAAATACGTAATATTCTTTATCACTCTTGCCGCTTGCATCGTTAATTGTCTTTTCTCTTCTCTGGCCGTTTACGTTGTAAACAATACCATAGAATCCGCTGGTTTTCTTATCTTTTGTCTCGCCATCGCAGTTCTTTGGAACCTTGATAAGGACATTTATGTCTTTGTTTGAAGCGAACCATCCGAATCTGTCATACAGACGAAGGAATCTCTCAAAAGGAGTGAGCTTCTCTTCTTCACCGTCTACTTTGATTTCTGCAGAAGGTGCTGTGTTATCGATTCTTACTGTCTTCTTCGCAATTGTCTTTGCCTCTTTGTCTCCGTAGAAAAGACATTTTACTTCATATTCTTTTTCGCCTTCTTTTACAGGAAGCGGAATATTTGCTCTGAATGTATATCTACCGCCGTAGTTGCTTCTTGAGATATCTACCTTTGTTGTTACATCGGAAACAGTGATCTCCTGAACCTCGCGGTTGGATATACCTGTTACTTCAAGCATAAAGTTTGATTCATTATGTGCTGCAAGTGAATACCAGTCTTCCGTCTTTGTATTTACTATGAAATCCTTCTCTTCATCTGAAGCATAGTAGCAGATAAGAGGAATATCTCCCACTCCGCTCTCTGACTTATTTCCAAGCTTATCCTTAGCGATTACCTTTACAATCTTGTAATTTCCGTAATTTGAAGGAGACCATGAATATGAACCGTCATCTCCTGACATTTCACGCTGTGTGCCATATGAATCTACGGCATAAACCTTATCAACGCCCGATCCCTCGTCAGTAACTTTTACTGTGAAAGCAGGCTTTGACTTGTCTGAACCTGCTACAACAGCTTCTCCGTTGCTTCCTGTGTAATCCGCATCTCCCTTTGCTCCGGGCTCTGAGATTGCAGGAGCGTCTTTATCTGTCACATCAACTTTACCTGTGAACTTGAACCTATTCTCGCCGTCCTTCAGGTCTTCCAATTTGCATGTGATGGTATGTTCCTTTGCATCTACAGTGAACTCGTCACCTGAAGCAAAATACAATTCATAAAAACTTGCAATAGAATAGCTGAAAACAACCTCTGCAGAATCTTCTTCTCCGTCAACATTAAAAGAATAGTATCTGCCTATGTCATTCTTATCCTCAGCAGAAATCTTCAATCCGCTATTGCCTTTGTTCTGTATATCGAAACTTATTGTAACCTTTTTATCTTTTTTCTTAACAGGCTTTTTGTCTGTATCTTCCTTCTTTTCAGTCTCTTCAGGTGTGGTCTCCTGCTTGTTCTCAAGTACGTCGTCTACGTTCTTTACAGGTTCTACCACATCCGGTGTGCTTTCATCAGACTTAGAGCTATCTTCATTATTATCACTTTTCTTGTCACTCTCGTCCGACTCTTTGCTCTTATCAGTCTTGGAGTCAGTTGTCTCTGTGGTTTTCTTGTCTTCTGAAGCCTTAGTCTCTGAAGCTTTCTCTTCTTTAGACTTATCTTCTTTTGCCTTTTCTTCCTTAGATTTGTCCTCTTTGGCTTTTTCCTCTTTGGAGTTATCTTCTTTGGCTTTTTCTTCAGCAGCTTTCTCTTCTTTAGCCTTATCTTCCTTGGCTTTTTCTTCAGCAGCTTTCTCTTCCTTAGCCTTATCTTCCTTGCTTGTTTCCTCTGAAGCCTTTTCCTCAGACTTCTTCTCTTCAGTAGCCTTCTCCTCCACTGCCTTCTCCTGAGCAGTTACTTCCTCAGCAGAAGCCGTGATTGTGGCATAGTTTCCGAACAAAAGAATCGGTATCAACATTACCGGAAGCATTCTTTTCGCCATAGACCTTAATTTGACCTTCTTCATACTTTCCTCCAAGCTATCCCAGACTTTTCTCATGCTTTTTCCCAAGCATTTGTAATCAAGCTGTTAATGAATTGTTATTGAATGTTAATTCAGCTTCGCTAATATTACATCTTTTTTTTGATAATAGCAATAGATTTTCTGCTAAAAATATCGAAAATCGCATTAAATTTTTCAATTAAAAAAAGTGGCCTTTTTAGCCACTTTTTAAGCATGTGTTTTTTCGGATAAATTAATCAAATATTCTATTTATTCCCGCTTAAAAACTCCTTAATTTTTATCGCAACATTTACAGGAATCCCCGGAACTTCAGCAATTTCCTCAGCTGAAGCATTTCTTATGTCTTCTATGGACTTAAAATGCTTCATCAGCGCCTTCCTTCTCGACGGACCAATTCCCGGGATGTCATCAAGCGAGCTTTTAACCTGCGCTTTACTACGTAGTGACCTGTGATACTCGATAGCAAATCTATGCGCCTCATCCTGTATCCTTGTGATAAGTTTGAAGCCCTCCGATCTTATATCTATAGGAAGCTCGACATTGTTATAATAAAGCCCTCTGGTTCTGTGATTGTCATCCTTCACCATTCCGCACACAGGGATGTTGATTCCAAGTTCATCGAGAACTTTCAGACAGATATTGACCTGTCCTCTTCCTCCGTCCATCAATATCAGGTCGGGAAACTTGGTAAAACTTCCGTATCTTGCGTCAATCTCCCTTACTTCAAGGTCTTTCTTTTCTTCGATTCCATGAAGAAGCCTTCTTGTCAGCACTTCGTGCATGCACGCATAGTCATCGGGCCCTGAAACCGACTGGATTCTAAACTTCCTATAGTCGCTCTTCTTGGGCTTTCCCTTTTCGTAAACTACCATGGAACCTACATTTGCAAAGCCGCTTATATTGGAAATATCATATGCCTCCATTCGGCTGATATCCTTAAGTCCAAGGAGCTTTTCTATCTCTTTTACAGCGCCGATGGTTCTACCCTCTTCGCGTTTTATCCTCTCTTTATCCTTGGACAAAATAAGCCTTGCGTTCTGAGCCGCAAGTTCCATGAGTTTTTCTTTTTGTCCTCTTTCGGGAACGGTGATATAGACTCTGCTGCTTTTCCTCTCGCTGAGCCATTCCTGAATTATCTCCATATCCTCAATGGGTTCAGGAAGCACCAATTCTCTGGGAATAAAAGGTGTTCCGGCATAGAACTGCTTAACGAAATTGAGAAGGATTTCTTTTTCCGGATTTTCTGACACATGAGTCATATAGAAGTGTTCTCTTCCGATCAGTCTTCCGTCCCTTACGAAAAAGACCTGTACCACTGCATCGTTCTCGTCTGAAGCTATAGCGATTATGTCTTTGTCTTCCATTGACGAGTCTGTCATTTTTTGTTTCTGGGCAACGACTCTGACACTCGAAAGAAGATCTCTGTATTTCGCCGCAGATTCAAAATCAAGTTCTTCCGAAGCATCATTCATCTTCTGCTCAAGCTCTTTTATAATAAGCCCGTAGTTTCCGTTTAAAAATTCAAGCGCCTTGTCAACGCGCTCTCTGTACTCTTCCTTGGTAATATCGCCTGTACAGGGACCGCTGCACTGCTTCATGTGGTAATTAAGGCACGGTCTGTCCAGCCCTATGTCCCTTGGAAGAACCCTGTTACATGTCCTAAGGCCATAGAGTTTGTTTATAAGGTCGATCGTATCCTTTACGGCCGCAGCACTCGTAAATGGGCCGAAGTATCTCGATCTGTCTTTTTTCATCAATCTGGAAAAAAGAACTCTCGGATAATCCTCCGAGACTGTCACTTTAATATAGGGATATGTCTTGTCATCTTTTAGAAGGGTATTATACCTGGGACAATGCTCTTTGATGAGATTATTCTCAAGAACGAGGGCTTCGAGCTCAGAATCCGTCACGATATACTCAAAGCGGGCAATCTGCTCAACCATTCTGTCTATTTGCGGTCCTCTTCCGATATTTGCTCGAAAATAAGACCTGACACGGTTGTGCAAGTTAACCGCTTTCCCAACGTACATTATGGCGTCGTTTGAATCACGCATAATGTATACGCCGGGTTTATTGGGAAGTTTCTTTAATTCTTCTTTGACGTCAAAATCACTCATCGCCTCTGTTAACTATTTCTCTTTCAACAACAAATTCTGAATCTTTTATTGCGTTTAATACTGTTGTTGCGTATTCTTCGCTACTCTCAAGCACCGTTGTACCTTCTCTCTGCATGGTACCTGTAGGCGCAAGGACAACTGTTCCGTCTTCATCGGAAATCTCCATCGCAGCAACTCTCGCAAGGCCTTCCGATGTATTCCATGAAAGCTTGGCCTTATTGTTGCTTCCGTAGACATCTGCATGGACGCTTCCGGCTTCCGCTGATTTCCTTAAGTTCTCTATTCTTTTTCTGGCCTCGGTTCCCGTAAGCACGGCTATATAATGCCTTATATCAAGCTTAATCCACATTACTATGGCAAGCACAAGCATTATAAGCGCCACGCCGGCGGATATGAGCGCCATAAGGTTGTATAATTCTATATCGTTCATCTTTTATCCATTCTTCTTTTTGCCTGCGGCGGTTTCAAGCGCATCCTTTGCAAGCGCTAAATTTCTCTGGTCTTCGCTGACAAGTTCTCTGGTTCTGTCTGTAAGCTCGTAGTTGCTGACAATATAATCAATGCTTCTGAGTAAGAGGGTTATCTCATCATTAATTTCCTCATATGTTACTCCGTCTTTCAAAAACTTATCCGCATTGTTATATACCTGGCTTGCTATCTCCTTATAGATGATAAGCGCCGTTGTTTCGTTATCAACAGCTGCGATATCGCCGTCTGCTATCGCTACAAGGTCACCCCAGAACTCTTTGTAACTAACCACTTTATCGCCGTTCTTAGTTGAATTACCTATCACGTTGTAATAACCGGCAATCTTTCCGAGACGCTTCGCTCTTTCCTGCTGCGCAGTTGATAGCTTATTGTTTTCTGCAGCAATCTCAAGCCACTTGATTGCCATCTGCTTATTGCCTTCTTCCTTATAACAATAATAATATGCTATTCCAAGCTTGTAAGCTATCTCCGCATAAGCATCTTTATTCTTCGCAAGAGCTTCTTCAACGGTTCCCTCTTTTGTGGGAGTAATGAGTATAGACCTTAACTGCTTATCTTCTTCCTCAGAGAAGTTATCATCGATAAGGAAGAAGTTATCCAAAAGATCTATATACGCATCCTTATTTTCAGGCTGCATCGCTATGGCCTTCGCATACATCTCAACGGATGTAAGGTTATCTGCAGCACCTTTTGCTTCTGTTATGTAATGCGTGTAATTCTCTTTCTGTATCGTATTGGCCTTAACCTTGAATGACACCGCAGATGAAAGGAATACGACGAAAAGTGCTACTACTGCGGCAAAAAGCGCAATACTGATCTTTGCTGTCTTCTTGTATCCTCTGTCGAGCTCCTTGTAATTCTGGAGATCGTACATAACCTCCGCACAGGAGTTATATCTGTCATCAGGATTATTCTGAACACATTTCGCGATAATATACTCAAGTCCGGGTGAAAGCTGCGGATTCCAGTATCTTATAGGATACAGCTCAAACGGAGGCTCTCCGGGATTGTGTCCCGTTACAAGATGATACATTGTCGTTCCCAGACAATAGATATCCGTCCTTGCATCAGTCTGTCCCATTCCGCCGAACTGTTCGGGAGCTGCATATCCTCTTGTTCCTAGGTATGATGTATCTCCCGTATTGGCTTCCTTATATTCTCTCGCTGTTCCGAAATCAATAAGTGTAATTGTTCCGTTTGGACGGAGCATGATATTTCCGGGCTTTAAATCTCTATATATGATAGGCGGCTTTCTGGTGTGAAGGTATCCAAGCACATCACACAGCTGTATGCCCCACTCAATTACATATTCCTGCGGCTGAGGTCCAAGGAGCCTAAGCGCTTTCTCCAAGGTGTTTCCTTCAATGTAATCCATTACGATGAGGAATCTTCCGTCCTCGTCTATGACATCCACTATACTGGGAAGATAGGGATGTGAGAGCTCTTTTAACAGATCGGTCTCTGTAATTAGGCTCTGACGCACAACGCGGTAGTTGGTAACTGCGTCTTTTCTGACCTCTTTAATTGCCCACTGCTTGTTCGCACGCTCATTCATAGCCAGGTAAACGGTACTCATACCACCCTGACCAATAATATTCAGTACTTTATACTTGCCGCCGACAATGCTTCCAATTTCTAACATATGTTTCCCTTAATCTATGGCAATATGGATTGCGGAAATGTTATCTGTCTCGCCTCTTTCCTTCAAAAGATCAACCATATTGTCCAGTTCCTTCTTCATTTCTTCCTCAGATAAAGCTCTGCTCTTCGTGAATTTACTAATTATTTCTCCTTCGGAAAGTTTCCTCCAGAATCCATCCGAGCACATAAGTATCGATGTACCGGGGTTAACCCTGCCTCGTACGAACTGAGGCACAACTATATCCGACGCACCTACGCACTGCAAAAGAATACTCTTCTGCGGGCTCTTCTCTGCCTCTTCCTCAGTCATAAGGCCCTTGTCCATCATATCCTGCACTACACTCTGATCATGTGTCAAAAGAGTCATCTTATTTGATTCAACGCTGTAAACTCTTGAGTCTCCGACATTCATGATAAGATAGTCACCGGCAACTTCTATAAATGCAACTATTGTGGTTCCGAGTCTGCATCTGTTCTCATCGCCGTATCTTAATATATTGATGTTGATATCTCTTACAAGCGACATCCAGTGGCGCTCAACTTCTGTCATTATATCCGGCTTCTCCACCGTATCAAGGCGCTCTGTCGAGTTTTCTCTCGTAAGTGCCCTCGGAAGGTCCGTAACAAACCAATGTGCAAAGCCTTCGATTGCTGTCGCACTTGCAACTTCTCCGTGGGAAAGTCCACCCATTCCGTCACACAAAACTCCCATCACTATCCTTCCGTATGCGGAAGTACTGGCAACCTTCACCATCGTGGCGTCCTGATTGACCTGTTTGACAATTCCTTTATCCGTACTTATACAAATCTTATAATTCATTCCTGATCTACCTTATGTTCTCTGTGTCTGTATTACCGCGAAAAATCGCCATTTCGTAATCACAGCACTGACTACAGCGCATTAACATTATAATATACCGATGATAATACGACAATCCGTTAATGCAAAAACCCCCGCCATCTGCATTTTTGCCGTTATACAGGCGCAAAACCAAAAAGCGGGGGGAATTATTATTTACTTATTGTCAAAATTATCCGGAACGTGTGAAAATCTTCCGCCTGAAGCATTCTCTTCGGATGCTGTTACGCTCTTTTCCTCAGTCTTTTCTTCAGTTGCAGGTGCAATCTGCTCCTCTGTTTCCTTGGGAGCTTCAGCCTTCTCTGCTTCTTTTGAAGCCTCGGAATCATTGTCTTTTTTCTTGTTTTCCCTCAAAGGAATATTCTCGCCGATCTTGGCAGATTCAGGTCTTACAGCGTAGATACGCTTTTTCTTTGACTCCTCTGCCTCTTCCTCTGTGGGTTCAGGGATGCCTTCAACTTCCCTGTATATCTTCATGAATTCTTTTCCTGTTATTGTCTCTTTCTCAATAAGGAACTCAGCTATCTTGTCGATCGTATTAAGGTGCTCGCTGAGGATCTTCTTGGACTTCTCATAACATTCTGCAAGAAGTGCCTTAACTTCCTCATCAATAAGTGTTGCAGTCTCATCACTGCACTGAAGGACTCTGTTTCCGTCAAGATATCTGTTCTGGATGGATTCAAGCTGCATAAGTCCGAATCTGTCACTCATACCGTAAAGTGTGATCATATTCCTTGCAGTAGCAGTTGCATCCTCGATATCCTGCATGGCACCTGTTGTTACAGTATTAAATATAAGCTCCTCAGCCGCACGTCCGCCGAGCGAAACAATGAGCTGCTCCATGAGTTCATCTTTTGTTCTTAAATGGTTCTCATCCTCAGGAAGACGGAGAACATATCCAAGTGAGCCCTTTGTTCTGGGAACTATGGTAATCTTCTGTACAGGCTCTGTATTTGAAAGAATAGCGCTCACAAGAGCATGACCAACTTCATGGTAGCTTACAAGCTTACGCTCTTCTTTGCTGAGGATTGAATCCTTCTTCTCTTTTCCTGCGATAACCTGTTCAAAAGCTTCCATAAGGTCTTTCTGGCATACAAATTCTCTTCCTGCCTTAACCGCATTGATGGCAGCCTCATTGATCATGTTGGCAAGATCGGATCCTACCGCTCCGCCCGTTGCAAGAGCAAGTTCCTTAAGATCAACGGTCTCATCCATCTTAACGTCCTTGGAATGAACCTTAAGGATTTCTTCTCTTCCCTTAAGATCGGGTTTATCAACGATGATTCTTCTGTCGAAACGACCGGGTCTTAAAAGAGCTTTATCAAGGATCTCGGGTCTGTTTGTTGCTCCGAGGATAAGTACACCCTTTGATGAATCGAATCCGTCCATCTCAGAAAGGAGCTGGTTAAGTGTCTGCTCTCTCTCTTCATTTCCACCGCCGTACTTATTGTCACGGCTTCTTCCGATGGCATCGATCTCATCTATGAAAATGATACAAGGCGCATTTTTGCTTGCCTCGCTGAAAAGATCTCTTACACGGCTTGCACCGACACCGACATAGAGCTCGATGAAGTCTGAACCTGCAAGTGAGTAAAAAGGAACGTGTGCCTCGCCCGCAACTGCCTTGGCAAGAAGTGTTTTACCTGTTCCGGGAGGTCCCACAAGAAGTGCTCCCTTTGGAAGCTTAGCTCCAATCTTGGCGTACTTTGACGGATTATGAAGGAAATCAACGACTTCCACAAGTGACTCTTTTGCCTCATCCTCACCTGCAACATCCTTAAACGTCACGCCGGTTTCTTTCTGAACGTAGACCTTGGCATTGCTCTTACCTACACCGAGAGGGCCGCCGCCTCTTCCCATTCTTCTGAAGATCACTGAAAGAATGAGCCAGAATATAAGTACAGGTGCAACATACTGAAGAATGAACGAAACGATAAGTCCCGCATTATCGGGAACTTCGCTGCTGACTTCAACTCCCGCATCAAGCATTCTCTTTGTAAGGTCGCTGTCATCTTCCGCTTTACCTGTAAAGTAAGTAATCTGGTCCACACCTGCCCAATATGCATATCTAAGGCTGTTCTGATCCTTGTTTTCCTCTTCCTTGGGATAAATGTTTATCCTGTCGTACTCGATAACTATTTTCTCAACTTTTCCCTCATTGACCATGCTGATAAACTCAGTGTAAGATATCTCTTTGTTGGTCTCTGAAGAAAATGCTCTGAGAAAATATGTCATGCAGACCATTGTAATAAGTGCTGCAACAAGTAACAAAATAATATTTTGTCTTCTTGGTGAATTGGATCCACCGCCCCCCATGGGGTTGTTATTTCTCTGATTTTGATTGTTATCCATTCTATTTATTCCTTATATCTATATGCTATACTATTGTAGTAATAATGTTTCAGTCGACACTATTTTCTGAAAAGTCGACAGCATGTGGGCTTTTGCCCTCACATTTAACCATTATATAGTGTACAATTTATTATTTCAATTGTTGATTCTGAAAGTTTTATTAAATTATTTCCACTTATGTATAGATTTTACTCCGGCGAAATTATATAATAATAACTTGTTTTGTTATTAAAATTTTTATCTCGTCAAAAGATCAGGAGGAATATTTAAAATGGCAGTAAAGTATATTTTTGTGACAGGTGGTGTCGTATCCGGACTCGGCAAGGGAATCACCGCTGCTTCACTCGGAAGATTGTTGAAGGCGCGCGGCTACAAGGTTACAATGCAGAAGTTCGATCCATACATCAATATCGACCCGGGAACAATGAACCCCGTTCAGCACGGTGAAGTTTTTGTTACCGAGGACGGCACTGAGACTGACCTTGACCTTGGTCACTATGAAAGATTTATTGACGAGAATCTTGATAAAAATTCCAATGTTACAACCGGTAAGATCTACTGGTCCGTTCTTCAGAAAGAACGTCGCGGAGACTACGGCGGACGTACCGTACAGGTTATCCCTCATATCACAAATGAGATTAAGAGTAAGTTCTACAGGAACTTTACTGATGAGGAAACTCATATCGCTATCATCGAAGTAGGCGGAACAGTCGGAGATATCGAAAGCCAGCCATTCCTTGAAGCAATCAGACAGTTCCAGCATGAGGTAGGACACGAGAACGCTATGCTTATTCTTGTTTCTCTTATCCCTTACCTTCGTGTTTCTCAGGAAATCAAGACAAAGCCCACACAGTCTGCTGTTAAGACTATGCAGGGAATGGGACTTCAGCCCGATGTTATCGTATGTCGTTCAGAGGTTTCACTCGATCAGGATACTAAGGACAAGATTGCGCTCTTCTGTAACGTACCAAGCAATCACGTTCTTCAGAACCTTGACCTTGAGTACCTTTATGAAGCTCCGCTTGCTATGGAAAAAGAGCACCTGGCTCACGTTGCATGTGAATGTCTCAACCTTGATTGTCCCGAGCCCGATCTTACAGACTGGAAGGCAATGGTTGATACTCTTTACTCTCTCAGCCATGAAGTTAAGATTGCTCTTGTCGGCAAATATACTCAGCTCCACGATGCATATATAAGTGTTGTTGAAGCTCTTAAACACGGCGGTATCTCAAATCATACAGCCGTAGATATCAAATGGGTTGATTCTGAAGAAGTTACGGAAGATAATGTTGCTTCCATTCTTTCAGATGTTGACGGTATCATCGTTCCCGGTGGATTTGGAGACCGTGGTATCGAAGGTATGATCCACTCTATCAAGTTCGCCCGTGAGAACAACATTCCTTTCCTTGGTCTTTGCCTTGGAATGCAGCTTGCCATCATTGAGTTTGCAAGAAATGTTATCGGATATAATGATGCTCATTCAATTGAGTTTGAGCCCAATACAACACATCCTATGATTGCACTTCTTCCCGACCAGAACGGTGTTGAGGATATCGGAGGAACACTTCGTCTCGGTTCATATCCTTGCGTTCTTGATAAGGACTCAATGGCATATAAGCTCTTTGGTTCAGAGAATATTACAGAGCGTCATCGTCACAGATATGAAGTAAACAACGATTACAGAAGCGTTCTTGTAAGCAACGGAATGAAGCTTTGCGGCTTGTCTCCCGACGGACGTATCGTTGAGATGATCGAGCTTCCCGAAAACGATTTCCACATTGCTACTCAGGCTCATCCGGAACTTAAGTCTCGTCCCAACAGACCACATCCTCTTTTCTCAGGATTTATCAAGGCTTCTCTTGAGCACGAGAAAAAGAACAGCTAAGAATTAAAAGTAAAAATATTGAGCTATGGTTATGAATGATAAATCACTTCATAAACCATAGCTCTTTTTTATATCATGCTATATTACAAAAGGCGCCGAGATATTCTCTCGACGCCTTTTATCATAAGTCCAAGACTTAATTTCTAATTAAAGCTGAGGGCCTGCAGCAACAAGTGCCTTGCCGTCTGCGTTTCCTTCGTACTTCTTGAAGTTCTTGTTGAATCTCTGTGCAAGATCCTTAGCCTTTGCTTCCCACTCAGAAGCATCAGCGTATGTATCTCTGGGATCAAGGATTGCAGGATCAACTCCGGGAAGTGATGTAGGAACTTCGAAATCGAAGATCGGGATCTTCTTTGTCTCAGCCTTGTTTACATCACCGTTAAGGATTGCATCGATGATTCCACGAGTATCCTTAATAGAAATTCTCTTACCTGTTCCGTTCCATCCTGTGTTTACGAGGTAAGCCTTAGCTCCGCTCTTCTGCATCTTCTTAACGAGCTCCTGAGCGTACTTTGTAGGATGAAGCTCAAGGAATGCCTGTCCGAAGCAAGCTGAGAATGTAGGTGTAGGCTCTGTGATTCCTCTCTCTGTTCCTGCAAGCTTAGCTGTGAAACCTGAAAGGAAGTAGTACTGAGTCTGCTCAGGTGTAAGGATTGATACAGGAGGAAGTACTCCGAAAGCGTCAGCTGAAAGGAAGATAACGTTCTTCGCATCAGGACCTGCAGAGATCTTGTTAACCTTCTGTACGATGTTGTCGATGTGGTTGATAGGATAAGATACACGAGTATTCTCTGTTACGCTCTTATCTTCGAAATCGATCTTTCCGTCTGCTGCAACTGTAACGTTCTCAAGAAGAGCATCTCTCTTGATAGCGTTGTAGATATCAGGCTCAGACTCTTTGTCAAGGCCGATAACCTTAGCGTAGCAACCACCTTCGAAGTTGAATACACCGTTGTCATCCCAGCCGTGCTCGTCATCACCGATGAGGAGTCTCTTAGGATCTGTTGAAAGTGTTGTCTTACCTGTTCCAGAAAGACCAAAGAAGATTGCTGTGTTCTTTCCGTCCATATCTGTGTTAGCTGAGCAGTGCATAGAAGCCATGCCCTTAAGAGGAAGGTAGTAGTTCATCATTGAGAACATACCCTTCTTCATCTCTCCGCCGTACCATGTGTTGATGATAACCTGCTCACGGCTTGTGATATTGAATGCTACACATGTCTCAGAGTTAAGTCCAAGTGCCTTGTAATCCTCAACCTTTGCAAGTGAAGCGTTGTATACTACGAAATCAGGCTTGAAATCTGCAAGCTCTGCATCTGTAGGCTGAATGAACATGTTCTTAATGAAGTGAGCCTGCCAAGCAACCTCAACGATGAAACGAACTGCCATACGAGAATCTTTGTTTGCTCCGCAGAATGCGTCAACAACGAAAAGTCTCTTGTTGCAAAGCTCGTTCTTTGCGATCTCCTTAACCTTTGCCCATGTCTCTTCTGTCATAGGATGGTTATCGTTAGGATACTCCTCTGTTGTCCACCATACAGTGTCCTTAGAATTCTCATCCATAACGATATATTTATCTTTAGGTGAACGTCCTGTGTAGATACCTGTCATAACGTTGACAGCACCAAGTTCTGTGTCCTGTCCTTTCTCATAACCTGTAAGTTCAGGCTTTAACTCTTCTTCATATAAGCACTCATATGAAGGGTTATGAACTATCTCAGTTGTTCCTGTGATACCATACTGACTTAAATTAATCTCTGCCATCTGATTTGACCTCTCTTCTTTTATTTTTGATCTTATGTAATAAATTGTACTCTCTTTTCAATCATCTTTTGAAAAGAAAACAAATTATGACCGATACTTCTTTTATACTACAAAGTCTATCTTTTAACAAGAATTTAGCACAAAAAAAACAAATTCGACTGAAAAATGCTATGGCTTACTTCTCGTTGTTTTCCAAAAGAGCTTGATATATCTCGCGTTTTCCGACTCCTCGGTCCGCAGCAACTTTTTTCATGGCATCTTTATGAGAAAATCCCTCATCTTCATAATATTTCATATGATCTTCGATGCTCATTTCTTTCCAGCTCTGCCTTTTTTCTTCTTCCTGTTCCTCAAGGCTTTTCCCTTCAAGAACAAGCACGTATTCACCTCTGGGTTCATTTTCTTTGTAAAAAGCAATTGCCTGTGCAAGTGTCGTTACGTTAACTTCTTCAAACTTTTTTGTAAGCTCTCTGCATATGCTCACTCTTCTGTCTCCGAGAGTTTCATAAAGGTCATCAAGAACCGCCCTGAGGTGATGAGGCGCTTCGTACAATATGATCGTCCTGCTCTCGGTTTTCAGATCTTCGAGAATTCTTTTTCTTGCTTTTTTATCATCCGATGCGGGTAAAAAACCTTCAAAACAAAATCTTCTCGTACTCAGCCCCGAAAGTGTAAGTGCAGTTATACATGCAGCCGGTCCAGGAAGAGAAGTTACGGGCACTCCGGCCTTATGACACTCAGCCACAAGAACTTCACCCGGATCTGATATCGCGGGCGTTCCTGCATCCGTTATAAGAGCAACATCTTTTCCCTGCTGCATCTGCTCAATAAGATACTGCGCCTTGTCATATTTATTGTATTCGTGATAGCTTGTCATTTCAGTGTGGATATCGAAGTGATTAAGAAGCTTAATGCTGTTTCGCGTATCCTCTGCCGCAATGAGATCTACCTGCTTAAGTGTGTCCAAAACCCTGAAGGTCATATCGTCGAGATTTCCTATGGGTGTCGCACACAGATATAGTGTTCCGCTCATCCGTATTTCCTTTTTGATGCTTTTATCAATATCCGTAGATGTCGAATATTTCCTTTGTGTATTTGCCCTGTTCTTCGTAGATTATGAGAGGACTCTCAACTTTTATCCTTGATTTTCCTCCCCTTACTCCTTCAATGAGAACCATGCCGGGCTCTTTGTCGATAAAAGGATGAACCATCCTCATTCTCTTTGGCTCCAGCTTATATTCATGCATTGTGACCATTATCTCCGCAAGTCGGAACGGTCTGTGTACCATGTAGAACTTTCCGCCGGGCTTAAGGCATTTTGCCGCCGCTGCCACTACATCTTTTAACTCACACAGAACTTCGTGTCTTGCAATCGCTTTCGGCCCGTCCGGATTCTGCAGTCCGTGCCCGCCGATCATGTAAGGCGGATTACTTGTCACAACATCAAAAGAAGCAGCTCCGAATATCTGACCTGCCTCTTTAATATCGCCTTGAATTATTTTCACCCGATCTCGGAGGTCGTTTAGTTCAACGCTTCTGTCCGCCATCTCAGCGCTTTCAGGTTGAATCTCCAATCCTATAAGTTCACTTGCCTTGGTCTTGGCTGCCATCAATATCGGTATTATTCCGGTTCCGGTTCCAAGGTCAAGCACTCTGCCATTTTCCGGTGCATCCGCAAATCCCGACAATAATACCGCATCCATTCCAAAACAAAATTTTTCGGGATCTTGTATTATCCTATAGCCGTTCCTTTGAAGATCATCCAGTCTTTCTCCGGGTTTAAGATTAATTGTCCCCAAGTTTTGACTTTCCTTCCTGTTTCTCTATGCGCTCAAGCTTCTCAAGCTCTTTGACATCCTCATCATCACGGTGATTGTCTTTTGTATTATTCTTTTTCTTCTGTCTCTTCTTGGTGTACTCGATCTCATCAAGCTTATAATCGTGTACTTCCTTCTCGTCGTCAACATCGACAAGGAGCTTTATCGTCTGGCGAAGGATATTAACGCTCGCAACTTCACCCTCGTATCCGTCCTTCGTCTTGCAGAAGTCACCGACTCCGGGCATCATGCGGTTAAGCTCTTCGTAAACATCCTCTTCGTTTTTAAGACAGCACATAAGTCTTCCGCAAACTCCGGAAATCTTGGTCGGATTAAGGGAAAGGCTCTGCTCTTTGGCCATCTTGATCGAAACGGGCACGAAATCGGAAAGGTAAGTGTGGCAACAAAGTGTTCTTCCACAAATACCGTAACCACCGATAATCTTGGTCTCGTCTCTTACGCCGATCTGCCTGAGCTCAATCCTTGTCTTAAATACAGCCGCGAGATCTTTTACCAGCTCTCTGAAATCTATTCTGCCGTCCGCAGTAAAGTAAAAGAGAATCTTGTTATTATCAAAGGTATATTCAGCGTCTATAAGCTTCATCTCAAGATTGTGCTTCTTGATCTTCTCAAGACAGATCTTGAATGCCTCTTTCTCTTTTTCCCTGTTGGCCTTCTCCTGCTCGTCGTCTTTGGTACTTGCTGTTCGAAGCACCGATTTGAGTGGCTTGACAACCTCGCTGTCTTCCACCTCTCTGGGTTCTCCAACTACTGTTCCGTACTCAACTCCACGGGCTGTCTCTACGATTACGTGATCGCCTTTTTTGATCACATACTTTCCCGGTGAAAAGAAATATATCTTTCCGGCTGTTCTGAATCTAACGCCGATTACTCTTGTCATAAATGTACCCCTTAATTGCAATGAGCATAAGCTCAAGTACAAGATCTATATTAACATTGGAGTTTATGCGATTTCTCGCTTGATCCATTGTTTTTATTATTTCGTTCAGTTTTTCATATGAAATGTTAACTGTAACACTTCTAATATACGACAACTTATCAGTGAAAATCAAGTGATCGGGATTCTCAGTCGCCTTGTAGACAAGCATATCCCTGAACAAAAAAACGAGAATATCCATAAAGTCTTCAAAGTTCTTTGAGTCGATTCCTTTTTTCGCTGTCTTGGCGTCTTCTTCCAAAGGCGCAAGCAGAGTATGCAGCCTGTCCATGATATCGTGGATCTCAAGCCGCTCTAACTTAGATATAAGCTCAATCGTGGAATCTTTGAGGTTTTCAAAACGCTCATTTGACGCAAGTTCCAGCGCTTTTCCGACATTTCCCCTCGCAAAAGACGCACAAAGCATCGCCTTATAATCCACCACCTGACACTCTTCCATAAGATATTTCTTGATAGAATCGTCCTGAGCAGGCTTCATTGGCAGTACTATGCATCTGCTTATGATTGTCTGCAGAAAAGCATTGATATTGCTTGTAAGAATTATTATGACTATATATGACGGCGGCTCTTCAAGCGTCTTAAGAAGCGCATTCTGTGCTGCCGGTGTCATCTTTTCGCCTTCCGGGATGATGTACACTTTATGCTTACTCTCATATGGCTTTATGACAACATCATCGCGTAGTTTCTGTCTGATGTCGTCAACACCTATACTTCCCGGCTTCTCATGAGTTATCGTTATTATATCGGGATGGCTGTCACTTAGTGCCTTTACACAGGATGGGCATGTGTTGCACGCTTCCGTGTATCCGTCCCGCTCTTCTCTGTTCTCGCACTGGAGTGCCTTGGCAAAAATTCTTGCCACAAATTCTTTTCCCGAGCCGACTTCTCCGGATATTATGTATGCATGAGATATTTTATCCGCCAAAAGAGCATTCTGCATGTGTTCTTTTAGCTGCCCCTGATCGATAATCTCGGAAAAATCCGCCATTTTCACTCCTCTTTAAGTAAATATGTCCAGCAATAACCCCTGTATCTGACCTATTTTTGCAAGTATCCCTATGTTGTCTTTTTCATCTTTAACAAGTTCTTTTGCCAAAGCATCAAGTTCGTCATCAACCTGCCTGATTATTCCGTACACGCGATGGCGTCCCTTTCTGTCCAGAAAGTTCTCACGTGAAAAAGCATGAGACCTTGATACTACTTCATTCATAAAATCTTTAATAAGAATCCTGTAACGCTGCATGTCTTTGATGTCGTTGCGTTTCGCAATTCTCTCGCCCTGTTGAACAATATCCTGCAACATAAGATTAAGCCTCTCCGCAAGCCCTGTATCCTCGAGCTTGGAAGTAAGCATAAACTTAAAATCGCCATTTGCTTCTTTGGGCTGTTCCGGCCCTGTAACCTGAGCTGTCTGACCGATATTGTTTACTTTGATATCCATGCCGCGCACCTCTTAATCCGGTATGCCGACGCACTTACTATAGATTCAATGTTCCGGCACACTTATGCTTCTACATATATTTTATCGTATTTTCTGCGCTATGTATTCAGTAATTTCCTTAATACAGTCGTCAATCTCAGCATTGTTCTCAAAACGTTTTTCTATCTTCGCTTCCGACAGCTTTGTTTCGCTAAAATCTTCTTCATCCGCAAGGAATCTTCTGCACATCTCGTCATATCTGGGATTTTCCTGCTCATCCTCGCGATGCATTGCGCGCTCAAGCCTTGTTCTTGCGCTTGTGTCTATATAAACAGGCACCACATTTTCTTTTCCAAAATAATCTCTTATGTAGCAATAGGACTCAAGTGTACCGATTATCAGATAGTCGCCGTCACTTAAGTCGATCTGTCCGTCATCAGCCGTAAAATATCTCCAAATGCCACATTTGGTGTTGTATGCGCGCTCTTCGATTATCTTGTTATCTGCCTTAAGCTGCTTATACTCTTCTTCATTCTTGAAAAGATACTGAACACCGTCTGTTTCGCCCTCACGCATGGGTCTTGTAGTGTAAGAGACAACTTTTTTAAGTCCCAAATCTTTTTCTCTCATGAGTTCACGATAGATAGTGTCTTTTCCAGACGAGCTTTTCCCCATTAAAAGAAATATTTTTCCCATCAGAGCTCCTCAACACGTATCATATTGGTTCTTCCGGGTATTCCGAGAGGTACACCCGCTGTAAGTACTACTTTATCGCCTTCCTTGAGAAGTCCTGCGTTCTTTGCAGAATTGATTGCTTCTTTAAAGAGTTCGTCCGTTGTATCTTCCTGTCTGATGTGAAGAGGTGTTACTCCCCACATGAGGTTAGTCTGTCTGCAAACCGTAGGCTTAGTTGTGCATGCGATTATCCTGCAGCTTGGCTTATATCTTGATACCATTGCAGCTGTAAATCCAGACATTGATACAGTAAGGATTGCGTCTGCACCGACTTCAGTCGCGATATTACATGTCGCATGTGAAATAGCTGTTGTAGAATCGGAAGGAGCGTAATCTCTCTTTTTAAGTCTTCCGACGTAGTCAATATCCTGCTCGGTGCGCTCTGCGATTCTAGCCATTGTCTTTACCGCTTCTACAGGATAATCTCCCGAAGCAGTCTCGCCAGAAAGCATGATTGCTGTTGTTCCGTCATATATAGCATTCGCAACGTCTGTTACTTCTGCTCTTGTCGGTCTTGGATGATGGATCATGGAATCAAGCATCTGTGTTGCTGTGATAACATATTTACCCTTTGATTCCGCTAGCTTTATCATCTCTTTTTGGATAACCGGAACATCTTCAAAAGGAACTTCTACACCCATGTCTCCTCTTGCAACCATGATTCCGTCCGCTGTATCAATAATTTCCTCAAGGTTATTAATACCCTGTGTACTTTCAATCTTTGCAATTATCTTCATGCAGCTGTTCTTTGCATCAAGGATTTTCCTGACATCAAGAACGTCCTCTTTTGTTCTGACAAAAGAAGCTGCAACAAAATCAAATCCCTGGTCACATCCAAACTCGATATCACCTCTGTCCTGCTCACTAAGATATGGCATTGTAAGCTTTGCTCCGGGAACATTTACGCCCTTCTTATCGGATATAGGTCCGCCGTTTACTACGGTACAGATGATATCTTCTTTTGTTACTTCATCAACCTTAAGCTCAATAAGTCCGTCATCAAGAAGGATTGTCATTCCCTCTTTGCAATCGGATGTAAGCTCTTTATATGTAATTGAAACTTCGTCCTTAGTTCCGGCAACTTCCCTTGAAGTCAGAGTGAACTTCTGGCCTGCAACAAGCTCCTCTTTGCCATTGGCAAAATCTTTGAGTCTTATCTCAGGTCCCTTTGTATCAAGCATAACTGCTATAGGAAGATTGAGTTCTTCACGAAGTTTCTTTATTCTGTCATATTTTCTCTTGTGCTCTTCATGTGATCCGTGAGAAAAATTAAAACGTGCAACGTTCATACCTGCAAGCATTATCTCACGTAACTTATCCTCATTCTCACTTGCCGGTCCGATTGTACAGATTATCTTGGTTCTGCGCATGTAATTCCTTTCTTGCTATAAAAAATAGTTCGCCATTTGTATATTACTTTATTGTTCTTACGTAAAAGCCCGTCCCACTGGGCTCAGAAATCACGCCTTGAACATTTAAGTCTTCTTCAATATATCCGCAAATATCCTGAATAAGTTCCTCTGAAAACTCTTCTCCCGGCACAATAAGCGGAATTCCGGGCGGATAAAGATTTATAAAATCTCCGGCCACTTTTCCTTTTGCCTCTTTAAGCAGAGTTTCATCAGTAGGTCTATCCCATGCTTCGCTCAATTTCATTATAACATTGGGATATTCTGTAAATCCTTTTTTGCAAATAGGATCATTTACAGATGTTCCGGTATTTATCTTAGTTTTCTGGATTTTTTCATCTAGTTCCGAGACTGCTTCTATAAGCCTGTCGATACCTTCAGTCGTATCCCATCCTGACAAAATGGCAAGCGCAATTTTATCTCCCGCCATCTCAAGTTGAAGATTATATTCCTCCCGAAGTATACCATATATCTGCTTTCCTGTCATTGTCCCACTACTATCACAGATCACAACTTTGGCAGGATCGTCTATCATCTCACGTCCCGGTATTACAATGTTCTTAAGCGATCTTGTCTTGTAGGATATTCTGTTTCTGTAGTCTAAAAGAGCTTCTATATAGCGATCTCCGTTTTCTTCCATCTCCTGCATACAAAGATCTATTGAAGCCATCAAAACATATGACGGGCTGCTTGTCTGATATATTCTCAGATACTTCTTAACTTTATCAGAAAGCTCCTCATTCTCAGCAATATGTACAAGCGAAGTCTGCGTCATTGACGGAAGAGTTTTGTGGACACTGTGGATAACTATGTCCGCTCCAAGATTAATTGTGTTTTTAGGAACGGAATCATACTCTCCGTCTTTATCATATTTTTTTCCGAATCCAAAATGCGCACCGTGAGCAGAATCCACTATTAGTGGGATTCCTCGCTTATGACACGCATGTGCTATCCCTTTTATGTCCGAGCATCTGCCTTCATATGTGGGCGATGTAATAAACACCGCTTCAACCTTTTCATCAAGAAAGTTTTCCACATCCTCTTGTGTATAAGTTCCCGGAATTTTAAGTTCGTCATCGGATTTATCGGGAAGATATTTGATATCAAGCTCTCTTAGAAATGCCGCATGATAAAAAGATTTATGACTTCCCCTTGCGGCAAGAATTGTTCCACCCTTCTTTACAGCCGCTGAAACCGCTGCAAGCACGCCTGCCGTACTTCCATTCACACAAAAGTACGTCCTATACGCGCCATATATCCTGTTTGCGCGTTCTTCAGCCTTAAGGATAATTCCCTCTTCATCATGAAGATTATCAAAGTCATCAATTTCTGTAATATCACAACGAAAAGCACCCTTTAACGGGGTGCTCTCAATGTTTCTTTTATGTCCGGGCATGTGAAACGGATACTGCCCGCTCTCTGAAAGCTCAATGAGCTTATTGTAAAGATTCTGCATAGTCGATTGCGATTATTCCCTTCTTCAACTTGAGCGTCTCAAGTGTAGAAGCATATTTGTCCGCAACACAAACTATCCATGCCTCTCTGCATCTGGGCGGATTAATTGTAAGCGGCCACATATGCTTTTTTATTATATCTTTCTCTCTCTTTGAGAGATTATAGTCCTTTACTGCATTCTTAAGTGCTATACCCGGATGATAGAATCCATGTAACTTGGGGTGAATATTTCCCGGAGCACTTCCATCATGCCAATCATACAAGAAATAATCATGTAAAAGAGCTCCTCTGACAAGAGATCTAAGGTCTGCTCCCGTATTAAATCTTGCATCAAACTTAAGTGCGCAAAGCGCTACATGAATACAATGCTGATAAACAGTCACATCACCGTGCTGTATAAATTTTGTCAATTGCAAATACCTCTGATCACCTAAAAGCTCACTACCATATTTTTTAAGTAAAGAAAGAATCATAGGGTCATTCTCTAATTGATCTAATATATTTGGATCAAAGTTCTCTTCGTTATATTCCTTTATATCGAGAACAGTCTTAATTGCTATCTTATCGTTTTCGTTAAGCTTAAACATGTAACTCCTTGATGAAAAATACTTCTATAACTGTAATACTTTATATATAACTCGTAAAATAATATTATTTATCTTAGCACAAAAAGAAGAAAAAAAAATAAAATCTAATGAAATACGTAAAAAAACTCAGTAAACAATATAGTCAACTGAGTCAAGATAAAGCATATTCGATTAATAAAAAAAGATGCCTAGAGTCGGAATCGAACCAACGACACGAGGATTTTCAGTCCTCTGCTCTACCAACTGAGCTATCTAGGCATGTAGTAGCGGGGACAGGATTTGAACCTATGACCTTCGGGTTATGAGCCCGACGAGCTTCCAGACTGCTCCACCCCGCGTCATTATAAAAATCCGTACCTCGTACGAATCGTATTGAATTGGGATTCACACTAAACTCGATAATACCTCATTAAGTGTTCACCCATGGCTCGCACTAAACTCGTACACTCGTTAAGTGCTCTGCACAAATGGATGGCGGTGGATTCGAACCACCGAAGCAATTTGCAGCAGATTTACAGTCTGTCCCCTTTGGCCACTCGGGAAGCCATCCATATAGAGCCGATGAGCGGACTCGAACCGTTAACCTGCTGATTACAAATCAGCTGCTCTGCCAATTGAGCCACATCGGCTTACACACACGAATTGTGTAAGAAGAAAAATGGGACCTACAGGGCTCGAACCTGTGACCCTCTGCTTGTAAGGCAGATGCTCTCCCAGCTGAGCTAAGATCCCGTTCTCTTTATTCAAACAATATTTAGTTTGAGCGACCCGAAGGGGGTTCGAACCCCTGACCTCCGCCGTGACAGGGCGGCGCTCTAACCAGCTGAGCCACCGGGCCATATTATTTAAGGTTTTGTACCTTCAAAACCGAACACTGAATTATCTCTTCCAGAATTACCAAAAAACCAACCCTTAGGATAAGCCCTCGACCTATTAGTACACATCAGCTGAACATGTTACCATGCTTACACCTTGTGCCTATCTAACCTCGTACTCTACAAGGGGTCTTACTGCCGAAGCAGGGATATCTCATCTTGAGGGGGGCTTCACGCTTAGATGCCTTCAGCGTTTATCCCGTCCGGACGTGGCTACCCAGCCTTATGCATCTGGCGATGCAGCTGATACACCAGCGGTCCGTCCATCCCGGTCCTCTCGTACTAAGGACAGCTCCTCTCAGATATCCTACGCCCGCGCCGGATAGGGACCGAACTGTCTCACGAC
>NZ_KK366045.1:0-54789 GCF_000686965.1 Butyrivibrio sp. AE2005
GATCTTATCGTAAAGTCCTTTGAATGTACGGCTGTCATGCTCATTGCCTGGGTTGACAGTGAAATCTAAAATCCATCCGTTCTTGTCACAGGCTGTTTCAATTCCATACGCGAATACATTCTTATGTTCACCTTTCCTGAACCATCCACTTTCAGGATCGGTAGTGCTGCACCTTACTTTCTTGGTATCTTTAGGAACGTCGTCTGTGAAATCACTGAAATCATCATGTCCACCAGCACCTTTATCGTCATCATCATCCTTGTCTTTAAGTGGCTTTTTGCCATGCTCAGCTCGGTCTTCGTTTATTTCCTTTTTGAGCATTTCTTCGTAGAACAATGCTTCCTGCTTTGCAAGTTTATGCTGCATCTTTCTGTTGTTTGCTCTCGCCTTTACATGAGTAGCATCTACAAATACAGCAGTAGGGTCTACCAGCTTGAAGCGATAGCAGTCTTCAAGAATGCGCTGGAATATCTGCTCAAAAAGGTCTGTATCCTTAAAGCGTCTTGTATAGTTCTTTCCAAAAGTTGAAAAGTGTGGGACAGGCTCGTTAAGCTCTAAGCCCAGGAACCATCTGTATGCAACGTTGACTTCTATTTCCTTGATAGTTTGTCGCATGCTGCGAATTCCGTATAGATACTGAATGAAAGGGATTTTAATGAGTGTGACAGGATCCATGCTGGGCCTGCCCATATCTGATGAATACTTATCTTCAACAAGGTCATATATGAATGACCAGTCAATTGCTTTATCAATAAGCCTGAGCATGTGATCCTGAGGTACCAGATCATCCATGCTCACAAACTGCATTTGTTCACGCTTTCTTTCGGTATTAGAAGTCATCATAAAGGCAATCCTCATCCCCAACTTTGATACTTCTATTATACCAGAAAAAGTACCTCAAGCCCAGATAAATACTGGGCTCGAGGCACTTTTATAAAGAAAAATCCACGGCAGATGCCGTGGACTTTGTCTACAGTCTGAAGACTGTGCCCTCTTTTTTAGAAGGCACAGTCTTTTGACACTCACATCTTTTTAATTATTTAGAAGACGATTAATCTCATCAACCATGTCATTGATTGCACTAGCCTGCTGTGCAACATGCTCAGTATTTGTAGCATTATTTCCAGCCATGGTACTGATAGCCACAAACTGCTCGTTCTCACTTCTGATACTCTCTGCGATATTCTGGTTAATCTCAACCTGTCCTGTAATCTCTTCTACGTTCTTCTGAACTCTTTCAATTATTGCACCAACGTCCTTAAGTGAGCTCTGCGTGTTTTCTGCAAGCTTACCAACTTCAGTTGCTACAACAGCAAATCCCTTTCCATCATCACCCGCTCTTGTGCTATTGCTCCTACCTTCGCTATCAGAACCACCTTCTCCAGAATTTTCTGACGTTCCATCATCTTCACCAGGATTCTCAGCATTGCCACCTTCTCCGGGTTCGGGCTTATCTCCATTTTCCTCATCATCTGAGTTCTTGTCAGCATCTTTGATAACTACAGAAAGTCTTCCGCCATCGTAGCTGTCGTTTCCGTCAGGATCCACAGCAAACATTACGATGTCACCTTCGTGAACAATATACTCTTCATCGAATGTTATCTCTTTTTCAGAATCAAAGTTGCCCTGGGTAATTCCACCAAACCACTTCTTTTCTTCGCCGTTTACGAAAATTCTCATGCAAATGCCGTTGGCATCAGGGTCTTCATTATTGGCAAACTTGGTGTAGCTTCCGCAAACCTTTATTTTTCCTGTATTAACTGCTTCCCATCTGTATGCAGCGTTTCTGCCATTTCCGGGCTCTACAAAATCCCTTTTCAGCTCAGGTTTTCCGTTATTATAGTATCTTTCATTATCAGGATCATAGGAAAGCTCTTCAAAGTTCTTTCCATCCCAGTCGCACATTCCATAGGTCCAGCCATCTGTGCCCTGCTCACCAAATGATTCAAAGAGATTAGTGTTGTTAGTCCGCAGTTCCTCACCTTCAGCCTTCTCTTTTGCCGCATAAACCCTCGCAGACAATCTACCTGCGTCATAGGCTATATTATTCTTTCCGTCAATAACAAATGAAAGCTTATCACCTCTCCTGACGTCAAGCTGAGTAAACATGAAGTCTGCCTTGTTATCATTGCCATCTCCCTGCAAAACCGCTATATCTTTTTCCTCAAGAAGCTCTTCATTTAAGAACACCTTAAGTCCCACACCATCCGGATAATCAGGATTTGCGTCAGTCTGCCCGAATTTGGTATAGTCGCCAAGCACATCGATTTTTCCATCTTCGTACACTACCCATTGATATATTGCTGCCTTCTTCTCTCCGGGATGAACAAAGTCTTTCTTCATTTCGAGATTCTTATTGGAAGGAGAAATAAAAGCAGTCTTATCCTCATTAGCATATACAAGGACTTTTGCACTGTTTAAGTCTTTTCCTTCAAGGAACCACCATCCGTCCTTACCCTGCTCGAATGATTCAAGATTACCGAGTACAGTGTTGTTGGTCCTGACTTCATCGCCTACTGAAACCTTGATTCCTTCAGAATCAGCAATATCAATTTCAAGTCTTCCTCCGTCCCAGGCATTATTCCTGTTGCAGCCTATGTCAAAAGTAAGGATGTCTCCCTTCTTAACCTGCAGTTTCTCGATGTTTACAGCTCTTGCATTATCGTTTCCTTCACCTTTCGAGCAGTTGCAAACAGTGTTATACAGTCTGGAGTTGTTCTTGAAGATCTCGATAGTTACGCCGTCAGGCCAGTCTGCATTTGGATCTTCATGGCCAAACTTCACATACTGACCGGTTATATCTATTTCTCCGTCAACTGCCACAACCCATTTGTACATTGCATCGGCATTGAGCCTTGGCTGCACAAAGTCCTTCTTCACTTCGAGGCCGCTAAATTTTCTTGAAATAAACCCTGTTCCATCAGCAGTCTTCTTTGACAAGACCTCTGCTTTGTCTATTCTTCTGCCTTCAAGATAGTACCAACCGTTACTGCCCTGCTCCCCAAAATCATAAGAAAGATTTGCATAATTCTTCCCGCTGTTATTGACCATCTTCATGGTCCTAAGCTCTGCATCTTCGATCACAAAAGTAAAGTTTCCGCCGTCATAAGCGGTATCTGCCTTTCCATCTACCAAAAGAGTAATGCAATCTCCGGCACGTACCTCAACATCCTCTACTGACAGATCCTTCGTGATCTTCTCATCGGTAAGTGGCGCGAAATCCTCTTTTTTCAAGACTTCTCTGTTCTTGAAAAGATACACTGTCACGCCGTCCGGCCAATCCGGATTTTTATCTTCATTAAGAAGTTTTGTATAGGATGCCATTATGTCGATCTTGCCGTTTTCAGCTGCGACCCACTTCACATTTGCAGATCTTCCCTTGTTAGCAGGCATGATGAAATCACGTTTTATCTCTATTCCGTCAAGAGTCGTGTATTTCTCGCCATTTTCTTCAAGTCGCTCAACGTTCACAGCAAAGTATGGATCCTGATAGTATCCTGACTGGAAGCACCAGCCGTTTTCTCCCTGCTTTCCGAAATCATCCTGGAGTGATGCGTTGTTTGAACGGCCTTTATCCCAATTTATAACGTCTCTCTCTGTCTGTCCCGTAAGCGCAGACAATCCCTTTATGGAAAAGTTATAAAGACCTGCATCATAGGCATTGTTTTCCTTACAATTGATGACCATTGATATATAGTCATCCTTGGCAACATCAAGTCCTGCAACATCAAGTCTTTTGGTAACTTCATTGAGTTCAGCATCAAAATCCTGCTGAACTAAAACTGTGCCATTATGATACAGTGTCACCCTTGTTCCATCCGGCCAATCCGGATTTTTATCCTCGTTCTTAAGCTTTGTATATGAAGCATCAATCCTGATCGTTCCGTTCTGGGCTACTTTCCACTTGATAACTGCGGACTTGCCCTTTCCGGGATTCACAAAATCTCTCTTTATCTCCAGATCGCGTGAATCAATGTATCGCTCTTCTTCAGGGCTGTATTTTCGCATATTGTAGGCGACGAACGGAGCATCTCCTATGCTTTCCTGGTAGAACCAGCCATTTTTTCCCTGCTCACCAAAATCATATTTAACATCAGCAAAGTTCTGCCTTGTCTCGCATTCGTTGATCGATATATCATTTTCTGTGGTAACATCGGTGAGGTCAAAAACGGAAAACTCGTATTTTCCCGCGTCATAGGCGTTGTTTTCCTTACAATTGATGACCATGGAAATATAGTCGTCCTTATTTACTTTTAAGGACTCAACATCCATGCGCTTAGATATTTCCTGCTTGGTGTCTGGCGCAAATTCCTCCTGTGTAAGAACCGTATTATTATGATAAAGAGTAACCCTGGTTCCGTCGGGCCAGCTTGGATTCTTATCCTCATTCTTAAACTTGGTATAGGAAGTATTAAGCCTGATTGTTCCTGTTTTTGCGACCTTCCATTTGATCACAGCAGATTTTCCTTTTCCGGGACTTACAAAATCGCTCTTTATCTCCAGGTAGCTGCTGTCAAAATATCTGTACTCCTTTTCGTCAAAGATGCGCATATTGCATACATCATTTGGGTCATCTCCATAACCTTCCTGATAGAACCAGCCGTTTTCTCCCTGTTTGCCAAAGTCATATTTAACGTCTGCGTAGTTTTCTCTTGTATCATCTCCGGCAATAACAACGTCTTTTTCGGTTGTGGCGCCGGTCCTGTCAAGGATTGCAATATCGAATGCGCCGCCATCGTAAGACGCATTTCCTCCTGCATCAACCACAAAGTATAATCTGTCTGACGTGCTTACGCTTACATTCTTTTCCCTGAAAGAAATCTCATTCTTGCCCTTCTTTGGTGCTGCAACTTTTTGGGAAAAGAGCTTTTCTCTGTTCCTGTAGACAGACACAGTTACACCATCCGGCCAGTCAGGATTTCCGTCGTTTTGCTCAAACTTGGTGTAAGTTCCTCTTATTTCAACGGCACCATCGACCGCAGGCTGCCAGCACAGCATCGCCTCATCATTTATTGATGGATGAATAAAGAACTGGCTGATTGAAAGATTTGGAGATGTAGAATTCATGTACTCTCCGTCCTTTTCTGTTGATACAAGTTTTGCATCAGCGATGCTTTTTCCGCACATATAAGTCCAGCCATTATTTCCCTGGTGGCCGAAATCATCAATGGAATAAGCATTATTATCAATTCTGTCTGTATCCTTTTTCGCTGTAGGACCGCCGGCATTTACATCGGAAATGGCAACATATAATGAACCACCGTCGTAAGCGTTGTTCATGTTCGGATTCACAACAAAGTACAGGCTTTCCAACTCATCGACATGTATATCTTTTAAGGACTCTTCTACAACTTCTTCCTTGTCTGTCTTTGCATCGACCTTGTATCTTCCGATAGGTTCATCCCCCTTGTAAACGTACAGTGTTACGCCATCAGGATACATGGGATTTTTATCATTATTTACGTTTTTGACATATGCAAGGTCAATATTTATATCTCCGCCCTTTGCAGCTCGCCACTCCAGTATTGATGCGACTTCCTCCGCGGTATGAATAAAATTGGACTTTATCTCTAATCCCTTTTGTCCGGGCTGAAAGTATCTCTCTCCATCATAAGATTCAAGTCTCTTAGACCTTGCCGGGTCCTGTGATGATCCATATCTGTAAAACCATCCGTTATTTCCCTGCTCTCCAAAATCTGCAACGTTAAAAGCATTATTGGTGCGGTTTTCATCATCAACATATTCCGGTTCGATATAGTCATGCGAAAAAAAAGATGAAGGCCATGAACTCGCAAGCGCAACAATCTCATCCTCGATTGACTGCTGAAGCGCTTCTTTAGTTCCGCATACCGCAATTCCTGTGCAGGTTGCAACGATCGCGAGCATTCCCCCGAGTGCAACTTTATATTTTGATGCAACTGCCACTACTTTTTTTAAATCTAACCCCATAACATTCCACCTCTATAAACGATATCTGCTTCCTAAGCCTTCTCCCAAAAGACAACTATCCTATCCTTACTTAAATGCCTTCAAATCTTCAAAACTTGCCTTTGATTCAACACTAAACACCCCAAAATCAGAGCCCTGTGACATGTACATCCTTGTTGTGAAAGCAATCTCATCGTTGACATACATGCACACAACGCCGTCTGCAACAAGCAGTGAAACATTCAGCTCATTCTTATCTGCTAAATTGAAATCAACATATGACTGAGCTGTTCTTTCCATAATATTGCTGCCGTTGTAGAACTCAATCCTGTTGTTGGCGCCGTTAAACACAATGTTCAGGCTTCCGACACTTTCTTCGTTTGTATCAAAGCAGAACCCAAACATACCGTCTTTATCAAAATCCCTGATCGTGGTCTTAATAAGATAACTGCCAAGAAGCTCCTTAAATCCCGCCATCTCATATTTTTCACCGGCAAAAGATATAACGCCCTCCGAAAGAGAAGCTGAATCAGTCATCTTGACTGGTGTAAGCGAAAGCTCATTAGATAAAAGCTTTTCAAGCTCAGGGTTTAAAACAGGTGTGAGGCTTCCATCTCCATGCTGCACAAGCTTATGAGTGACCATATTTCCGCCCCAGTCGTAGTCCTCATTGTCTGTATGCTTTTTCTTCGTTCCGTTCCATCCGACAACATATAAGTTCTCTCCGTCTGTCTCCATTCTTCCTGCATAGAAGCCGTTGCAGTCAAAGATGTCCTGTGAAGGGATCTCAAACGGGCCCTCAAAATTGTCTGCTATCCTGTAATGAACAAGCCTGTGAGGCCACTGATCAGAGAATGACAAGTACCACCTTCCTTTATAAGAAAGGAGTGTCGGGCATTCCAGATTTGAATCGGTTCCCATATCATTTTCAAAGAAAACACCGGCATCTTCCCAGCTCTTTAAGTCCTCTGAAGTGTATCTTGCAATGACTCCGATGTTGTTCTGTCTTGTTGCAACAAGCATTGAATAGCACTTTTCTGATTCAACATAGAAAACAAACGGATCCCTGAAGTCGTTCTGTGCATAATTCTCGTTTGCATAAAGTGTATCTTCGGGAATCTTTTCCCAATTTATAAGATCGCTGCTGACAGCATGCATCACTGCTTCTTTTGGCTCAAACATATCGTTATGTCCAGTATAAAAAGCATGGTACTTACCGTCATTTCCCTTTATTACACTTCCGGTTCCAAGAGCTATGTCCTGGTCTTCTACAGCGTCTCCATAATTCAAAACAACTCCCTTGTCATCATATGAGGCAAAGTCTGTAGTCTGGATCAGCCCCCAAGGGTGATATCCCTGCTTACCGTCTCTCTGGTCTGCCAGGTAAAAGACATTGTACTTTCCCTCGTCGTAAAACGGCATTGTATCGCCCACAAGTCCCTCCACTGATGACGGAAAAACGATATGATCTTCAATGTTCTCTCCCAGATACTTTTCATCCGCTGACTGCACGTTTTCCTCTGTTGTTTCATCTAAAGTAGTATCCGGTTCTGCGGCTTTGTATGAGCATCCAACACTGGCGATGGTCATAATGCCAATCAAAAGCAATGTTTTTATTCTATGCATAATTCCTCCCTTGGTGATTTTGCACTATCACTTGACAGAAACAATATAGCATTTTGTGTCATTTGTATCAATCTAAAAGTGCATATGACACTGCTTTTCGTGAAATTCAGTGTTTTTATGGGTTTCTTTTTTGTAAATTATGCACAATTGTCATACAGAAATTAGTGCATTTGACACATTACTATTGCAGCGTTATGATATTTACCGAATATAAAAAAACTCAGAAAGTATTGAGGGGACATCCATTATGGGAAAAAGAGTAACATTACAGGAAATTGCAGACGCACTTGGAATGTCAAGAAATACTGTTTCCAGAGCACTTAACAACTCAGGAAGCGTATCTTCGGAAACCAGGAGTAAGATCTGTCAGATGGCTACAGCCATGGGCTACAAGCAGTTTAGTTTAGCTGATACCGCTGATACAGCATCAAGTACGCTCTTAGCATTAAAGGACGGCAAGACAGAAATAGCCCTGTTCACTCATTCTTTTCCCGGTGCATCCCATTCAGGAACCAAGCTTCTTGAGGCATTTCAGAACAGAATAGATTCACTGGGCTACAAGCTTTCAATCAACATTATTAAAGATAATGATATTGAATCCTTAAGCCTCCCAACTAATTTTTCCATGGACAATATAGCAGGAATTCTCTGTATAGAGCTCTTTTCCGAAAAATACAGCAAATTCCTCTGCAGCCTGAATATTCCCATTCTCTTTGTAGATACCCCTGTTCTTCAGAAATTCGGATTGGCAGCTGATACTCTCTACATGGAGAATGTTACAAGCGTCTACCGCCTGATCAGTTCATTTATCCAAAGCGGAAAGAGAAACATCTCATTTGTTGGTGACAGATTCCATTGCCAGTCCTTCAATGAGAGGTGGCAGGCCTACGTTTCAGCCATGACAGATAGCGGGATTGGCATCGACACCGGATCCTGTATTCTTGATGACGACACGAGTCCGTACAAAGATACAGATTATCTCGCTGCAAGGATCAGCGAGCTTGGGAAAATGCCTGAAGTTTTCTTTTGTGCCAACGATTACCTTGCAATCTGCACCATAAAGGCCCTTAGGCAGCTTGGTAAAAAAGTTCCGAAGGACGTTGCGGTCTGCGGATTTGATAATGCGCCCGAAGCCACCATCATCGAGCCAAGTCTTACCACGGTGAAGATCCATTCAAGCTCCATGGGCTTTATTGCTGCGGATATTCTGCTTTCCAGGATCGCAAATCCAAATACTCCTTACAAAAAAACATATGTAGAAACAGATATCATAATAAGAGAATCAACCGGAAATACGATTAAATAAACTACACTTTTTAAAATATTGTTCAGCAAAGTGCGAGAAGCCCTTGCCCTGGTATTTGAACGCCATAGAAAAATAAATGAAAAGACCAAGACTTCTATATCCCCAGCAGATGAGGAATTACTAAAAAGTCTTGGTCTATATATCAATGATCAATTTCTGAAAATGATCTTACCTGTTGCAGGATCCATTCCATCAACTATTGCAAGCCTTGGTATGCGCCGATTGAATGTTGACAATTACGTTGTTCTATACATTGTAGATGAAACCAATGAGCGCGTTGAAATTGTCCGTAAACCTTATGGCGCAATGGATCTTGATAAATTCTTTGAAAAATGACCTAATATTTCAAAAAGCACAAATAACTATCAAACTTTTGCTCCCTAATCACTGTATTTATCGGTTTAAAAAATTGCACGAAAAAACGTGTAACCATGCAGCTTTATCGGGTTATAGTCGGATAAAAAAGTTTCCCTTGTATCTACCTCATAAGGGCAAAAACAAGGGAAAACCGCAATCCAATCACTATATAAAGGTTCACAATCCTTGTAAATAAGGGAAAGTTACCTTGTTATATCTTTGAGAAAATAGCCGTTTCCTCATCAAGTTCGCCTGCAATACGGCTATTCTCATCCATACGTCTTGAAATATTGTCCATATCGGATACAAGTACCTGAGTGCTTTCAGCTGCTGAAGAAACACCGCGGACGCCGTCTTCTATGGATGTTGTGATATTGTTGATAGACTCTGCTATATCACTGAAAGTTGACTTAAATCCTTCTGTCTTATTGCTGAAGTCGTTCATGACGCTTTCGATGTAATTGGCATTCTCTTTATATTTTTCGCCATCTTCAACAAACTTTTCAAACTGAGGCAAGATTGAATTCTGCAAATAATCAACAAGTTCATTTGCGCTGCTTGAAAGATTATGAGCCGCCTCAACAACAACAGAGTTGATTTCCTGAATGTTTCCGGCAGTTCTCTTACTGTTTTCGGCAAGAGATCCAATCTCACTCGCAACAACCGCAAAGCCTTTTCCGGCTGCTCCTGCTCTTGCAGCTTCGATAGAAGCGTTAAGAGAAAGAAGGTTTGTCTGTGTCGCAATACTCATGATCTCAGCTGTAAGTGAATTAACCTGATCAACACTCCGGCTGTCTTCAATAGCCTGATTAAGAGATGTAAGAATATCCTCAACCTTAGCATTTGTTTCAGCCATAGTTGTTCTTGCAGACTGTTCCATAGCATCCGCATGCTCTTTCATAATCTTTGAATATTCATTTATCTCGTGACTCTTATCAGCCATCTCATCAACTTCAGCTCTTACAGCTTCCGTATTTTTATTAATAGTACCTGCACTGTCCGCAACCTCCTCCATAGTAGCGGTAAGTTCCTCCGTAAGCGCAGAAAGATCTGCGGCACTGCTGTTTGATGTCTTTACACTTCCCAAAACATCGCTTACAACCTTATCCATTGCAGATGAATTGTTTGTGATGGTCAAAAAGATATTCTGAAGATGTTCAATAAATGAGTTGATACCCTTACCAAGAGCTCCGATCTCATCATTGGATTCAATCGTGATACGCTTTGTAAGATCCCCCTCACGTCTGTTGATACCTTCAATGATTTCATTAAGCTCCGCCTCAGCCTTGATCACAGGGCTTATTACATGTCTAAGTACAATGTAAAGTGCAATTACCACAGCAAGAATACTTATAAAAATCACCGCAAATCCCGAAATTCTTGCAACCATATAACTGGAGCCGAGATCCTGTCTTGCTGTATCGGAACTATCACGAAATACACCAATAATATCGTTGATGTCTGCATTCAACTGCTTTGAGCTCTCAGCAACAAGGCCATTTGCAGTCGCATATGCATCCTTGGTTTTCTGAGCTGCGCTCTGTGCCAAAAGAACCTTAACCGCATCTCTGAAACCATGATAATCAGCAATCATCTTATCATAGCTTGCCGTGCTATCCTTGGTGACATACTTTTTGTAATCAGCCATTGTCTGATCCATAACTGCCTCTTCCGCTTCAATTTCGGTAATTACATAAGTCATCGTCTCAAAATCAGTGGCTACAATATGTGACAGAGCCAAAGTATGGATGCTTTTGGATGTCTGTCCGATAGTATCAAGTTCATTTATGGCAGACATATAGTCATCCGCAATTGTTGACGCTGTCTTATTTACTTTTCTAAGGTTTGTTAATGACATTACATTTGAAAAAATGGAAACAAATCCCAATAGAAGGACCGGAACCATAATCATTACACGAATACTTGCTTTTCTCTTCATCGATCCAACCTCCTATTACTCACTTACCTCAGAACTTGCTTCTGCGCCGGCATCACTATCCGAGCTATCACCCTCTTCCGCAGTTTCTTCCGCAGAATCTTCTGCTGCCTCTTCTGTATCTGTTTCCTCTCCCGAAGTCTCAGTACCTTCCGCATCTCCTGTTGATTCTATACCTGTAATGTCGGTAACCATCTCATTTAAAAGTGTCTGCAGATTTTTGCCCTTAGTATTACCCTCGCTTATAATTGTTCCAAAATTTGTTGCAGGATCCCAGAATGTTCCACCGACTCTCTGAAGACTTGCAAACTCAGCCTGCTTCTGAAGTGCCTGAAGTCCCTTTGACTGAGCAACTTCACCTGAAGATGAAGCTGCAGTATTTGAAGGTCCCTGACCTCTCATCGAGAATCTGAGACTCTGATTCTGTTCATTTGTCATCCAATCGGCAAACTTATTTGCCCAAGCAGTATTTTCAGAATACGAATTGACACCTACAAGCTTATATCCTGCATAGCTTGACATCTGAAGCTGCTGCCCGGCAACAGTATATGTGGGAAGCTTTGTTGCAGCATAATCATTGCCCCATGCTTCCTTAATCTCGTTTTCATCCCATGTTCCGCTAATTCCCGCAATAATAGTTCCATTTGCAGCCCCAACGCCAAAGTCATCATTAACCGCACTCAAAAATCCCGGATTGCGAGCGATATCTAACATAGCCTGTGCAACATCCACACCCTTTATCTTGGTATTTTTTGCATTCCAGTTACAGAAAGTAGATATTCCGTCGTCATCAAGACCGATTTCCATATCTGTATTACCGAAAAATGAATAAATATACCAACCTGAAGTCAGTTCCATGAATAACTTTTTTCCCTCCCGTTCAGCAACAGCAAGGATTCCGTCCATAGTCTGCACATCTTCATCAGTCAAATACTTTTTATCATAAAAAAGAAAATATCCATTATCCGCTGTCAAAGGATAAGCATACAGATTTCCGTTAAAAGAAGCAGCCTCACTTGAAGCCGCAAGATTTCTTCCTGATATTTCCGAAGCATTGGGAACTTCTTTAAGAACACCCGACGCAATCAGCGCAAGCAACTGGTCATCCGCAAAAGTAAAAACATCAGGTGCATTGAGAACATCACCGAGAATATCATCCTTGGCAGAAGACTCGCTATGAGCTTCAAATGTAATATTGAATTTTGCCTGTGAGGAATATTCAGCTTCAAAACTTGATATGATCTGATTAATAAGATCTGTATCTTCTTCAGATCCCCATACTCTGAGATTAATATCTCCTGAAGGAAGCTCATTCTCATTAACAGCTTCTGCCTCAGAAATTCCTTCCTCACCGCCACTTGCACCACAACCTGCAAGTGAGCACAAAGAAATCACTGCAGACAGTAAAATTGTTAACACTTTTTTGAACATATTACGCCTCCTATTTCATTCTGAGGAAATAACCTATCATAATATTTTATACAATTCAATCAGTGCTGTAAATACTTTATAAATTATTTATAATCGCTTTATCGTTTTTTAATATTTTCCCGAAATTTCATTTTAAATTCTTTACAGCCCCCTTCATCAATTCTTGTCCCAATAATCATTAATCATTTTAAGCGCTTCTTTATCGATAAATGCCATCTTTGCAAGCTGCTTTGAAAAAAACGCACCTATTCCCAAAGTCGCATTTTCACCGATGCTATCAATCATGTAATACTGCTTCTTGTCCGAATGATAGAACTTAAGCTGCTTCGCCATGTCATTTGAACTTTTTTCATCAAAGCACGCTGCAAGTTTTTTTCCCTCGGAAATACTCTTTTTCATTCCTTTAAAGTCTCCCATGCAAACGCAAAGATATGCCTTTATCGCATTGTAAAAAGCCTTGTATTTGTAAAAGCATCCGACTTCGTCTTTTGCAAAAAAATCGATTACTTTGATCATCGTATCCGCGATGCAGACCGCCTCACCGATATTCGTCTTTCCACCTTTTCCGGAAAGAGCCAGAATCATGTATGCCGTAGAACCTATCAGTTCGCCAAGGTGGTTTATTATGCCCGATGTACTATAATTTAGTGCCTGATTTATTTCTCCGTTCTGAAGATACACAAACGCCAGGATTGTGTCGTTTATCCCACCGAAGTTGATTTCCTTAAACATTTCAAGGGCGGCCTTTTCATCTATGATCATGTAATTGTACGCGATCTGCGTTCTTATCACGAAATCATTTATGTCAGGATCTGTGTTTTGCGATATATAATCCATAGATCTTGTCAAAAGCCCCATTGCCTTACGCGCATCTTCCTTATCCATATTCTCAAGCGCCTTCACACAATAAAGTTTGGCAGATGCGTAGATGACAGAAAAATCATGAGGGTACCTTGAAATGGCATCTTTTGAAAGATTTTCCGCTTCATCGAATCTGTGCTCACATACAAGTGAATCTATACTTTCAACCAGTTTCGCGGCTTTCTTAGATGCCATGTCATATCCCAAAAGGACATCGATCGACACATCAAAAAAGCTTGCTATCGTTGCCAGCATCACTATATCCGGTGTATTGTTTCCATTCTCCCACTTAGACACCGCGCCAACAGTTACTCCCAATATCTCTGCAAGTTTTTCCTGCGTCAGATTTCTCTCTCTTCTTAATCTTTTTATATTTTCATGCAACTTAAGTTTCATCCGTTGTTCCTTTCTATAGTAAATAATCGCTTATGGAATAATTCTATTTGACTCTTTGGAAAAAAATAATACATCAAATGCACAAATAAGATAAAATATTTTTTCCAATTTGGAAACTTGCTCTCCAATAAAAAGAAACAGCTATCAACGTGACAGCTGCTCCTTTAATTAATCTTTATTCAATATCAAGTTTCGCGTAAAGCTTATTCTTAGCGTCATCCCCTGAAGCTAACGGTCCGGGGATAATGCCCACACCTCGGTGGTTTCCGAGATAATCCACATCAAAAGTAATCGGGGTTCCGTCGGGATTTTCAAACTTCTGCTGAGGTTCAAAAGCTTCGCCGAGAGTCTCGGTCGAAATCATACCGGCCTTAAAATCGCCAAGCACCTCGTAGATATTGGTATCAAGGAAGTATTCACCATCCTTTTCAACTATATCAACGTGTACCTTTCCCGAATCATCGAAAAATGCATTCTCCTCTTTTTTCCAGGGCAGTGCACCCTCAAAGTATGCATTTCCGTCAATCCATACGGGAAGATGGCTAAAGTGCGCATCTTCATGCTTCCTCATGTTTGGATATTCCGTCTCCATATCGAATTGCGGGATCCACTCATCATAAGTAGGATATTCGTCAAAGCAATATGTTCCGACTTTCCTGTTCTCCGTATACTTCTCATCCGGGTCAGAATCATTTAAAAGCTCAAGATCTTCGGCCGGCCACTTCTGTATGAAGATATTATTGTAGAAGCGGTCATCCCCGTGAAGAATCGTCATAAAGCCCATAACTTCCGTTCTGTGCTGCATATGATAAGGCGTATATCTCCAGGTCGTTCCGTCTCCGACATAGGTAAAAGAGCCCGCGCAAAGATTATGTACCATCGCAACGCCCTGAGTCGCGATCCTGAGCGAAACATCCGACAATAAAATGTTGTTATCGATAAGCGTAGGTCCGTGGCTTACTTCAACAAACAGATCCTGACAAGTCATACCGCCCTGCAACTGCTTTGCAAAAGAAGGACGCTGATTGTCGTGCAACAGGTTCTGCGTTATCCTTGTTCCCTGCGCCTCCCAGTCACACCAGATTCCCATTGTGCAGTGGTGAATATGATTTCGTCTCATTACAACATCGATTGCGGCATGCATCTTTATTCCCGCTATCTCGGCTCCTCCAAGCTCCATCATATTGTTTATGTGATGAATATGATTGTCCTCGATAACGCTGAACACTCCGCCCATACGGCCTATGATTCCGCCCTGCTCGCAGTGATGAATATTGTTTCTTCGGATTATATGGCCGCCGATCTTTTCTTTTAACCAGCCGTAATACTGACCGCGGCACACAGAATCTCTCTCCATCTGAGTAGGACTCTTAACATGCTTTGTTGTATAAAAATTGCTATTCTCGGGATCGTAATAGCGCCCGACGCAGATGCCCGCGCACTTACTGCCCCAGATCTCGCAATCCTCTATTATCCAGCCTTTACTCCAGTGCGGGCTTATCATTCCGTCCTGATAAGCAGCGGGAGGCGCCCATGTCGTTGCAGCTTTGTTGATATTAAAGCCGCTTACAGTTATAAAGCCAACGCCTTCTTTTTCAGGCATGAAGCACTCGCGCCTTACGGTAATCTCGACATTTTCTTTATTTGGATCCGCTCCGCCGAAATTGGCATAAAAAACTGTCTCGTCATTTTCATTATCCTGCTCCGCATACCACTTTCTCTTAGAGCTTTCGGGTTCCCACGAACACTCGTAGATTTTTCCTTCAGCGCACTCATCGATACTAAGAGCTTCATACAGAGCCTCATCATTAAGCCAAACGCAGCCTGTGTGCTTATTTGGCGTTGCAAAATACCAGTCGCCATAAACAAGCGTCGTGTAAGGATTGTAACTGCCAAAGATACTGTTTTTTACCCGTGCCGTCCACACACCGCCCTTAAACTCAGACCATTCCGTAACCTTCTCTGCACCTGTTATAACAGCGCCAAGCGGTTTTTCACTTCTGTAAGTTATGCGACTTTCTGCAGTTCCGTGATTGACCGGATTTACATATTCCCTATAAATTCCGGGCGCAACAACAACCTCATCTCCCGGCATCGCAACTTTCGCCGCTTCGTTTATTCTTTTAAAAGGTAAATTCCTGCTTCCGTTTCCGTCGTGCTCAGCACTTGCATCTACGTAAATTATCATAGGCCCCTTCCTTTACATTAAAAAAGTTTTTATTCCCGTAAGTTCTGTTTATATCGCCGTTTTCAGCCTTTAACCGCGCCTGCCATCATTCCTTTTACAAGTTTATCCTGGAAAACGATAAAAAGAGTTATCATGGGGAGCACCGAAAGAGTCAGTACCGCCAGGATTATCGGGATATCAAGCGAATGTTCGCCCTTAAACTGTCCAAGTGCAAGAGGTAATGTCTTTTTCTCGGGAGTAATGAGCAAAGTGTTGGCAAAAGCAAATTCATTCCACATCGAAACGCCGTTGTATATAGCAAGCGTTGAAAGTCCCGATTTGGAAAGAGGAAGTATCATCTTAAAAAAGTTCTGATAGCGGTTGCATCCGTCAATTTCCGCAGACTCCTCCACTTCCTTCGGAATCGTTTTCATAAATGCCGTCAAAATAAACACCGACATCGGAAGTGCAAATGCAACATAAGGTCCTATCAGCGATCCGAGCGAATCGTAGAGTCCCACCGATGTAGTGAGCTTAAAGATAGGTATCAAAGTCACATGCATCGGAACCGACATCATAGCCACGATAAGCGCATAAATGAACGGATTTAATTTAAAGCTCATTCTCGCAAGCGGATATGCCGCAAATGCCGAAATGGCAAGCATAAGTACAAGCGATATCGCAACCACGATCACACTTCTTAAGAAATATCCGAAAAATCCATGCGAAACAACATTTACATAATTATCAAAGAACCATGGATCGGGCAGATGGAAAACTCCCTGTTGCAGCATATCAAACTGTTTTCTGAACGAATTTATTATCATAAAGAAGAACGGTGTAAGCGTAAGTACCAGCCAGATGCATGCGAAAAATATCGCTACTCCCCACGCAATCCTTGATTTTATCTTGGACTTACGATAATCCGCTTCACTCATATTTGGATTGACCATACTCAATATTCCTCCTTAACCTTGAAAACTTTGTTAAATATCAACGCGATAGCCGTTATAAGAAGGAACATTCCTGCTGCCACTGCCGAACCATAACCCATATTGAACTGCTGGAACGAGAGCTTGTACATGTATGTAGCCATAAGTTCCGTCGAACCTGCAGGCCCTCCCTGAGTCATGTTCCAGATCATATCAAAGTACTTAAGCGAACCTATAAGAGACATCGTGCATGCGGTCTTGAAAATAGGTCCCAAAAGAGGAATCGCAATATGCTTTATATACTGCCATCTTGTTGCGCCGTCGATAATAGCCGCCTCATAGATCGAAGTATCGATGTTTCCGTATCCGGCGATGAAATAGACCATGTAAAAAGGTGTAAACTGCCACGCCATAACACCTATTACGGTATAAAGCGCATTGGGCGCGGTTCCCAAAAGATCTATCGTAGTTTTCTTACCCATAATAAGCGTAGCGAGTGATGAAACAATTCCTCCGTTTGTTGCAAGTGCATATACAAAAAGGAAAGCTATCGCAACAGAACTCATCAGATACGGCAGAAACCAGATGATTTTAAATATGTTGAATTTTTTTCCTCCCGCATCCAGGAATGTTGCAAGAAGCATACCCATGGGTATCTGCAAAAGAATCGAGAATACCATGACGATCAGATTATGTTTAAAAGATTTCCAAAACATCTCATCTTTAAAGAGTGATACCCAGTTCTCTGTTCCTATAAAAATCCTGTCGGATGAAATACCGTTCCACTTATATCCGCTTATCACAAAGGTATCAATTACCGGATAGATTATATATATCGTTATAAGCAAAAGAGCCGGTATAAGAAAGACCGTTGCCGCTTTTGCCGTGCTTTTTGCTCTGGCCTGTGCAAGCCCTATATTATTTTCATTTTTCACATAAACTCCTTCCTGCCGCATTTTCACTTTTTTATAACAGTCGCTGCCCGCAGGAAAAACTCCCCGCAGGCAGCGATCTATGCGCATTGCTTTTTATTTTCACTGTTCGGCAATAGCTTTCTTCATAGCATCATCATGCTCTTTTCCAATCTCTTCCGGTGTCTTTTCAAGGCCAAACAGCTCAGTCATGCAGTTCTTGTGTACTTCCGTTACTGATGCGGGAAGATACTGATCATACCAAAGCTGTACATTGGAAGCATTGAAGAATACATCAGCTATAACCTTCATGTTAGGATCGTCGATATTTTCTTCCATTCCTTTAATTGAAGGCTGTGTTCCGCTTGAAAGCTGGTCATTGTTATATGTGTCATCATTGTAATACTGTGTTGCAAGCACATAGCATGCGTCAAGTTTTTCCTGATCCACAGTTTTATCATCTTTGAAGCAGTTAAATGACATTCCCATACCGATTGCTGTACCGATCTCTACATCCTGAGGAACGCCCTTTGCCTTTGCTTCCGAATCTTCAGGGAAACGGAATACGCCGACATTTTCGTTGTACCACTCTTCGCTGTCCGCTTTTATTCCCGATACCTGCCATGCACCGTGAAGCATCATTGCAGCCGAACCGTCATAGAGAAGTGCTCTGTCCTGATTATCATCAGCTGAAAGTGAATTAACGCCATCAGGGAAATATCCTTTTTTAACCCAATCCTGAATCTTGGAGCCTGCATAAACAAATGCGTCGCTTGTGAATGTTCCGCCGTTTTCCTGTGTATAAGCCGCGTCAAACTCAGCATTTCCGGAGTGACGTGCTACAAGATACATGTAATACATTGAGCCTGTCCACTTTGATGCATTTGCAAGCGAGAACGGAATGATATTGTTTGCTTTCAGTTTCTCGCAAACAGCCTCAAGTTCATCAATCGTTTTGGGAACCTCAAGACCAAGATCTTTGAAGATTGTCTTATTATAGAAAATATCACAGCCCGAAAGTCCGCCGAAAGGAATTGCAAGCATCTTTCCGTCATATGTTGACTGCGCAACCGCAGCGTCTATAAATTCGGGATGATCGTATTTTGCATACATTTCGGTAAGATCGTTGGCAAAACCTGATTTGTAATACTCCGCCATAGGACCACCGCCCCAGTGAACATAGATGTCAGGCGCCTGTCCCGAACTCATCGCAACAACAAGCTGCTGTTTATAATTGTCATTCTGCTGATGTACCTGATTAACCTTGATATTCGGATAATCCTTCATAAATCTCTGTACAGCACCTTCCTGAGTGGTCTTTGCGGGATCCTCAGTAGCTATGTCCCAAAGGGTTATTTCAAGCGGCTCAGTCGTAAGTGTCGGTAGATTCTTTCCATCCGTCTGCTTTCCCGCTGAAGAATTTGCCTGCGCCGTCGCATCAGCTCCGGAGCCACCTGTCGACGGTGTCGTAGTGGCAGAACTTCCACCACATCCAACAAGCGTAGTAGTTGCCAAGATCGTTGCAAAAAAAGTAGCCAATACCTTTTTGTTCATACCTTACCCTCCTATCATATAAATACCTTTGTTACTTTTCAGATTCTCTGAAAATCTCTCCTTCATGAAACAATAAACTGTTTCATTCCTTTACATAATTCTATAATAATTTACTTTTTTACGCGTGTGGAAAATTGCCATCTACCATACCAAAATTGCTCTATTGTTTGTGCATTTTTTCACAGTTTACATTATTTATCTACATAAATTATGACATAATGCTGAGCTGTTAGACATTTTTACCATCAATTCATGCTATAATGTTGTATCATAAAACAAAAATTGCCTTTTATGATTTTGCACCGTTTTTTATTATTTCAGGAGTTCTTTTTGTAGTATGAAATATTGTTATTCAAGCACCAAAGAAAATGTCAGACACAAGATCAACACAAGTTTGCGGATGTTCATAAACCGTCTGCACGCCGATTTTCCGCCGCACTGGCACACAGATATCGAGATTATCTGGCCAAAAGAAGCACCCTACAAGGTAATCTGTGCCAATCAGACTTATCATGTCGAAATAGATGACATTCTATTAATCTGCCCCACCATTATTCATGAGATTTTTTCTCCGACACCGGGAACCAGAGTGTACATTCAAGCCGACTTTTCCGGAATAATCAATTTAAAAGAAATGGATCGGGCATTCCGTCTTATGTCCCCCGCTCTGCACATTAAGAAAAAGACATGTCCGCCTGATATATATAATTATCTGTGTGGCCTTATCGATACGATAATGAAGTTATATTTCGGTTCCGCACCGCGGGTTCATATGCACGAAGAAGAGATGGACGACGAAGTTATATCTTTTTCAGAACTCGCACCTTACGATGAACTTGAGATTTATTCAATTCTTATGCAATTTATTGCTTTCTGCGGAAAAAACATTAATCTTTTCCGTGAGCCCGAGTCTGCCTCAGCTTCGACTAATTTTAAAAACAATGCCTCTCTGAGCAATGTATGCAGCTACCTCTCAGAGCACTTTACGGAAGATCTGACTCTTGAAAGCGTCGCTGCTCATGCAGGTTTCAGCAAATATTACTTCGAGAGGATTTTTTCCGAATACACCGGAATGACCTTATATCAATATCTTCAGCAGATGCGAATAAGCTATGCCAAAACGCTTCTTTCAAATCCCGAACTGACCGTCACAGATATTTCCTATCAGGCCGGCTTTACAAGTTGTACAGCTTTCACACGTGCATTTAAGAAAGCCACCGGCTATCCGCCTTCACAATTCAGGATACTTAACGAGGAGCAACATCCGCTCTCCGCAAATCCGCATTTTGCAAAAATAAGGCCGTAATAAGCAATATCGCTTCACCAAAGTCCAAAGAAAAAGGGTTGTGAAAAGTTTTTGCTTTCCACAACCCTTATATTGATCGCTTTTTAGTATTCTCTTTTATCCCTGTGTATATTTCTGAAGTTCCTCAATCTTCGCAATAATACCGTCCATAGACTTCTTGAACTGTGCAACGAGTTCAACGTTTCTTGAACTTGCCTTGGAAGCCTCGGTCGAACTTGCACTTATCTCTTCACTCGTAGCTGACAACGTGCTGGCGCTGTCTACAATCTCGTTATTTGCACTGCTGAGTGATGAAATGAAATTAGCAATATCATTGATAGCCTGACTAAGTTCCGCAAGTTTCTCACTGATAAACTCAAACTTCTTGGATGCGCTCTGTGTATATTCAGTCTCGCGGATTGCAGACTGTGAGCTTATTGTAGCACAGTCAGCGACTGTATCGGCATTCGCTGTAAGAATCTCAATAATACGTGTGATATTCTCTGTCTCATTTCTTGTCTGCTCGGCAAGATTTCTGATCTCATCGGCAACTACCGCAAATCCCTTACCCACTTCGCCCGCTCTTGCAGCCTCTATGCTGGCATTGAGTGCAAGAAGGTTGGTCTGTGATGAAATTGAAAGGATAATGCTTGTGATTCCGCTTACATCCTCAGTGTTGGAACGAAGTTCATCCGCAGCTGTCTGAAGATTTTCTCCTGCTTTTCTGGCTTTTTCAACCTCTTCAAACAAGGATTCCATGACACCCATGCCTTCTTTGAGGGCATCTGAAGCTTCGTTGTTTATGTTCTCAACTATATCCGCACTCTTCTTGGTATCATCAATAATATCCTGAATATCATGCGTCTGGGTTGTCTGATGAGTGATCGCCTCAGCGGTATTCTGCGTTCCAACCATGATGTTTTCCATAGTCTCATCAAGAAGCTCTACAGATTCACCGATAGTTTTAAGCGCTTCGCTTACGGAAGAAACGTCTTCCACTACACTGTCGGCAACTTCCGTGATTTTTTCGGTGATTGTCTTATTTTTATCCGAAACCGATGTAACTTCATCAAGTGATTCCTCAAAGAATCTTGAAAGAAGCCCATAACCCTTAAGGATCGTAACAACCGTAAGGATTGAAATGATCGCCTCTATCATGATAACTTCAATATCATTCTGAATATTCGCTGAAGTAGTAATAGTAAGTATTACTCTTATAAGATTGGAAACGGCAAATCCGATAACTCCGACTTTTACACTTAAGCTATCAAGTGTAAGAAGAAATACGATCAAAAATGGGATCATATATGGATATGTCGTACCCGTGTTCCCGCTGTTAAGCATTGCACAATAAACTATAGAATATGTGATCGCAAGTATTCTTATATATGTAACTCCACCCTTACTGATGAAAAGATACACCGAATCTGCGATAAATACCAATATAACCATTATCAAGGGGATAATTCCTCTGATCGGAGCAAGATCTGACATTGTGATCTGCGACATTAGACCGACAATTGAAAAAAAAGTCGTAATTACGTGAATTAGAAATACTAGTTTACAAGTGCGTTTTAAATGATTTTCCTGCATAGCGCCCTTCCTCCGTTCTTTTACTATATTATAGATTATACCACCCTATTACGCATTTACGTAAATCTTGACAATCTTTACGGATTTTTAGCGAATTTTACAACTTTTTTATAAATATCAGTTGTATTTAAATCAAGAACAAAGAGTTGCAAAGCAATTTCATATGATATAAAAAAACTTCAACTGCCTATTTTCTGACAGTTGCAGACTCTTATATATATCACAGCAAAGGTGTTACCGCCTTATACGTTGAACTTATCTGTTGTATCCTGAAGATTTATAATGCTATCCATTACATCCTTGGTCTCACCCGAAACATTCGCACTGTATTCTGTGATACTCTGCATATTGTTCGAGATATCACGAACCGCTTCGCCAAGCTCTTTCTGCACGGAATTTATTCTTTCCAGTACATTGTTGATATCGGCTACGGATGTGCTTACTTCCTTGGCACCGCTGCCAAGCCCCTTACTTATGTCGCTGTAATAATTTGCATCATCCATGTAATTCTTCGCAAGAGTCTCAAGATTATCATAATCTTTAAGCACTCTGTCGGTAAGAAATGTGATGATCTGATTACTTACTCTCGAAAGCTCATTTACATTGGCTGTAACTTCGTTTGTAAGTGCATTTACCTTATCAATCTCATTTCCTGTTGTAGTACTTAAGCTGTTGATCTCACTTGCGACAACCGCAAAACCTTTGCCCGCTTCTCCCGCTCTTGCCGCTTCTATGCTGGCATTGAGCGCAAGAAGATTTGTCTGGCTTGCGATATCCTGAATTGCACTTGCCACATTCACGATCTGCTCAATTACCTGAATTCCCTTAAGAGCTTCTTCAAGCTCCTCTTTTGCCCTGTTCGTCATCTCAACCGCATGATTCTTGTTTGCAAGGATCTCGGGAACCATCTCTTTAACTCTTCCGATCACTTCATTGGTTCTGTCGCTCATACTCTTGGTATCAGCCGCAAAGCTCTCCGTTGCAGTCATAACATTATCACATATCTTGTCAATGTTCTGGATGCTGGCCGTCTGGGTCTCTATGCCTCCCTCCGTGCGTTGCATCGCTTCATTTATCTCGGAAATACTGTCTTTGATATCGGTAATCTTATCGGACGCACTCGTCATCTTGTCTTTTATAAGCTGCGATTCGTCTTTAGTCTTATGTATCGTATCAATGACGCGGTCTTCGAGCTCTGTCAAAAGATATCTTATTTCTTCCGTCTCTGAGCGGGTCTGCTTGATATTTTCATTGCCTATGACTTTCTCTTTTACAAAAGACTTCATTTCTTCCATAGGCGCAAGCTGCACACCTATAAGCTTTGTCATAATAACAATTACAGCAGCTATTGCTATCAACGTAATAATTATGGCAGTTACGATAAGTTGTGTTATGGTACCGCTGACGTTTTTCCTTGGCATAACAAGACCAAGCGCCCAGTTACAGCCTTCTATAGTGGATGTTGCGATGTAATTCTTTTCGGAATCGTAGTCCTTCGTAAGAACCACTTCGCTACCCGGCGTCGTAATTATCGAAGATATGCCCGGCATAACGTTAAGCACAGCCGTTGCCGTCTCTTCCCCCGGAAGGAACGCATCATTTTCATGCATTATGTAATTGCCGCTTGCATCAACAAGGAAGCCGTACTCGCCTTTGCTGTACGGAATGCTGTTGACAACATTTGCGATATAATCAAGGGTAAAATCTGCTCCGAGAACGCCCGCAAGCTGGCCGTTCCTGTAAACAGGCGTTGCGATTGTGATACACATACCACCAATCAAAACGTCCATATAAGGATCTGTCACTATGGTCGTTCCTGCTGCCTCTGCTGCCTTGTACCATCCCCTCTGTGTGGGATCGTAGCCCTCCGGCGGCTTTGCATTTGGATCCATCTGCAGATGTGTCTTATCTGCCATACCATAATAAAGATTAAGAAACTCAGAATGTCCGGCAGCCTGCGTCGTGACCATCTGCTGAGCATGTTCAACATTATAGGATTTGTCGGGAAGTGCAGCCAATGCCGCAGCACCTGCACTGTTAAGACCTTTTTCCATCTCAATCCAGGCATTAATCGAATTTGCATACTTATCAGCGTTTATCTGAAGCTGATTTGTAAGCTGTCCGGTAAGCTTGCCACCCGACGTTCCGACAATAACTGCCGAGGAAATGACCATTGCCGCGACGACAATGAGAATTACAACTAACGTAAGCTTTTCTTTGATAGTACCTTTCATATAAAACAGTTCCTCCTGCCTTTTACAAACCGGATCAAGCATTCCTAAAACGCCATTCCCCGGAAATTTTCAGTACACTCTGTTATTACTACGTTGATGCGTTATTGATTCATTTTAACATATTTTTACGATATACAGTATATTTTTCTGTGACTCAGACGACAGGAGGAATTGAACGCCTTTACTTTCTGTTGACCACATATATTCCCAGACTGACAAGCAAAAGAGCCGTCACATACCTAAGACTCAGCTTATCCCACTCAGCAAGGAAGAATGCGGACAAAAGAGCTCCGAAGATCGGATTCGAGAAACCGTAGATTGTAACCGTCGATACAGGATTGTGCTTGAGCAAAATCCCCCATATCGAGTACGCAACCGACGATATCAATGCCATGTATATGATAAGCAGAATGCCGATCGGTCTTGTCAGGTGAATCCTTCCACCTGCCGCAAATCCTACAACCATCATGACAAAGCCACCAATAAGGAACTGATATCCGCTGAGCGTCACCGGATTCTCTTTTACGGAGTACTCCTTTATAAGCACCGATGAAATTGCATACGAAACCGCAGCGATCAGGATAAAGCCTTCGCCGTTAAGCGCAAATCCCGCACCGATACTTCCGCCTGACAAGCTGACAATGATAACTCCCGCAATTCCGAGAAGGCAGCCGATTATCTTTTCCGAAGACAGGTGCTCCTGCTTCCTTACAAGGCATGCCAAAAGAATCGCAAAAAACGTTGTCATCCCATTGATTATCGACGACTTCACTCCCGATGCATGCGCAAGTCCTATATAAAAGAAAAAATACTGCAGCATCGTCTGAAAAACACTGAGAGTGCAGACCATCTTCCACGATGTTTTCTTAGGAAAAAGAACTTTTCTCTGAAGGAGGCTTCCGAAAATGATCGTCAGCACTCCCGCCAGCAAGAATCTTATTCCCGCAAAAAGAATCTGCGACACGCTGTCCTGCGCGCCGATCTCAAACATCTCATATCCCGCCTTGATACTCGGGAACGCACTCCCCCACAAGAGGCAACAGAATACCGCCAACAGACATACTACAAATTTGTTCTGCAGCAAAGTGCTTTTGGTCCCGGGGGACGGGGTTTGTGGTCCATTTTGTTTCATGAATAATTACCTTCCAAAGCTTTTATTTAGTAATAGTTCTCTCTGCCGGATCATGTCACAGCTCTTTTTCATAGCATAAAAAATCCTGATCGTACAAATGACACTCGCCCACTTCATTAAATCCAAATACCGCATATGAGCGGATTGCCTTGGTATTGTACTTACCGACAAGTATGTGAATTCCGTTACATCCGCGTCTCTTAAGCTCCTCCATGCCATGCTTAAGCATTATCCTTGCAAGTCCCTTATTCTGCTCCGCAGGAAGGACTGCAAGCCTAGCAAGCTCTCCCTCAGGTTCGAGATTCTTATCCCAACAGGGAAGCCTGTTAACTTCCTCATCTTCATCAATCGAAATCGCAGCTTTTATTATCCCGTCTTCCTTTAATACAAACAGTCCGTCACGCGCAAAATCCGCATCGATTGTCTCATTCGACGGATAATACTCATCCCACGGGCAAAGTTCCCTTCCGATCTGCGCTTTATACAGCGCCAATATCTCCTCACGGTCTTCCTCCGTGGCTGTTATGATCTTGTATTCTTTTTCCAAGTCTATAGTCCTTTCCATTGTTGTCATTTATTCATTCCGTCCACAACCTCCGTAGGCTTCACCGTTACTTCAACCCACGAGGGCACAAATCCGCTCCTTATCGCATTTCTTGCCGACCTTACATTCGACCACGCACAGCAATAAAACGGAACCTTGCCGCGTTTAAGTATCTCTTTTGCCAGCATATTAGTAAGAGCTGACGCTATTCCATTCCGCCTATACTCGGGAAGAACGTCCACTCCTATCTGCCACATATCGTCGCAGTCCGCAGAAGCCCCTGCAAATCCCACAAGCTTATCGCCATCGTACGCGCCCATTCCAAGAACATCGAGTTCCTTGCGGGCACTGCAAAGTGCATTGCTCCACTGCGGAAGATACAACGCCTTGAAATCCTTAGGTCCCAGAATCCTTGTAGCATATGGGCACTCAAGCACCGGCATCTTTTCAATATCGGGCAAAAAGAACTCTGCCATGAAACACACCTTATGCCCAAGTTTTTCAATCCTCTCAATGAGCCAATTCATATTTGGCGTCTCAAAGCAGTGATAAAACTCAAACTTTCCGACGTACTCTTTTACAATATCCGCAACTTCATCCGATGAAGCCGCAACCACGTTATTACCGTACGTTATGAAATTGCACGTTATCGGCTCCTTATAGTACTTGCGTGCCTTCTCACCTAGCCTGAACGGAACAACAATATTTTTATCCGACAAAAAATCCTCCGCACGACAACCGTTGTCTTCCGCCGACTGCCGAAGCGCTATTTCCAGTATTTCTTTGTTAGTCATTTTTAATCCTCTATGGTCTACAGGGGGACGGGGTTTGTGGTTCATTTTTCAAAGTGCTTCTTTTAAAAACTCCACCACACCGATATCCTGCCTGTTTACGTAATTCTCAAGTTCATCCTTGTTTTCTTTTCCAAAAGCAACAAGATTGTCTATCTCGTTATTATGCGTACTGTCCTTGAATCTGCCAAGCGCCGTGGTTAACTCATCCGCACTCATAGATGACTGAAGCACCGTGCCTATACCATATTTTCTGCCGTTAGTTATAAGATAGGTTTCTCCGACATTTTTGATACTATTCCTAATCTCTTTTCCGGCTTCTTCCTCAAGTTCTCTCATCGCGGTAATAAGCGGATCAAGTTTTCCCGTCACATCATCCTTATCTTCAGGATCCATCGCGCCTCCAATAAACTGTATCTTGCCTGTAAATTCAGAACCCGCACCATTTAGAGCAACAATATATTTTCCTTCACAAGATTTTAAAAGACATCCCGCGTAAAGATTCCTGCACGCAAATTCTCCCAAATCATGTATTTCACTGTACTTGTAATTCGCATAATCGGAAAGTGCGCACTCCAAGGTAATCTCGCCGTTGTTGTTCTCCATATCAAGCACCGAATACACCGGCCCGTTAAACATTCCGGGATGCTGCCTTTTTTGCTCATTCCAATATATTGAAACCTGTTCTTTTAGATTCTCCGGTAATTCCAGTATGTTCTCTTCGCCTTTTATGATCAGTTCTTTTGCCTTGATAATTGTAGTCATGTTCACCTCTCATCTATTTGCTATAGTCTACATGGGACGAGGTTTATGGTTCATTACAAAAAGTCGCATATATCCTATTTCTAAATTTATCTTTCACCCGTCTTAATGAATCGTATCAATTCCTCAACATCATCAAAATCGTCATAGTCTCCAATAATACCTTTCCTGTGATAGACTATGCCGTTTCGCTCATTCCTTTCTAGACAGTTAAGCAGTTCTTCCTCTCCGTATCTCTTTACAAAAAGTGTGAATCCATACGGCTTTATCTTGCCAAACATGCCTTTCTTGCAGTCGCTGTCGCAATCGTAGCAATGCCCATAGTCTTTCTCTTTGGAGCACTTCCTGTTCTCGCACCAAGCATCTCCCGGGCACTCACCAGAGTCACAACCTCCGCAATGATCGTTCTCACTGCAAAGGCAGCACGCCAATCCGCACCTTGCTATACCAAGTTCTCTTTTCATATTTTGCCATCTCCTACACAAATAATTCACTCACAAAATATACTGTCTCATCTCTTATCCTTATCCTTGTCTTTATCTTTTGCCATAAGAGTCTCAAGTGCCTTAGCCAGTTGCTCCGCAGAAACCGCTGATATCTTATCCGCATACTTATTCTGCTTGAGCTCGATTTCTTTCAGTTTCTTATCCTGGTTCTTTTTATCCATGCTTATCACCCTTTAACAAGCGCCGCAAGCCTCTTGCCGCAGATTACGCCGACAATACAGCACGCAAAACTAAGCGCCACATACACTCCGCCTGCGCCATACTGCTTCTTTTCAAAAAGATTGACCGCCTCAAGCGAAAACGTAGAAAACGTTGTAAAGCCTCCGCACACTCCCGTTTTCCAGAAAAGAACAGTATTTCCCGATATACCCTCATGGTTATCGGCAATCCCTACGATAAATCCGATCAAAACTGCACCTAAAATATTTGTAACAAGCGTCAGTATCGGAAATCCGGATTTAACCGGAATAAGACTTATCGCATACCTTAGCACCGCTCCCAAAGCTCCTCCGAGAGCAACAAACAAAAAATTCATACACACCTCTCCACCATATCAATCTCATAATCCATCAGCTCATAAATCCAATCACCAAGCTCCGAAAACTCAAATCCCAGCGCCCGCGCTTTCTGCGTATCAAGGCTCATGTCATTTTCAAGTCCATTATAAGGAGCCACGTCACCATCTTTGCTGTAAACCGCAGCCTTTCCGGTTTTCTTTTCAATATAACCGATAAGCTCAGAAATCTTGACAATTCCCTTAGAGCAGCCATTTATCGGCCCGCACACATCGGCACTTGTAAGAAACGCGATAAACTCGCCTGCTTCTTTTTCATGGATAAAAGAAATCCCATAATCAAGGTCATCCACAAACATCGGCAACTCATTCATGATATGCTCTACATAAAACCGAAGCCTTCCGGTATAGTCATTCTCGCCCAGCACGATGGGATACCTGACAAACACGCATTTTTCCGCATTCATAAACTCATAAGCCGCTCTTTCCGCCTGCCGCTTGGACTCACCATAATCCTGCGTTCTGTCCGCCCAAACCAGCGGATGTGCAGCCGCATCAAACTCTTTTTCCCCGATAAGCAGCGCATCTTTCGCATAAACCGAGCACGTCGACATCTGAATATACCTATCACACTTGATATTGGGCAAAAGAGCTCTCACATCATTTGAACTGTACGCAACCTTGTCAATTACAACGTCGAAATGTGCATCAGTAGCTTTTCCACAGCAACCTGGACTTGTCATTTCAGTAAATCTATTGCTTTCAAATGCTTTTTTCACACTATCAGCGTCCGTTCTATCCATAACAATATGCCTAACGCTCCCGCAAAAACCAAGAGCATTATTCCCGCGCGTCGCGACCGTCACATCATGCCCCGCATTTATAAGCGCATTCACCATAGGAATGCCAAAAAATCTCGTCCCACCAACAACTAAAATCTTCATACTCTGTCACACTCCCGCCGGCCAACCTTCATGTTTCCTTATCCTTGCATAAATAATGTATGAAGCAATGACCGTAAACATATCCGCGACAGCCTGCGTCCACACGATTCCCGTCATTCCAAACCAGTGATTAAACAGAATCAGAATAGGGATATTAAAGACAATCTGCCTTATCACCGCAAGCCAGAACGATTCCTTGCCGCGACCGATTGCCTGCGCAAAATGAACCATCGAAAAACAAAGGAACATCAGCGGCGTAGCAAAGCACCTCGCACGAAGGAACTGCGTTCCAAAGCGCACCGTGTCGGGATCTCCGATAAATGCCCTCATGATCAAAGGCGCAAATGCATAATACAAGATCACACTCACAACTCCTATCGCAAGCCCCACTACTCTGCCGAATCTGAAGATTCCGTCCATTCTTTTTCTATCACCCGAAGAATAACTGTACGCGATAAGCGGCACCATTCCCATGCAAATTCCGATTCCGATATTAAGCGGCAGACGCTCGGCTTTCAGCACGATACCGATGGCAGCCAGCTCAACATCGCCATATGACGCTGCCAGGCGATTTATAACGATCGTACACAGGTCAAAAAGAAGCACTCCCACAGCCGCAGGAATTCCCACTCCAAATATTGAGTAAAAAGACTCTCTCGAAGGATATTCGCCGTTTGTCCTAAATCTGAGAATAGTTTCTTTTCCCGCCTTATGGTAAGTAACGATAAAATACACCGAAACCACAATATTACTTAGCATAGTTGCAAGCGCGGCACCCATAACCTGCTTTCCGTCAGGCAAAATCACAAACATAAAAATAGGATCAAGCACAGTATTAAGCACGCCGCCCATACTAAGCCCAAACGATGCCTTTGCCGAAAGTCCTATGCTTCTTAGCATTGATGAAACCGTGCTGCTGAAAATAAACGGTACTCCACCGATAACAACCACAAAAAGCATGTACTGCCTGGAAAACTCAAGCACATTTTCGCTCGCCCCAAGAAAAACAAGTATCTTCGTCATCCCTATCAAACTAAGTAATGAGAAAAGGCATCCGACTCCCAGCGCCATACATATACAGGCCGCTGACACTTTCGATGCTTCTTCATCATTACCCGCACCGATAAGGCGCGCAATAAGCGTACCTCCACCAGCTCCAAAGATATTTGATATCACAATTGTCAGCATATAAATCGGCATCACCAGAGAACAAGCCGCCACCATGTACGGATTATTTGTCCTTCCGACAAACCACGTATCCGCAAGGTTATATATCAGTGCAATCAGCTGACTCGCAATCGCCGGAAGCGCCATCACTCCCAGCGCATGCGGTATATTATCTTTTTCAAAAAGAAATTTCTTATCTTCCATGAGTTTCTCTTTCGTTGGTATCCGTCCTTTTGGTCCATAGGGACGGGGGTTGTGGTCCATTATTGCACAACATATAATATATACCGTTTTTCACAGATTTTTTGCCATACACACCGCTCCGACCAGATTATCATACGGCGGATAATTCTCGATTTTGCTGTAGCCAAGCTTCTCATAAAGTCCAACAGCATCAGCCATTATCGCTCTTGTTTGAAGAATTGTTCTTTTATATCCAAATTCTCTAACTCTATCTTCAATCTGCTTCATTAAATCTTTGGCAATGTGCCTGCCTCTGTAATCAGGTTCCACCCAAACACGCTTAATCTCAGCATCATCGTTCGAATACGGCTTAAATCCTGCGCATGCAACGGCAACATCCCCGATATATGCAATAAGCACATTGGGTATTCCGTCAGAATGGTTATATGGCACAAAAGCTCTTCTGTTCTCTATTCCGCCAACAATCTTGCTGTAATATTCCTCTGTCTTTCTATAAAACTCCTGAAAATCCTTATTACTTCCGTCTGTCCAGTTATAAGCAATGCTGTCTGACATAAAATCTCCCTCTTAAGCACTATTCATGTGCTTTCCCATCAAGCGTGCGTTATCGCCTGAAACATAAACTCATCCTCACCGTTTTCGTCGAAGAACTTCCCTCTTACAAAAAGATGTGTATCTTCCTCTACAACCTCGCTCTTATCATAACCTGTCGAATCGTTCGGTGTAAATGCGAGAATGACTTTCTTAATTTCTTTTCCAAAAGCAGATATCACGCGGTCTATCGCGCCACTACCGACAACGGCATGAAGAATCAAAGTATCGTCCTCAATCTCTGCAATCGCATAACTGTCACAATCCTCGATATAAAAAGTATTTTCCCTCATGAACTGAGCCAGGTAAAACATGTACAGCCCAGCGTTGGAAACCATATACACCTTGGCATTTTGCTCGGTTTGATTAAGAATTTGCACCATTTTGTCCCAATCTCTCTTTTCCGACATTGGAACAAGCTGCGCAGTCCGCTCTGCATCATTATTAACAGCCTTACTAAACTGAAATTCTCTACTCTTTCGAAAGCCAAACTTAGGATAGAAATCAACGACAGAATCGTTTGCAAAAAGATATATTCCATCAACTTTGTTTTCGTAGTCTTCAACAATCTTCTCCATCAGCATCCTTGCGTATCCCCTCCCCCTGTAATCAGGATCGGTCATTACCGTTCCAATCTGGATAAGCTTAACAATTCTGCCGTCATAATTCATATTGCAAGCATTCACCGAAACATTCGAAACAACTTTTCCATCGATAACGATCGAATACGGAATGTAATTATCTTTCCAAAAGCCGTTTCGGTACCAGTCTTCAAAATTCAGCCCGCCAAACACCTTGCCTGCAAGCTCATTGAAGGAATTTCTGAGAGATTCGTTATCTCTGTAATTCTTTTCGATTGTCATATTACAAACCCTTCCTTATAACTTGTCACAGCTCAAGCAACATATATACAACTTCCTGATACCCGCTTACTCTTGAGTTAAAACCTCTGGGATTGCGGCCATACTCCACAAATCCCATCTTCTTGTATAATGCCACCGCTCTTTCATTCTCTGCAACAGCATTTAATTCCAGCTGCGTATAGCCTGCTTCTTTAGCGCATTCGATGCAAGCCTCCATGAGTGCCTTGCCAAGCCCAAGTCCCCAGTATTCCTTCAAAATAGCTATGCCGAGCTCCGCGCGGTGCTTTAGCTTGTACTTTGCTCCAACCGCTTCGATACCAGCTGTTCCGGCGACAACACCGTCTACCACTGCAACTATCTCAATCTCATTTGGACTCTCCGTTTTCTCCTTAAGAAACTCCGCCTCCTGCTGCGCATCGAAACTATTTTCATCAGGATAGGATAAAAGATAATCCGTCTCCGCATGAGTCTCATTAAAATTCACAAAAACAGCCTCGCCATCAGCATATTCGCCGTTTCGAAGAAGTGCCTCTCTTCCGTTTTTTAAAGTAATAATCTTGTTATATTTCATTTCTATTCTGTCCTCCAAAATTCTGTACGGTCCATTTTACGTCTGCCTGTACCGTACGCATCTTCTGTTGCTCATCTGTGCGGTGCTAATTTACTTTCCTGCACCGTACAGATCTTATCCCGCGCCTGTGTGCGGTGCTTATTCACTTCCCCGCACCGTACATATCTTCCACGACTTTCCTGTACGGTGCATATTAGCTTTTCTGCACCGTATATATCTTATGCCGCTCATCTGTGCGGTGCTAATTTACTTCCCCGCACCGCACAGATCTTCCACGACTTTCCTGTACGGTGCATATTAGCTTTTCTGCACCGTATATATCTTATGCCGCTCATCTGTGCGGTGCTTATTCACTTCCCCGCACCGTACATATCTTCCACAACTTTCCTGTACGGTGCATATTAGTTTTTCTGCACCGTACATATCTTATGCCGCTCATCTGTGCGGTGCTCTTTCACTTTTCTGCACCGCACGCATCATACGCCGCTCCTCTGTACGGTGCTTATTCACTTCCCTGCACCGTACATATCTTCCACGAATTATATATATGTTTCATCCAACATTCCGTGTTCATTTAGTTTCCTCAAGCCCCTCACTCGTAAGCAAATATCTCTTCGTGCACACTTCCTCAATATACTTCCTATCATGCGATATGCTGATCACCGCACCGGGAAAAGAAGCTATCATCTTCCTGATAACAGGTCCCGAAAGTGGCGAGAAGTTACGCGTTGGCTCATCCAAAACAAGCACATTCGCATCGGAAAGACTCATCTTAAGAAGTAGTACCTTCGCCTTCTGCCCGCCCGAAAGCTCCCTGATCGGATGCTCCATCTCATCCGCGGTATATTTAAGCGAACCAAGATAAGTCCTGATTCGTGTGCGAATTTCCTTATCCCCCGTGTCATCCAAAAATTCCACCGGCGTCACATCAAGCTCAAGCAAATCCTCGTAGTTCTGCGGCATATACTGAACCCGTAGGTCCCCTCTTGCAAGAAGCTCATCCGCGATTAGCCTAAGAAGCGTAGTTTTCCCAACTCCATTTGTTCCAACAATGCATACCTTCTCAGGTCCTCTTACCCTTAGAAAAATATCTTTTGCCAAGACCTTTGAACCATCGGGCGCAACCAACTCATCAAGAGAAAACTCGATAACCGTCTTACCTGCCGGCATCCTCGAATTTTCTTTTCCCAGTTTAAAAAAGATTGCCTCCTCCTGCTCAGGCCGCTCCGTTATGTTCGCATCCTGCTTCTCAAAGCGCTTTTCCATCGACTTCACCGCGCGCATTTTATCCTTAAGCATCTTTCCGACTCCCGGCTCCTGCCGCGAAACATTCGAAAGCGCCCGCTCAACCTTATCATGAATCCTGTTGTATCTCTCGTCACGAAGCTTCTTTTCCTTACGGTCATTAAGCGCAAGCTGCTCCTGCCTCTCGAAAGCCTCCGCTCTATGCGCAATGTAATGCCTGTAGTTGTCCTTCACGACCACGTAACGGCTCTTGGTCTTGCGCATGATCTGCTCGATATGAATTATCACATTGGCCGTGTTTTCAATAAGCGTCTCGTCATGCGAGATGAAAAGAACTATGTGCTTCCACCCATTTATCAGCCTCTCAAGCAGTTCGAGCGTGCTTATGTCGATATCATTTGACGGTTCATCTAAAAGCAGAACCGTCGGCTCGTCAATCAGTATACGCATCAGCTGCGCCTTTACTTTTTCGCCACCGGACAGACTTCCCATCTTTTGATCTGCGTAAAAGAAATCCTTAGAAACCCGGAATTCATTTGCCATCTCCGAGAGTTCTTTCGGTGTCTTGTCAAAAAAGCTCCCGGCTTCCGAAAAGTAATCATAAAGAGTTTTTTCTTTTTCCCATTCAGGAAGTTCCTGCGGCAGATAGCCAAGGACTTCGTCGCCAAGAATTCTCTCGCCTTCGCACTCTGCGTACTCTTCTGCAATCTCCGGATTGTAGATCCATCTCATCAGCGTGGACTTCCCGTTGCCCTCCTCGCCGATTATCACGGCTTTATCGCCATTATTAAGAGTCATATTGAATTTATCAAGAATGACGCGCAGGTCCTTGCGGTGCGTTATTGTTAAGTTTTTTACGTTAAGCATATTGTTCCTCCAAAGGTAAAATGATGAGTACGTAAGGAAGCTCTGCTCTCGCATTCGCTCGCCAAAATGGTCCACTACCCCCGTCCCCTGGGACCATATGGAAAAAGAAAAAGCCTATTCTGCATACGCAAAATAGACTCACACAAATAGACCCACATTACATATAGGCTAAACATGCATGATAATCCAGATTAAGCGCACACAAAACAGCCGCCGTAAGCAGCCTCATCATCACTGATAGTGTTCACCTAAACTAATTATCTTCTGTACATATCCTCACCTAAACGCTACGCGTTCTTTCTTTATATTTTTATACTATTACATGCTAACATCGATAAGCCCGCCATGCAAGCGGTTTTTTAAGCCTTCTGCATGAAAGTCCGCCGAAGGCTCACAACCTTTTCCAAACTCAAGGATTTCTTAAATATTCTCCGTCAACTTCCCTTTCGCCAAAACAGCCAGATGCTGCGTAGCTCTGGATACAGCCGTATACAGGCAATGTTTGCCGAGTTCATCGGAAGGATAAGACTCCGCATCTGCATCGGCCAGGATCACGTTATCAAACTCAAGACCTTTCGCAAGTGCAAGCTCTATCAAAAATGCACCTTTCTTTGGCAAACTGTCGCTTTCAGCAATAAGCTGCGGTGCTTTATCTCCGAGCGCCCCCGCAATCTTTTCAAGGCTGTAACCGCTTCTGCAAATAACTGCAGTGAGGCCGTCTTTCTTTTCAAACTCATTTATAAGAGAAGTAAGCTCCTCATAATACTCGCCATCTGAAGCACAGGTCTTTATAACAATCTCTTCTCCCGAGCGCTTTACCGATGAGACCATCATTTTCTTTTCCTGCGGAAGGAGCGAAGCGAACATTTCTGTTATCTCCGGTGAACTTCTGTAGCTTGTCATAAGCGGAAGCTCCACGAATTCTTTTCCTGCCGCTTCTGACATCTCTTTTATCCGGTCAAAAGAAATCGTGCCTTTTCTAATTGCCTGGAACTCATCTCCAAGCAGCATAAAACGCGCGTTGGGGAAAAATTTACTAAATACCATGAGCTGTGCCTCAGTGTAATCCTGCACTTCGTCGATCATGACATAACGCACATTTCTATCACACTTACCTGTAAGCTCCATCTTAGTATAGATCCACTCCGCAGCAGTGATATACTCGCTTCCGAGAATACGCTGCGCAACATGCTTGATGTTGACGAAATTACAACGTCTGATAAAGCTAAGCGCTCCGCCAAAGTCATTTTCAATGCGGTTTTCCTCAGCCGCATCAGATCCTGCCGAATTCTCGGAATCCTCATTAAAAATATCTTTGCTCCTTAGAATGTTTTTGGCCCGCTCTTCAAGTTCATCCGCAACCGTCTGGATCAGGCGCACTCCCATCGGGAATTTGGAAAATCTTTTTACCACATCAAACACATCGCTCTTTGACATCACAGTCTTGCCGTTGTGAGTAATATTGTAGAAATCATCCTCTTCGGGGCTCAACGTAAGCAAAGCATCATGGATCTTCTGCAAACTTCCGTCACCTGTGCCGTCATATTCGTTATCCGCAAAAGGAACGCCCACTTTCTTAAGAAACTCATGCCACGTCAAAGTCGGCGGATTGGTCTCTCCAAGATCCGGAAGGACATTGTCGATATAATCGCGGAATACCGGATTAAGGGTTAAAAGACATACATGCTCGGGACGAAGTGTCTTTCTCTTTTGATAAAAAAGATATGCTATTCTCTGCAAAAGAACCGAAGTCTTACCACTACCTGCAATACCGTTCACCAAAAGAACCTGCACATCGGGATACCTGATAACCGTATTTTGCTCTTTCTGAATTGTGGCTGTAATAGCCTGCATCTTGTCAGAGCGGGTCTGCGAAAGAGACTTAAGAAGCATCGGATCCTCAATCGCAATCTGTGTATCAAAAAACGAAACAAGCTTGTCCTTATTTATCTCAAACTGACGACGAAGCCTTAAGTCAACAGGTATTGTCCTGTCCTCAACCATGTAACTTGTGTGCCCGTTCTCCTGATTGTAGTAAACTTCGGCAATCGGAGATCTCCAGTCTACAACCATCTGATCATAGCCGTTTTCTGAGATTGCAGCTCGTCCGATGTAGTAACTTTCAGGCACACTCTCGCCTTCAAACACAAGCTCGATCTTTGCAAAATAAGGCGACTCCAGAAGTTTATTGACTGTCTCGAGTCTTTTACCCAAAGAATTACTCTCAACATTGTAGGTATCAATGTAACGGTTCCATACCTCAATCTCAGCGAGAGTCTCCATCGTAGTCTCAACATCTGCGTAATCAAAACGGATGTTGTCACGAATATCATTTTTATCTTCAACCGCTTTCTCATTCAGGGCAGTAATCTGCTCCTCGAGATTCTTCTTAATATCCAGCAGTTTATTATAGGTCTTTGTCAAATGGGCCTGTTCATTTTCAAATATTTCATTTCCCATGTCATTTCTCCATACATGCATCGCATGCACATTTCATCATTCTTTAGTTCTGCATATAAATTGTAAAGAAATACTCCTCAATTGTACAGCGTCAAAAAATATACGCATAAAAAGTAGCACTTTTTTCAAATCCGAAAGTGCTACCTAAAATCAGACGTATTTATTATCATATCACAAGCTTACAAATTTATCTCTCACAAAACTCCAGCACTCTGTCATAAAAATCCTTTGCTTCTTCAAATGCGCCGTGTCCAAGTCCATTGTAGATGTATTTATCGCTCCCCTTGATGCCGTCGCTAAGCTCTGCTGCCGCATCATTTCCTACCGTTTTATCATCGCTTCCCGCAATGATCAGCGTCGGCGCGGATATCTTTGAGAGTTCATCACGTACATCAAAATCCAAAATCGCATACGCATTCTTATAAAACCTATCATAACTTGCAGGCTTGGTAAGCTTTGCAACAAGCGGAAATATTTTTCTGTTCTTATCAAGGTACTTTTGCGAGTACATTTTTTCGGCAGTATCAATCATAAGCGTCTTGTGATCATCTCTCCTTGCCATATCGATCCACCCCGTCACAGCATCCTTCAGAACAGGATTGGCATACGGCGCCGTCACAGCAAGAATCAGCTTTTCAACCATCTCAGAATGATTTACGGCAAGACATTGTGCTATCATTCCGCCCTGCGACACGCCAAGAACAGAAGCCTTCTCAATTCCCAAACTCTTCATCGCCAAAGCCAGATCATCCGCCATATCCTTGATGCTGTACCCATCCGGCATGTCTTCCTTCCTGCTAAACATATAAACGGTATAGTCAGCCCAAAATTTCTTGTATGAACCCGCAAGAATCCACGCTTTTCCTTTCACCGTAGCAAGTCCATCCGACAATCCCGGCAAAACAACCAGTTTTTTCGCCCCATCTCCAAAAGCAACATAATGCATCACAGTATTGCCCAAAGTTACGTAACCATTCTTTTTCATGTTTCAAGCCCCATTTCATCCAGTTATTTAGTGTAATTAATGGTCCACTACCCCCGTCCCCCGGGTCCATTCAGCACCCACGAGAACGCCTTCGCAGTCCTTATGTCCGCATCCTTGAAGTGGTTTCCTTCATTCCATTCAAGCATACTCATAACGCCTTGCTTCCGCAACAGGTCAAAAGAAATCTCAATGCAATCCGCAACAGTCGCCATTACGGGATTCTTTGTCTTTGCCTCGCGATTTCCAAGACTCAGATACACCCTGTCCGCATTGATCTTGCCTGCTTTCATATGATCAACAAATCCCGGAAACCATATAGACGGCGAAGCTGCTGCCACTCCGGTAAAAAGATCTGTCTGATAAGCCGCCCACAGCGCAAATAAGCCCGCGAGTGAATATCCGCCGATGAAGTATTTCTTTTTCTCACGTGATATTCCCGTAACTTCTTTGCCAACTGTCAGCGGTGAAAACAATTTATCTTTAGTCTTCTCTGACAGTGCCTCATCATTCGTATACTCAGACAGCACATTATCACTTCTCAAATCCTGTAATAATTCTTTCAGCGTCTCACCCGCACCGCCTCCAAAACCTTCATCTCCAAACACTGCAGGTGCCTGCCACGGCGACAGCTCCATATTCCAATCTTCAACCTTATAGGCAAGCAAAAAGAAATCGTCTCCGACATTCTCTTTTATATGCGCAATTTCTTTTTCCATCCCCGAAACTTCGTGTTCCCCGATCATCTGTACAAGTACATTTGCAGAATCGGGATTTCCGTATTCGTAACGTTTCATCCGATAAGCCTCCAAGCCAGCATATTAGCTACATTTGCTCTATTCGGTTTCATCACCGTAAAATCATGATTAGCATTGTTTCCATCATCGGAAATCAAGCTCAGTATCGGTTTCATCACCAAAATCATGATCAACATCGATTTTAACCTATAAATCCGCGTCTTTTCGCCTCATCAATCAGCTTTGGCTGAATCAGCGGATAAGTCAGCTCTTGCGGCACCTCATCAAATAACGCAATTCTCTCGATCTCACTGTGGAGCTCTTTTTCCAGCTCTTTAATCTCAGCATAGAACAGGCCGCCGAAAGTTTCCGCTCCATCGAACTCATCAGGCTCCGTAACCGAATAGATGCAGACAGGTTTGATATCATACTTCACCGCGCCGGTCTCCTCATAAAGCTCACGCTTTGCAGCATCCAATATGGATTCACCATCTTCTCTGTGCCCGCCCGGAATCTCATATGTACTGCGCTCTCTGTGCTTGCAAAATACATACTTTCCATCCATCTTAGCAATAATAACCGCAAATTTAAGATGTGAATCTTCCATCTTGTCGTAAAATTTTATCTGCATGCTTTCACCTTCGTTCTATATTGTTGTGGATTGATTTCATGGCGCCGATTGACTCAACCTGGTGATTTTCTTTTCCGCAGTCATGCGGCTCCCCCGGCAATTGACTCAACTTAGCATTTTCCCCTCTGCAGTAATCCAATTCCGCTCCTGCGAATGACCCTATTCCGCAATTTCCTCTTCCAAAGTCATAGCATCTCGCAAAGCCATATGACCCAAATCAGCTTTTTCACCTTCTAGGGTCATAGCAGCTCGCAAAGCCATATGACCTAAATCAGCTTTTTCACCTTCCAGGGTCATAGCATCTCGCAAAGCCATATGACCTAAATCAGCTTTTTCACCTTCTAGGGTCATAGCACCTCAACAAGCCATATGACCTAAATCAGCCTTTTCACCTTCTAGGGTCATAGTATCTCGCAAAGCCATATGACCTAAATCAGCTTTTTCACCTTCTAGGGTCATAGCATCTCTCAAAGCCATATGACCTAAATCAGCCTTTTCACCTTCTAGGGTCATAGCAGCTCGCAAAGCCATATGACCTAAATCAGCTTTTTCACCTTCTAGGGTCATAGCAGCTCGCAAAGCCATATGGCTCAGATTGCCATTTCTTCTCCTGCAGTCATCCGATTACGCCCAAGCAGTTGACTCAACGTGGCATATTCTCTTCTGAAGTCATCCGATTACGCCCAATCACTCTTCGCCCCTACACCTGTATCAATACCCTCTCGCCTTATCAACCACATGCTTAAGCGGCCTGCCCTCGGCGTAATTGACCATATTCTCGCAGAACATCTCAACATTTTTATCAAGCGTATGATCAAGTGTCAAATTGCCTGCCACATGCGGCGTTATGATCAGGTTCTTGGTATTCCAAAGAGGACTCTCCTCCGGAAGCGGTTCGTTTGCAAATACATCCAGCGCTGCCCCCGCAAGCCTTCCACTCTCAAGATTCTCTACAAGTGCGCTTTCATCAATCGCCGATCCGCGTCCGACATTCACAACATATGCGCCCTGAGGCAGAAGTGCCATTCTTTCTTTGGATAACACCCCTTCTGTCTCCGTAGTCCCCGGAAGACACATAACCAACAATTCGGTATCACGGAGCACTTCATCAAGCTCATCAATTCTGAATATCTTGTCAAAAGAACTTTCGCTGCATTTTCCACTCCTGCACACGCCTACAATACTCTTAGGCTCAAACGCTTTCGCTCTTTTTGCAAAAGAACTTCCGATATCACCGGTACCAAGCACTGTAATCCTACAGTCTTTAAGCGATTTCTGAGGCAGAGGTTTTCCCCATTCACACGAAATAGACTTTCTGAAAAAGACATGCATCTGTCTCATCAACATAAGACTCAACATGACTATATGTTCTGCAATACTGACTCCATATGCCCCTGCAGAATTAGTAATGATGCAGTCCTCATTTGCAAATACACCCGGTTTCAAAAGAAAATCAACACCAGCTGAAGGTGCACAGAACCACTTAATATACCTGCTCTTTCCGATTGTTTTTAATCCTGTTCCATAAAAGACTTCTGCATCCTCAAACCCTTCCGGGATACTGTCTTCAGAATCTATAAAACAGACTTCAGCACCGACTTTATCTGCCATTTCGCTGATCATATTCTTGTGCCTCGATTTTAATGCATTGTTATAAACAATTACTTTCATCTAACCCCCATCCTTGTATATCAATTACAAAGCTGTATCATCATCCTTGGAGAGACAGCTTTGTAATCCAAATAGACTCTTTTTGCCCTCACACTAGAATTCAATTACAAACTTTATATCCGTAAAAAGCCATTTAGCATTCACTTATTTCTACGTGTACAAAATCTATTTATGGATTCTATGTCCGTATTATTACTCCTAAATCCACTTACCTCTACGTGTACAGATCAATTCTAAGGTTTTAATGTCCGTAAAGTCACTTCTACATTAGCTCATTTCTACGTGTACAGATCCATTTCTCAGATTCTATGCCCGTAAAGCCATTACCACATTCACTCATTTCTGCGTGCATAAATCTTTTTCTCGGATTCTATACCCGTAATACCATTCTCTATTCGATGCAAGAAGTCAGCCTTGCACAATAAAAGACAGCGTCTTTGCAATCTCAGACTCCGTGCATCCAATCTGCTGCGCCGCATGTTCAACAGTATCTATAGTCTCCGCATGCTCTGTAAGCCTGTCTCCAAAACCTTTTTCTTCAAGAAATTCTTTTACCTTTATATTAAGCATTATTTTAGCTCCTCCAATCTGCTTTTTATCTTAGATTTCCTGAAGGTACGCGCCCCTCATCTTCGGGAGAATATTCACTCCAAATTCCCTTTGAAAACCCAAAACTGTAAATTGAAAATCTTTCAAGTGTAGATCCATTCTTCAGATCATATGCATTTAAATCTTTTTTCAAATACTCCGTTTGAATCGTCCCCGATTCATCATTCGCTATATCGGGATGTGATAATAATACATAAATAATCCGCTTATTTTCATTATCGATAAGTGCATACTCATAAACACTACTATACCCGTCCGATGCAACATATGCAGGAAACTTATAGCTTTCAGTATCATATATGATATTTCCTATATGATAATCACTATCCTCATGCTTTGATTCGAACACCGTGCAAGATATTTCTGACAAACGTTCGACTTCTTTTTTGAACTCATCGTCTTCATATGTGGCTGAAAGAAATATATATCCATCCGTATCAAACATCCCTGATTTTAGAGACGATTCATATTCTACAGAAACAGCATTTTGGCCATCATTTGGAAAAATAAATAATCCGGTATCAAGATCAGATCCGTATTCTTCAAGCAAATACTCTTTATCATAGTTATCGATTCCCGACTTCTTATCATAGGGCTGGCTAGCCTCCAAAAGGCCAAGTCCGATAATAACCGTACTCATCATGATAAATTTTATGCTTATTACGATAAGCAAAATGACAATTACACGCACAACTGTTGTAAAATGTTTTTTCTCGGCAAGTTTTTCCAATATTCCATTGGCATAAAGCGTTGTTATGGCAAATGCCACCAATCCCAAAAAAGATAATACAACCGCCCCAAACCTGAATATATTAGGCTCATATTCAATGCACTGAAACACAACTGCCAGAGTCAGAAACATTGTTCCTATCAGGCTGATTATCCTTACCCATTTGAAAAGACTGCTTTTCTCCGTTCCTGCGTAATCTGCCATTTTGTCGGCAACTTCTTTTATTTCTTCATTCATCCCGCTTTTCCTTTCGCCATCAATTATTTCTCGCACATCCACATCGTAATAATCAGCAATAGCGGACAAAAGAGAAATATCCGGCATATTAGATCCTGTCTCCCAACGTGAAACGCTCCTTGAAGACACACCAAGGAGCTGCGCAAGTTCTTCCTGGGTAATCCCTTTTTCTTTTCTCAAGTCTTTTAAAAATAAGCCTATCTTCTTCTGATCCATGGGATACCTCCTTCCCTTGCATGATAATTTAATCCGAAGCAGCATTAACACGACACAAAGCGGGAATTGCCGTATTTACTGCATTAGACAGTAGTGTCTATAGTTCTTTTTCCCAAAAAAATCCCTATAAAACGTAATCATTTCACACGCTTTCCATGTATTTCACAATCAAGAGTGTAAGAGCCATCATCAGAAATCATTACGTTTTTCCAAGTAAAACTGTTGTCAGTAATATCAGAAAAAATCCAATAGGTATTCTCTTCATCCAGAACCTTTCCCACAAGTTCATTGCCTTTCTTATCAAAACGCAGTCTCTTCATACAGTGATCGCATGTATATACAACATCATAGCAATTCTCAAAATGATTAAACATGCGCAAAGAAGAGCCGTATTCGCCATCCGGCTGAGGCGCTTTTTCTTTGGTATCACGCGACGGAAATATAAAAACATCCTGTATTCCCGCACCTTCAAGCACTCTTCTAAAGAGCCATTCGCCTTTCACATATCTTTTTTGACCATTAAATTCATCATAGTAATCACAATCCCAATCACCAATAAGCGGTGCAAACCAGTCATATTCATCTGGGATTTTATCAGTTTTGACAGATAATAATGCATCAACAAAGCTATCCATTTTTATACCTTCCTTTTGGCTTCCTCTAAGTCATCTCATAAAAAAAACTCAAGAATATGTAATATCAAAAAAGTACCGCACGGATTATGTTTCGCTTGGTACTTTTATATACTAATAGTATTTCAATTTATCCTTCAAGAATATCAAGTTCATCATCTATTGCCCTTGATACAAACTGATTTATCGTGATTCCCTCATTTGCAGCGTATAAAGCGATTTTTTTATGCTGCTCCGGTTTAATACGCACATTAAAAGATCCTTTAAACTCGCGTTCAGGTTCTTTTCCAACTTGTTTACAGTAATCAAGGTAATTATCTATACAGTCGTGCATTGACTGAGTTAGCTCCTTTACAGACTCTCCATGAAAATTCAAAGAGTCATTGATTCCAAGCACATGACCTATAAAAATCTGGTCCTCACTGTCAAACTCAACTTTTGCATGATACCCATTGTATTCCATCAATGAACTGATCATTCTATCTCACCTACTTCCTTCAAAAAAGCTTTAATCATTTTGATATGGTATCGATATAATTCGTTTCCCGGATGTGGTCCATCAAACTGAAGTATTCGCTTAGTTTCCACATGATAATAACCTATTCCTGAACCTCTTCCACCTTCAAATTTTTCACATCCACACTGCTTCATCAGAGCATCAAGCTCTCGTATGGTAAAGCTTGTTGGTGCCGGTTTTGACAACAGTTTTTCCAATAACTTAGATTTCTTTGGCACAGCAACTCCTTTGCAACTATTTTCCAGTTACACTATAACATTTTGCAACATCCCAGTCAATTTTTTATTACTTACCGATAGCATATAACACTCGCAGTCTGGTCATACTCCTTATCGTTTTCAAGCTTGAACGGATGCTGTTTTGCCACGCCGCCGAACCAATTGTATGGCAGGTCATTTTCTGTTTCGCCGTTGCATATTTCAACTGCACCTTGCCGCATACACCTGAGCAATGATATGTCGTCAAAGCCTGTCGCATGCCCGTGCAGTAGCACATCAGCCTCTTTTTCCAAGAACATGATCTTATCAAGCGCCTTTACGTACTCATTCATCTCCGGGCAGCCGTCCAATTGCATCCATAAATGATGGTTAACGGAATCACCTGTGAAAAGAATCCTCTCCTCCCTTAGAAGCAACAGAATTCCGCCGGGAGTATGCCCCGGAAGTTCATATACTTCAAGTGTCTTTCCTCCAAGATTTATCACATCACCGCCTTTGATCGGCTTAAGAGGCGGAACAGAAACGCCTTTATCATTACATATTTCCACAAATTCAGGCTCATTAAAAAAAGACGATGCCATTTCAAAATCCTTAGGATTCATGTATGCCTCATCAAAGTATACATTCCCAAAGATATGATCCGGATTGCCATGCGTGTTTACAACAACGATCGGCTTGTCAGTAATTTCCCTGACAACCTTGTGAAGGTCATTATAGCCATTCATCGTATCGATCACGCAGACTCTTTCATCGCCTACAACTATGTACCCCGTCGCTTCGTGCGCCTCATCCATAAGATATAGAAAAGGCTTTAATTGCTTAATATACAATTCTTTTTCCATACAAAAGACCTCCCGAAACATTATCATAGTCTCATATCAAATGCCTTTTTTGAATCCCCGTCAAATCCTTTGCTTTCATAAAATCTATGCGCCTCTCCCCGTGCAGTTCCGCTTTGAAGAATAACCTTATAGCAATCCTTCTCTTTCGCGTATGCTACGGCCATATCAATGACCTTTGACGCCAATCCCCGATTTCTGTATTTCTCATCCGTTACTACATTTTCAATAAAGCAGATACCCCGATTGTTTCTTGTAAGATTAGGAATATACACCGCATAACAAGTAGATACTACCTTGCCGTCATCAACCGCTCCAAAATATTGAATATTCGGATTATTCTGAATTTCCTGCCACACAATCTTACTTTTTTCTGAAGATAAAGAATCATCAGGTTGAAGCTGTTTGTATAACTCAAGCAATGACAATAAATCCTCTTCCGTTAGTTTTCTAAATTCCATTCAAATCCTCCGGCTTGGTAAATCACGTTTTTTTCACCAAACTTCTAAAATCTTATGCTATATCAGCCTTCATCATCGGGAAGTTTTCTTTGAATTTCTTAACGAACTCAGGCTTTTTATATGTGATAAAAGTTCCGTTCGGGTCACCGAAAACTATCAGCCTTTTCTCAATCCCCTTTTTCTCAAAAACTGTATTTAAGAAAGATATGAATTTAACATCAAACCAATCGTAATACACCTTGGCTGTATAGTTGAACGCTTCCCCGTTACATTTAAAAGACACTTCACTTGTTCCGATTCCCTTTTCAAGAATTTCTTCCGAAACATTATTGTTTACATCACTAAAAGACAATTCTCCGGCTGAAATATCTTGGATTTCTTTTAGAAATTCATCATACCCGATGCCTTCAAAATCTGTAAGGAATGCATCCGAAAACGAAACAGCCGCCAGCATAAAGACGACAATCTCTTCTTCGCCCAAGTCCTCAAGCATATCCCTTGGATATTTTTTCAAAGATTCTACAACCGAGGCTTCATCTGCCTTAGCAGATAATCCGGCTTCTTTTATTTTAGGGAAAAATTTTTTTACCAATGCATCAAGATCAATCATTTTTCTTCCTCCTATGCTATTCGCTTTCTATAATGAATATGCCACAATTCCCACCACTGCCGACAAACAAATAAGCATGATAGGATTCAGGCCCTTTTTCAAAACCTTCCTTGAGCCAAAATATATAAGCGCAATAGCGCATGTCAGCCCGATTGTGAGAAAATCCGCCTTGGAATCAAATAACAGTCCGCAGTTTTTTACGAGCATATGTGTTCCCGTAACCAAAATAATACCGATAATACACGGCTTTAATCCACTCAAAACCGCTTTTACATATTGATTTTGGAGGAACTTATTCATAACTACCATGATCAGCAAAATGATGAAAAAAGCCGGCAACACAACCGCTGTAGTGGCAATTGCCGCACCTATAAGTCCTCCTTTTTCACTTCCCACATATGTAGCCATGTTTACCATGATCGGTCCGGGAGTACTTTCGCTTATTGCGATCATATATGTCAACACCTCTTCATCGAGCCATCCATGAGCCATAACCACATCCCTGATAAGTGGAATCGCTGCATAGGCGCCACCAAAAGAAAAGAAGCCGACTTCCAAAAAGCCTATGAGCAAATCAAGATATATCATTTCTCTACCCGCTCCTTTTCCGCATTTTTTATCATAAATACCATAAGTCCAATAACTGCAGCCGCGAGCATCAATACCATCGAAGATATATTTAGTGAAAAAAGATTGATCACTACCGTTGAAATCACAGCAAAGCAGACCATTGAAATCTGCAATGGCGCTTTTTTCATCTTTTTTAGCATCTTTAAAGCTGCGTCTATGATAAGAATTCCCACCGCTATCTTGATTCCCCTAAAAGCATTTGCTACCCGGGTTATCTCAAGAAAATGATCCAGAAATCTTGATATTAAATAGATAATTATGAAAGAAGGGAGCACCACCCCAAGCGTTGCTGCGATTGCTCCCTGTAATTTACCTTTCTTATATCCGACATAGGTTGCACAGTTAATCGCTATAGGCCCCGGTGTAGACTCCGCGATTACCGCAACCGTCATCATTTCATCATGTGTTATCCATTTTTTATTCTCAACGCAAATATTCTCTATCAGAGAGAGCATCGCATAACCTCCGCCAAAGGTAAACAATCCTATTTTGGCAAAGGTAAAAAACAATTCAAATAATACAGGCACTTTAACGTCTCCTTAATTATCACAAAGCCATTCTCATCGAAGCCACACCGTCAGTGCAATCCACTTCTTCAAAACCCATGCGCTTATACAGACCATATCCAACGCTCATCACTTCCGGCTTGGTAGTAAATTTCACTTCTTTAAAACCAAGCTCTCGGCTTCTGTCCAACATCTCATTCATAAGAATTCTTGCATAACCTTTTCCGCGATAATCAGGCTTAATATACAGTCTTCGCGCTTCACAGGTTTCATCATCTACATGTTTAATCGCGATAGTAGCTATAGGATTTTCATTTTCAAATCCAATCAAAAGAGCTCCGCCTTTATAATACGTGCCAAGATCCGCCAATTCTTTATCCAATGATACAAAGCAGCTCTCGGCACCTTTTATTTCAGAGTATTCCCTGATCAGCTTTTTCGCTACTTCGTAGTCCTCGCAGTCCTTTATTTCAAACATTTAATTGCCTCTCCTTTTATAATGTATTTTGTCATATATATTTTGTATCCGGCTTATCATGTTCATCAAACTCACGCCTTAGCGTAATATTGTGTTGTTTTGCCATTCCATGTATTCGGACGTAATAAGCACCGGCCTGCTGCCATGTTTCCAGTGCCCTAATAACTTGTATGTTCATAGTACCCTTTCCGGACTCAACTTAAATACAGCGGAAATTTATAAAGTTGCATTTCCCGCTGCCATAATCAAGACAAAAGCTTGCTTTTCAACAGCGGATTTTATAAAAACGTTTATTTCGCTGTCATAATTAAAAAAATGCTTCTTTTTCGGCGGCGAAAATCATACATTCACCGGTTTCCGCCGCTTTATCTCCACTTCTATTTTCCGTAAAGCAAAACTTTAAACGTAAAACTTTAAATTCGCATTTCTTTTTTAATCATGACCTCTTGATTTCGGCGACTTAGCTTACCCACTTCTTACAAATAGTATTTGCTAAAACAATAGTTGCGATAGAATTGCATTTTATACATTCTTGAACATGAAGTTCAAGAATGCATCAACCAAGCTAATTTGAATCGACTTCGTCGATAGGGCTTGGTTGACTCCTGAATCATGTTCTCACGAAATCCGCAGCCAGTGCGGATTTCTGTAATTTCAGTTAAGATATCATACTATTATATACCCTTCAGACGCCAAAACGTCCAACGCTCGCTCAAAGTTTTCTTCTTTCACAAGAATATAATCCGTGTTATATGTCGACACAGCGAAGATTCCGATTTTATGCTCTGCGAGTATGCCGGACAGCTTTGACAAAATGCCAATCAATGAAAAATCAAGAACCCCCTTAATACGAAAGCCTCTCCAGCCATCATCACGCTCGAGCGTGTTTTGTGGCGCATCCTCCGTTCTGCACACCAATGACAACTCTTCATCAGTCTTACCGATAAAGTAGAAAGGGGCATCCATGTTAATATTGGATGCCTCTGCAACTTTGCAAACAGTAAGTTTATGCTCAATTCTCTTCAATTCCATATGTAATCGTTTCCTCCATAAACTTCACCCCCATGCGCTTATACCCCTTTTATACCTCTTATTTCTTCAGCGCATCGTAAATATCCTTCGTATACAGCCTGGTGCCATAAAAATCTTTTCTGGAGCAACCGGCACGGCCACCTCCTGCACATGCGCATGCGCAGGCACAGGCGCAAGCACATCCGCCACCACCGCCACCGTCATGGACATGGTAATTACTACTTGTGCTCTTATTAAAATCCTGATCTATATAAAACTTTGCACCAAGTCCTCTTTTTTCCGAATATCCATCTTCACGTACCGCCTTACACACACTCATAAGGACAATGCATATAAGCAGTCCGCCTAATGGTATAACCAATAACATAATACTGCATAATTGCTTGTCCTCGTCAGTATATAATTCGCTAATGTCAGCTCTATGTTGGTCATTCGAAGGTTTGTCGCTTACATTTCCCGACATATAGTCATATTGATTTATGTCATAAGAAAGTCGTGCAGTTTCTTTCAGATTATATCCACCGGCATCATTGACCCATACATAATATCCGTTCTCAAGCTTAGGATTACCTCTGACATCCAAAACATCCTCAGCATTCCAACGAACTACCACTTTATCTACCGGCGTATCCGGAAACCATCCCGGAGTAAATTTATAATTGACACAATCTTTTTTCATTTTAAAAAGATTTTTTTGATGAAGCGAAAAATCAAGTACCAGTGTTTCGCCTGCCGTATATCTTTTATCCAGGTTAAGCCTTACGTAATCGCCATCATCAATGTAATGACTTATGGAATCAATATTGTCGGAAATCGCTTTAAATTCATCGGCATATCTATTGGCTAATCCAACCTTTACCCAAGTTAACGGTCCCTCTGATTCACTATCCAATACCTCCCATACGATATGATACGAAATATCACAGGAGCCATCTTTACGCATATCTACCGTCACTTCATAATCATGAATGTGATCTAAAGGTTTTGCCGCCTTTACAACCGGGCAGTATAACAAACTTGCAAAAAAAATTATTGCAACAGCAAACCCAAATATTCTTTTATTCATGTACTACCTCCCCTTCATTCATTTTACGAAGAGGGCATATTCCTTCAGCCTTTGCAGACTCCATTCGAATCTTCTTACATTTTCGCCCATTCCAAATCTTCTTCCAAGAATCCTTGAGCATATCGCCAAGGGTATCATCGGATAGCCAACTTTGACATGGTATTACCCTACCGTCCGGATTAATTGCCATATTGCTAAGGCATGCCCCGCAACTTGGTACGACCATGTGAAGCTGCGCTAATTTTCCACTATCAATCCATCCCGGAGATGTAAAATCTATTTCCATGTCATGATTGTCGGTATATTCTTTTGCAGCTCGTAATATTTCATATAATTCATCACTTGTAAGCTGGGATTGTCTTGATGCATCCGAAGTAGCATTTCCCGTGACAATCAAACCTGAACAAGTCACGTATTGCACACCTAATTCGTGCAGGAACTCCAGCATACCTACATAATCCTTATTAAGTGAACATAATGGTGTATTAACACTTAAATTCAAACCTGCTGCCAACGCATTTTTTATTCCGTTTATCGTATCATTGAAATGCTTTGAACCAACCAGCTCATTATGCACTTCTTCAATATGCGAATACAAAGTTACCTGAACACTGTCAAGTTCAGCGTCCATCAAATCCTTAGACAACTGCTCTGTCAGAAGTATTCCGTTAGTATTTAATCGCGTCACAAACCATCGCGAATATCGAATCAGCTCAACTAAATCTTTTCGCAAAGTCGGCTCTCCACCGGTAAAAGTAAGCTGAGGTATTCTTGCGCTCTTACAACAATCAATTACCTTCTTCCATTCAGAAGTTGACAATTCTTTAGTTTCCGCATATTTTTGGCCTGCGGCGTAACAATGAAGACAATGCTGATTACATGCCCAGTTGCCGTCTTTTGTCATGGCTGATACCATAAGGTCCATTCTATGTGGCGCTGTCATATGAGGTGCATACTCAGAAAGACTCATTACTCCAATATCAACAGCAGGAAGCTCATTTCTTGCAATGTCATCAAAAGTGCTGACGATTGTTTGCAAATCTTCTTTCAGAAGCTCGTCTGATACTGTTGGATATACTTTTCTTACGCGATGAAAAACACCCAGCAAAATATCATCAAGAATTTCCCGGCTCATCTGTCCATCGCCAAAACTATTAACCCCACGAACAAACTCGGTTAAAAGAATCGCCCATGCCTCATTGATTGGCAACACATCCTGACCATTTAAAATAACCGTAGAAGGTGCAAAATGAAATAATCTAAATTTGGGCGGAATCATGTGGATTCTGATCACACCGGGTCCGTTTGGATTCCATGTCGTATGTACAACGCCCTTCCACTCTTTTAATTCATATAATTTTTCACGTATCATATTTTTTACCCATATCAATTATTATGCTAAAAAAGTCTTCCAACAAATTACAACCATAAAATAGCGCACTGCATGGCATAGTTTATTCCAAACACCAAAACTACATATATAAATCCCCAGTATGGTCTTAAAATTCCAATGCCATCATCTCGCACCAATCCGGTCTCATCCGGCATTTTTTCTCTGATTTCCATTTCATTTTTATAATTGTAATAAGCACCTTTGGACAAGAAATACAAAACAAATATCTCAATTATTCCGCAAAAAAATGCTGAAGCAACCGCTCCCTTATGTCCACCTGAATCAATCAACATAAGAAATAAGAACATGTTAAAAAACATTACTATCAGTTGATGCTTACGACTCCTGTGGTAAAAACAGCGCTTATCCAGTAAATCGATGTTTTCCTTCGTGAACTTCGGCAGTTTTTCTCTGAGCATTGGATCAACTTCAGCCAAATAATCAACGAACATTTCATATCGTTCTTCCGCTTTTTTTCGCTCACCTAAATGACCCACATTATAAAAGAAAACTATCTTCTCAAATCCCAGCCAAAATTCAATGCCGCGGCTTCCTATGCGATAGTGTCCTGCATTTATAGATTCTGCCCATTCACTATAGCTGTGCTGTTTTGTAATCCCAAACGGCCACTCATATATGATTCCATCCGGATTCATTCTAAGTACACGCTCATTCATTTTTTCCCTAAATGCATTTTTCACAAAAAGCAGATATACTGCCAGTACAAACATTATGACTATGTTTGCATTTGTTCTGGAACTGACGGATTCATCGCTCCACAAAAAAATTAAACCAAATAAAACTGAAAACACAAGTAACCACATGCCCAAAAATTGCCACAGAAAATCATACGCTCCTTCTCCCAGTTCTGCGCGCGGTATATCATTTAAACTTTTGATTTGCCTATAAGTTCTTTTATTTTCTTTTACAGCTTTCATAACCCCCACTCACTTCTTACAAATAGTATTTGCTAAAACAATAGTTGCGATATAATTGCATTATATACTATATGTAATCGTTTTCTCCATAAACTTAAAGTTGCTGTTTTTTACTTCTTCTTGATCGGGATCCACAGCTCGCAGAATATATCCGGCCTGGTTCCGTCGTAGTAAAGTTCATAGTCAGTCTCTTCAGATGCTTCATAGCCCATCTGCGGCAAAAACTCCTTATAGAACTTTACCCAGGTCTTAGCGATGCAGTCGCCGTCTTCGCCTACACAGTCAAATACCACATACGTACCGGGATTGACGTCCCAGATGCGGAAACCTTTTTTCTCCAGATCATTCCGGTCAAATTCTGCGGTATCCTCATCTATGATTATACCGATGCCATATTCGAAAGTATCTTTCCCTTCTTTCGTAGGACTGCAAAGACCGTATAGGTCTCGCTTTCCGTCCTCTCTCAGCATGTAGATCGGAGAAAGCATCTGCTTACTGTTGCACTCTCCCCAGAAGTCCGCTACATCGTGATTTGCTTCGTCGTTAATGATACCGTTGCCGAACTCTCTTACCAGTGCAATAAACTTCTTTTCCTTTGTTTGAACAATGCGATAATCCATACTCTTACCACCTTTCACAGATATAGTAATCGTAAGCGGATTAAAAAGCACAAGTTTGCAGGCTTCTTCTCTGGCTGTTTTGGGCGCAACACCATGAAATCTTGTAAACGCTTTGGTAAAACTTTCCGGTGTCTCATATCCATACTTCATCGCCAGATCGGTGATCTTCGCATCGGTCTCCACAAGTTCTTTTCCCGCCAAAGACAAGCGGCGGTTTCTTATATACGCGTTGGCCGTTAAGCCCGTCACGAAACTGAAAGCCCTGTGAAACTCGTAGCTCGACGTGTGCACCTGCTTCGCTACATCTTCATAGTTGATTTCCTCGAGAAGATGCTCCTCCATATACGTGATGGCTTTTTGTAATGCTTCGATCCATTCCATGCTTTTGTTCTCCCTCTTACACAGTCCATTATGGACGAGATCCGGATTAGGTACATTTCCTCGTTTGCGAAGATTTGTCAGGATGATGTCGTGCTTCTTATTTTATATCCCTCAGCGCTCTAATCCACTGAGCCAGATTGTCTCGATTCATCTCTTTTAATGCACGAAAGTATACGTCAAATGCCACCGGATCATTTTCCTTCATAAATCGCAGTGCCTTTTTAGGGCCATGATAATACAAATGCTTTATATCAAAATAGATTTCCAGACTGTCCATAAGAAGCCAGTGCCACCTAAAATAGCCTTCCACATCTTCTCTGACAGTTCTTGCAAGCATCTTTTCGCACCAATTAATCTCTTGTTCTATTTCATCATCAGATTTCGTCGAAGCTTGGTCTATATGCTCATTTACTTTTCTAATTAGTTTTTCTGCCGCTCCATTCTGATCCTGAATTATAATGCCATCAAACACTTGAAGAAATTTCTCGGGATCATACTCAGAAAAAAACTTTTTCTCAGGATAAATCCAAACATCCAAAACAGCATCCGCAACTAAAGACGAATCATGCTTTTCAACATCTCCGGCAATCACAAGCGCATCAAAATCGCTATTTTCATTGGCACTACCATCAGCATATGATCCGTACTTGATAATTGCAGTAGGATTGTATGTCTTTTCCAAATACTCCACTATTTTCTGCTCTCTATTTAAAGTCATATCCATAGTCATCACCTTCGTAAAAAAATTTATGGTGCCTCATCTGTACCGGTTTTAGCGCCGGTTCTTCACTGTCCCTATATATTGCAGCGAGTTTTCGGCGGAATTTATAAATTTGCATTTCTCGCTGCCATAATTAAAGCCAATACTTGCTTTTCAACAGCGATTATTATAAAACTGTTTTTTCCCGCTGTCATGATCAAGGCGCAAGTACTCTTCTCGACAGCGGATTTTTGTAAAACTATATTTCCCGCTGTCA
>NZ_KK366045.1:54929-58825 GCF_000686965.1 Butyrivibrio sp. AE2005
CAAGTACTCTTCTCGACAGCGGATTTTTGTAAAACTATATTTCCCGCTGTCACAATCAAGGTACAAGCCTACTTTTCGACAGCGGATTTTTATAAAACTATATTTCCCGCTGTCATGATCAAGCCATAAGTACTCTTCTCGACAGCAGGAATTATGTATTTACCTATTTTCGCTGTTTATTCGCCGATTTTCTTTTTAATCGTTAAAATCATGCCCCCGGCAATCTTGCGTTAACATCGCCTATAAGCAACCTAAATTTACTTCCTCACCCCAAAATTCAATATTCCATTTATTGTGTGAATTAAAAAGAACGGGCCTGTCGCTCCAACCAATAGATAATTGCTCTTCCACAATCCAAAGAAAAGATAGTACAAAGGAACCGCCGCGAATTGGCTTAATACTATCAACCATCCACGTTGATATCCGCTGTAATAAAATGCCCATCCCACAAAGTTCATCAGTATCATTAGAATGGTTAAGCAGAAAAAGATTTTTTCTCTTGCAGATGCTATCGAAAAAATTTTCACATCATCCCTCACGATCAGCATCAGCAAAATCATGCACAGAAATCCAAATATACCCTGAACCGTTTCAAGCCATTTAATCTCATTTTGCATGTTCATTATCGGATTGGATGCAGGTTTTATCAGCGGCATTATCATATACGGAATCTCCTGTATGACAAATGCCGCAACACCTATAAGCGATATTCCCAGATAGTAATTTTTAAACAAGTGTATGAATTTCAACATGGTCGTCCTCGTAAATGTTTTTATAATTATCAGGGTTCCACAAAAGACTGTATCTCTTTTTCCAAAAGCCGGAACACATTCGCAACCAGATAGCCATCAGCTATAGCATGATTCAATCGAACACTCACAGGCATAACAAGTCTGCCGTTCTCTTCGCGATATTTCCCCCAATTGATAATAGGTGCAAAAAACAAATGCCCATCCGGAAGTTCAATATTAAGCGAATCATATGAAAGCCATGATATGTAAGATGCATCAAACCAGTTTGGATGATTAGCCATATCCAGCATATATTCTCTTGTTTTCTTAGCCTCTTCAACATCCTTCAGAGCATCTGCGTAGAAACTTTCATAGTCCTCATCATATCTTGTATATACAGGAGTACAAGTCTCGGTATCTTCGTGAAAAACATACTGAGTAGGATTGATCACATCGTAGCAGATGAGCTCGTCCGTTTGCCATAGATACCCCATTCTGTAATCGTCTCGCGAATTGAGAACCTTCGAAAGAATATAGAGGAAATTGATATAGAACTTTGTTACTGCTTTTTTAGAAAAAAGAACCAGATCTGTAACATCAATCCTGGCTGTCATAGAAGTCGAGCATTTGCAATCCTCTGAGAAGTGGCGAAATACACCTTTTCTGTAGTATGTTTCTTTATCTATTATTTTGTAGTTCATATTCTCTCTCCCCAAAATCAAATATTGACTCCAGAACATTCGTTCTTTATAATTATTACTTGGTGCTACCAGTAATTACGGTAGGCGGTTAGTTCTTCAACCGGAGGACTGTGACCTCCGTTAATCATAGAAATCTCTCATGAGAAATCTTTGTTGGAGGAACTTGCTTATGCTCACCATCACTGACCTTATCGCGGTGCTTGCACTGTGTGCGACTTATATTTGATAGTATTCCTATCAAATATAAATCGCTACGCTATAGATGCGACCGATGCGCAGATGAATTATGCAAGCTAAAGCTTGCACGCATCGGCGCGAAAAGAGTCGCAAGCGACTCTTTGTTCTAGTCTTGGTTATATGCATGGAAAGCATGAATCCAAGACACAAAAATAACCGCCCATTGTCCTGGCAGACTTGTATGAGCGGTTATTAACTACTTAAACTTGTTTGGGGCTAACCGTCTATCGGTAGCACCTTTTTCATTTATTATACTACCATTACCGCACATTATCGTCAAATCAATATTATATATTCAAATTGTTCTAAGCGAGTTCTTTTTCCATCATCTCATACACAAGAATTGCGCCATTTTCAACAGAATATTTGCAATGCTCAATAGTTCTATATCCCCTTTTTTCATATAAATGACAAGCCGGCAAAGATGCATCTAATACTGCCGTAGGAAATTTCTCGGATATATTTTTTTCCAAACAGTCCATGATACATGTGCCATATCCTTTTCCCTGATATTCCGGCTCAACATATACTCTGGTAATATGATTATCCTTGTAGCAGCCGGTACCAACGCATATTCCATCGGCCAAAAGGATACCAACCAAACCACACTCAATATCTTTTAGAATATTTTCCATGCTGTGCAAATTGCTAAAAAACTCAACGACCTCTTTAGGATAATACTTGGGATATGTGGTTTTTATCGAATTCTGAACTATGTTAAACACAGTTTCTATGTCTGCAGTTTTTGCAAGAATATATTCTTTCACCATGTTATCTAACCCTTTGCCTTGATGCTCCGTATCTCTCCCTACGACCGACTACGTATCATTTATAAAACTGCAGCGCATATAAAATTGCTAAAATGGTGACACCGTCCATTGTTCCATTTGTTTTTAACAAATCCATATACTCTTGTTTTGAAAACCATCTTTTATTATTTATCTCATCAGAATCTGTAAAATCGCCTTCTGATGATACCTTTGCCGCAAAACAATGAATCAAAGAATCCGACATTCCGTTTGATGGATTATAAGAGCATAAATACTGTAAATCAGCCAGCTCGCATCCCGTTTCTTCTATAGCTTCTCTCTTAGCTGCAGCTTCGTTTGATTCACCATACTCAATCCTTCCTGCTGGCACTTCCCATTCAAGGCGGCCTACAGTATATCTCCTGTTCTGAATAAGAAGGATGTTATCTTCCTCATCAAAAATAACAATTGCAACAGCCTTCTTGGGATAATGAATCTGATAATAATTTTCTGTTATTTGTCCGCTTGGCTGAGCCACTCTGTCAGAATACAAACATACATGTTCACTTTCATATATAGTTGTTCGTCCAAGGCGCTTTGGCATGAGTTCTTCATTCTTCATTTCTATTCTCCTTTTCAGAAAGATAATGCATTATCTCCATCCTTCGCTTGAAAAACATAAGTCTCTCCCCCTAATCCTTGCTCAAAGCTTATACTGCATAAAATTTTCGTTATGCTTAAATCCATATGAGGTATACAACTTCACTCCCATATCAGAAGCTGTGATTTGAACTGTTCCACAACCATATGCTTTTGCCTCATTTACAACTCTATCAAGCAGTTCTTTAGCAATTCCTTGACGTCTGTATTCTGGATTTGTATACATACTTGATAATAAGCCTATTCTGCCAGATGGACATCCAAAATAAGGAGGTTTCTCAACAAAAGACATACCACTAGTACCAATAATTTTATCTCCATCAAAAGCTAACCAGGAAACAAAGGTTCCATCTGCCATATGTCTGCTATAATAATCCTTAAGAGCCGGAGTTAAATCTATATCCTCTTTAGCCCCTTCTTCTCTCAGTTGATTTATACGCATTTTTATAAAGGTATTCAGGTCAGTTTCAGTAAGTTTTTTATAAACTATTCCCATTTCGCTCCCCCTACAAACTTGAATTTATCTATTAGAAATAATGCTCCATCAAGCGGTCAACCCACTCCGGAACAACTGCATCTTTTTTATCATATACGGGATAGTATGGCTTGATATCCAGGATCGGTGTGCCATCAATCGCATCAAGCCCCTTGACAACGAGTCTGTCTTCCGAAACAGATACAATTTCAACCGAAGTCATGCCAATCCTGTTAGGTCTGTCTTTTCCACGCTGGGAAAAAATACCCACCAGAGGCATATCTTCTCTATTCTGAGGCCTTCTTTGAAGATGTTTTTCTTTTTCATACTTTGCCTTATCAAG
>NZ_JMMD01000026.1:0-54926 GCF_000686965.1 Butyrivibrio sp. AE2005
TTCCTGCCGGCTACTTCAATGACACTCCACGTGTTCTTAATAACGCTCTCGTAGTTATAAAACCTGTTATCTGTAATACCTTTTTAAATATCAATTACTAAAAGAAGCATCTTAAAAAGACTTTCTACCTATGAGCGTTCATTTTCAATGTTTGAGGCATAATAATCATCGTCATCTTATACTCATATCAATAACTGTTTACCTCAGAAACAATAAAACTTAATCCTTAGGCTAACATGCTGACATTATCTATTCTTCAAATCAAAAATCGTTTACCTCAGAAAAGCTATTTTTTGCTCCTTAGGTATAAAATCAGATTTTCACCTCTATACCAACACATTCACTTCATCTGCAGAGGGTTATGCAAACAATAATTCCACTTCCACCTTACTCACATGTATACCCCGGCTTCTTATAAAGATTATCCAATTCCAAAGCAATATGTTTATCCCAAACTTTTTCTTTCCACTCTTCTTCAGGCACATCCGTAATTGCAACAGACACGCTAGACATCTTACAGCCCAATGTTTCTGCAACAACATCTGCTATTCTCTCTGCGCACTTCTTTTTCTGCTCTTCTGTTCTACCGGAAAAACACTGTATTTCAATATGTGGCATAGTAATCCCCCTAAAAACTTCGATTTATCGATTTAATATGCAAATAATCATACTACACACATTGTCACAAGCACAAACGGATATTGACTTAAGCCTTTCATAAATGTATAGTCTAAAAAAGGAAGCAACCACTCTGATTGCTTTCTTACAAATCTAAATTATCATAGAATACCCATATTTACAGAAAAAATTTCAAACTCTCTATAAATCTTTAGATCACCCTTCTCCAATCCTCCACATGCATATCTAATCCACCTACCCTATTCTTTTCTCCATAAAATCCTGGATGAAACATCGGATAAACATCACACTTATAAGCTCCGTCATGATAATTCAACACTACTCCACTATCAATATATTCATTATAATTCTTATACTTTGGAGCTTTTCCAAACAAAAGCTTTTCTGCCACCCGTGTAACAGACTCGCCCAAACAGATAATCTTCTCGGGTTTAAGAATATCTATAAGTCCCTTAATATACTCCGAATCTGTTTCCAACAAATCCTCAGTCATACCACCTGTATCTGCCCCAGTCCTATATCCAAGAGAAAAATTGCAGAAAAACAAATCCGGATATCTTATTACATCAATGTTGGGATATCCTATCTCAGAAAAAAGCCTAATCAGATTCCTATCGGTCTGTGACACCTTTGAATCCAAATGGCATCCAAAAAGATACGGAACATCAATCCCATCATTCATCTTTCTGATATTCTCACGCAACGTAAAGTTCTGCGTACTATACGGATTTCCCCAGTCTTGTCCAAGCAAAAGAATCTTTACCTTATCTTGTCTTTCTGAATATCTCCACCCCTGCCAATAAGTCCAAAGATTGATTTCTCTGCACAGATTGTCAGACTCATCCGTATCACACCAAGTTAATCTGACATTACCATTATCTCTGAAATTAGTCTTATAGTCGGTGCGCACCCTGCTGATTAAATTCAAGTATTTCTCATCCATATATTAACCTCGACTGGGCTTTATAAAAGGATATCCGTTAATTCAACTATATAAGGAAATATTCTCCTTGATTATAGATATCAGCATAACGTTCTTTATCTGTAGCCATGATCAAAAGCTATACCAATTTTTCCAATTCAGATTTGCACTTACTAAGGTATTTCAAGCAGTTCTTTGTATTCTTAACAGCCTCCTTGTCTAAAGAGCAATCTTCAACTTCAAGCTCCTTTAGATTCCTTTCCACTTTTTCTATAGTTGCTGATACCTCTGCGGACAGATTTTTAATAGATTCAATATCACTCAATCTATCTTTTAGAACGCTCTTACTAAAAACAAGAAGCTTAGTAGTCTGCCTCATCCAATACTCACTACTTGTTTGAGATAAGATTGCCGCCATAGAAGCACTTCCCGATCCTGCTATACCAAGTAAAGCACCTCCACCTGTAATAATAGCGGTTCCTCCTGCCATTCCTAATCCACCTGCAGCAAGTGATCCGCCTCCAACATATGCCAGACTCGCGCTTGCAAGTGCAGCTCCGTGAAGTCCAACAACAGCCTCTCCCGCAATCAATGATGCAATCCCCGGTGCAAACACAAAAGCAAGGCCACCTGCCGCAACAGCTGCAACTACTGCAACCCCAGCAGCTATAATGGCATTCTGAGAATTTCCACTAACATATCCCTTATACTTTTTATATGCCTCTCTTACAGAATCAATCTCCGCCTGATTGATAATTGTTTGCCTCCGTGCAAATTGATCATCTATATAATTGTATTTTTCACTATGTAGTTTTCTAAAATCCGAATCGTCCTTCACCCCCAATGGATAATACGGTTCAAAGACAATATATTCCATCGCCATTAAGTAGAACCATCTCAGATTTTCATTATCCTGATCAAGTGAGTTGAAAGAATCATAAATTGTTTTCTCATCAGTAACAAAATATTCTTCCGACTCCAATCCCATACCGGCAAGAATCTGTCCTTTCCATAATTCATGCCACCGCTGTTTTTTAGCCTTTTCATCAGCTTTTGATGTATGCTCTATATCCTTTGTAACAGTCAACGACTTCAGCGAAAATAATGCCCTCGTCTGAGCCGGTGTTAAAGACAGAGCCTTGAACGAATCATTAGATATCATATCTTCAACGACTTTTTCATCGTCCTTTATATTTTCAGCCTGTTTCTTCTTTCCTTTTCTCTGAAGGAATATCTTAATATCATCACTCCAATATTTACTGTCTGCAACACACGCAAAAACAAAGCGTCCTATTCCGGCAAAATTTATCTCTGTCATCAGAACTTCACGAAAATCATCTTTGCCTTTCTTTTCTTTATATATTGCTTTAACGGCCGCTCCTGCAACATTGATTCCCATGAAACACGCACTTGAAACAAGAACCATTATAGAAATGAGCCGATTATTAAATGGTAATATTTTCTCCACTTCAATTTTTTCAAGCTCATCTATTCTCTTAATATCCTTATCCTTAATCTCAGCTATAAGCTTCTTAAGCAAATAGAATGTTCTAACTATGCATTCATTGATAATAACAGGCGTATTTATCTCGAAAGCCCTGGATCCAAGAGAATCAATTGCATCACGAAGATTAAACGTCCCATTATATCCTTCTTCATCTGTGTATTGTGATTTTTCAAAAATCTTTACTATCCATTTTGAAAAAACTTCTTCGGCTTCAATATGATTTTTAGGAATCTCTCTAAACAAAGGCAACTTATACAGCTCTTTTAAAAGAAGCAACATCTCTTTGGGAATCTTCATTTCTTCCAAAATTGCTTTTCTGGAAACCGCTACATCAACAGCCAAATTAAAGATCCAATACAAGAAACCATATACTATTTTCTCTACGGAATCTCGACCTATAGCATAATAATCCGGCAACGGTTCACTAATAATACCTTTATCGCCAAGAATATATCTTTTTTCGCCGAACTGTGAAAAGACTGAGAATACCAATCCTGCCACAGACGGATGACTTGAAAGCATATTCAGCCATGCGTCAATACCGTCCTGCACTTCTATATCAAGCTGTTCTTTCGCATAAGGTATAAATCGTTCTTTGAGAAAAGCAATAGCTCCCTTAATATCAGATTTATCATAACCTGCTATCTGCGCAGCTATAGTAATATACTTATCCCAATCCTTGTTCTTCCATTCCTTTACTCTATCAAGATCTTCTTTACTAAGTTTTAATTGGCTGATAACTCCTGTAAGAACTCCGCTTGCAACTGCAACAGCGTAATAAGAATAATCCTTTTCGCTAATAGAATCATCAAAATCCGCATCAATAAAGTCATTGCTGTCAAATGTCCTGTCAGACTCAAACATCCTGACCTCAACATCATCATTGATCTCATATTCAAAAGAATATTTAGTAGCATCAACCAGCGAATAATTAACAACCGGAACCTCATTAAAAATATGTGTTTCATGTATTTCTGTTGATAATGGTGCTTTTTTTCTTAAAACAAGTTCATTAATTCCCATAGTTGGTCTCCTTTGTCACACACAGAAAAAGCCTTATTCAATCATCACTCACATTTTTCACTTAGTTTCCTTTGATCCCAAGCCAAAAGCCTCACAATAATTTTACCATGTATCATTAAATTATAAACGCAATTCAAAAGTTATATGGTACCTCATTATGTCTATTCAATCTCCCACACAACCGTCACAGTATCAGAAACCTCAATATCATCAGGTTCAATATCTATTCCCAGCTCTTCCCCGTCCGAAGACATAAGTGCATTTCTGAAGACGCCGTCATGCATTGGAGAATACTCAAACTGTATCTCTCCCCATGAATAATCGATAGTAAGGATATCTTTCAGATTAACACCTGCTGCCTTTGTAAGAACCACTGCTTTAGCTTTTGCATCTGAAACAGCTTTACCAAGAAGTTCATTCTTAGCACCTTCTTTATCCTTAACGGTATAACTGAGTCTGAAATCAGGATGTATCTCCTTTGCTGTAGCAAGCGCATAAAGGATCCTACCGAGTCTCGTATTATCAGAATCAAACTCAATCTTTACCTTATGCGTATATTCAAATCCGACAAAGCGCTCTTTCCAGCTCCTATCCTTTGTCTGATAACTTTCATATCTTGTGTCCACATTGAACAATAGTGTCTTAACATCGCTTCTTTCAAAACCCTGTTTTTCCAAAATATCTTTTAGTTCTTCGGTATCTTTTGAAGACTGCTCAAGGATTTTGCCATACTCTTTGTTCTGCCCGTCAAGTGTTATCGTAATTCTTGTTACATCCGGTCTAACCTTAAGATTTCCTTTGCCGGTAACCTTGATTATTCTTTCATTTGCCATGATAACTTATCCTCCTTACGCTTCTAATCTGCCACTACCATTTTTTAACACATCAAACTCTCCCAACACCTTCAGCATATCCGCCTCAAGTCTTACGCGCATCTCCGTCCGCATTTCTTCAGGAATCCCATAAAATGCCTCCGCCATTCCCCCCGCTATGCAGGTAAGCGTGTCACAGTCTCCGCCGAGCGAAACCGCCATCCTAATCACATCTTCAAAGTTTTCTCCTTCGAGAAACGCCGTAATCGCCTCAGGTACTGTCTTTTGACATGATTCATCATGATAATATCCAGGCCTTATCTCGTCACAACTGCGCCTAAGATCATATCCAAACTCTCGAACTACATAATCCTTTATCTCCTCCTTTCCTTTACCGTTCCTTGCAAGAAATATTACTGATGCCGTAGCCTCAGCGCCCTTTATCCCCTCAGGATGATTGTGTGTCACCTCTGCAGTCCACCTCGCCACTTCTCTTGTTTTTTCGATAGTGTCATAAAACCATCCTACGCTTGAAACTCTCATCGCAGAACCGTTTCCATAGCTTCCGTAAGGCCTCGGCTCTCTGCTTCCCAGCCAAAAAATGAACCTACCGCCGTAACCTGAATTAGGGTAACGTCGTCCCCAAGCCTGCATCTTTTTTACCAGAAAATCTTTGATTTCCTTTTCTTCGGAATCCACACCGGCGGACATAATAGCATCTGCAACCGCTATCGTCATGACCGTGTCATCAGTGAAACGCACTCTTCTGTTCCACATCTCAAAATCTTTGCTCTTATTTCCCATGTCGAACTCATAAGGTGAGCCAACCATATCTCCAAGAATTGCTCCGTACATATCTGCCTCCTGTCTGTTTTCGCTTGTTTTATTACTACAAACAAAGTATAGAAAAAAGAAAAGAAGAAGCGGTCACTTGGCAGGTGACTTTTCACTTCTTCCTGTATATGCCATATTGTAAGGCACTTTATTTACATCCTATACATTCTTGTTCGTTCTTGAACAGAGTCAGATTAATCTCCATCATGTCATATATCCCATGACTTATGTAGTAACCGACAATGAGATCAAATTTGCTGCTCGGCGACAGCGCTATTCCCGCTCTTTGCAAAAGATCTTTCGTCTCATCGATCGGTAGCTCAAGCGCTATGGCAAACGCTACAGCTGTCTTTTTACTCGGCTTATAATTTTTCTTGGTCTTGATATCGGAAAAAACCTTCTTCGTTATGTTGGCTTTTTTATAAACCGTCACATCATCAAGCCCACTCTTATCTATCAACTGAAAAAGCTTCTCCTGAAAACTCTCTGCAGGTGAATCCAACAGTTCATCAAGGCTCATTTCATCTACGTCCAAAGCTTCAGGCATGAGCTCTTTTGCAGCCCTCGGTAACGTGCCGCGTCTTCGCAGACCGGAAAGCATAACGCTCCCTGCTATGTGACTACGCTCATACTCTCTTTGATAGCTCCGCTCAACATAATTCTCATCAATATATCCCTGAACATCGGAAAAGACTTTTCCCGACAGTTCAAACGCTTTTCTGTCAAACACCACCAGAATAACAGTCATTTCATTTTCAAAAAGGAACTGCTGAATAACCGCCGTCGCTATCTGAAGCGCCTTATCCTTAGGAAATCCATATGATCCCGTAGCAATAAGCGGAAACGCAATGCTCTCACAGCCATTTTCAAGTGCAAGATCCAGTGCATTCTCATAACACGCCTTAAGAATATCGAACTCCCCATGATTTCCTCCATCCCACCATGGACCGCTGACATGAATGATATATTTTGCATCCAGATTAAAAGCCGGAGTAATCCCAACTTTTCCCGGCGCCAAAAAACCGATTTTGCGACGCTCAGCCAAAAGCTCTGCCTCTCCTGCTGCCTTATATATCGCAGAATCTACGCCACTTCCGACAGCAACATCCGGATTAGCCGTGTTCACTATTGCATCTGCTTTTACTTTTGTAATATCATTCCTGATAATCTGAAATGGCATCGCATGCTCCTTGTAAGTTACATATGTAAATTCCCTTTTTCATAAAATTATACCACGCGCTCTCTCTTTCCCGTACATATGCAACTATCACATCACAATAGCAGATGGTTGATATATCATTAGAATTTTTATATTATTTAGTCGAGGATTGTAGCATGAAACATGATCTTCGAAGAACCGAGTTTCGCGCAATAGAAGACAGCATTATATTTCTTATTTCACTCGTTCAAAATAAATATGGGACACATATAATCTGAATCTGCAGAAATTTTGCGCAAAAAATAAGACAGGAGTTTTCCTGTCTTACATCACTTCTGGTCCATTGGACCAGAAGTTGCTCTATTATGTTCTCGCAAACCAAGCAACATCTATTTTTTATATTCGAAAATATCCATATCTGCTACTAGTGCAATTCCTTTTTCAATTGCATCATTATATGACACATCCTCATATAAGAGTTTCTTTGTAATGTTATTGTAATCTGATTCATAGAATCGACTTGAAATAATTTCCTTAAGCATCTCTGGAATATTATATTCAAGCTGCGCGGAAGGATTACTCTTGGCCTTCATACGATCGTCGCGCACCCTATCAATCAAAGCATCCAATTCAGGTGTTATCTCAACCTCAGGAAGCAGCTTCGCAATATCATATAAATGTCTCGAATCTCGATCCATCATATTTTGAATACGGTAATCACAAACAGCAAATACCTTGTCAATAAATGTTCGCTCCAAGGACTGCACCTGCATACTTATCTTTGCTTCATCAAATGGAATAGGAAGAGTAATTCCATTCTTTTTGCAGAATCTACCCACAAAGCTATAAACATCATGAGTCTCTGCCGGATAAACATCCTGATAAAAACTCGTTTCAATAATCAGCTCCAAAGGTATTTCACTAAAAAATGATTCGTACTTAAACACATATTTGTTATAGCTATGGCGAGATTGTATATCCTCTGGATTCGTTAAAATCAGGCCTAAATCCTCTGCTAAATTCAGAATCAAATTCTTTGTCAGCTTCTTTTCACCTTCGGTTGGCTTGCGATTCATAGACAAATCGATGTCTTCTGAAAACCTATCAATGAGGCCATAAGCTTTAGATAAAGAAGTTCCTCCCTTAAAGACAAAAGGAAGGTCACTTTGAGAAATACCAGACAAGATCATCGACTGAATCGTATCTTTCTCAACCATCTGTGTCGTACGATGCTCTTCAGCAGCTACCGTCTCAATAATCTCTTTCCATTGCTCTTTATAATCTCTATACCAGTTCACCCATCAAGCCTCCTTCATAGATATTTCTATAAACTTTATCCGGATATAATGATAAGTATTGTTTTACAACCGAAAAATCCACACCTACTGAGTTGACAAAATCTTTTAGCTTTGAAGTAAATTCTTGTCCGGAAATCTCACTATACTTGTCAATCATAGACATTAAATCCAAAAACTGTAATGCAGATTTATTCTTAGATGTAACCTCAGCAACCGGTTTATATACAACAATGGTATTTCCATCTATCTCCTGCTTACGCTGTTTGGTAGATGCTTCATTACTACAAACTTCGTAACAAGACGGATTCTGCGTTGTAAATCCATATTTATTTGCAAGCTGTAATCCCGTTATATAGCCTTCCACTTTTTCTTCTGAGCCCAGATACTTCTTCTCGATATATTTATCTACTGAAACCTTTCCCTTTGTTCCAAGGATAGTAACATAGGAAAGAAAATATACACCATTATATAAGCGTTCCAACTTACCTTCATCCACAAGCTTCTTCATCTCCTGGCGAAGATAATCTTTTGAATCGCCTGGCAACTCAGTCAAAAATATCGGCTCACCATTTTTGTAATTTTCAATTATGTAATCATATACCATTTGGTTTACCTCACAAATTTGAAACCACTTGTTTCAACTTTATGATACAACCATTTATCCTTATTTGCAAGTTCTTATTATGGCGAATCAAAAACCAACCCCCACCATCTGTTTATTATCATAAATGCCCTTATATAGCAAAAAACAGCAGATCAATCATGACCTACTGCCTTAAGTACGAATATAATCTATACAGTTACTTCTGAAGCTGCTTAGTAATAATAGAGCGTTCATTATTAGAAACCCCCATATTATTCAACGTCTGCTCCAATGTCCACTTCATATTACTCATAAGATTTTTAACCATTTCAATCTTAGTATCAGTTGCATATTCTTCTGCATACTCTTTTGCATATTCTTCTGCATATTTCTTTACTGATTCACACATAACATCACGTCCTTCCTCAGTTTCTTTGAAATGATGCAATCCATCAGCTAACTCTTTATAATTCATGCCATCTGATGAAGTTGAACGGAAATCAGCCATCAGTTTTCCAATTTCATCATTTCCCTTGTAATTACCATTTACATATACAATATGTGAGCCATCATTCAGTGGTTCTTCAATTTCTGAAATAACTCTCTCTGCTTTGTCACAACAGTTTCGCTGTAGCTATCGTATGAAGGAATCACCTTCTTTATTGCCTTTTGAAGTTCCGGATATTCACAAAAAATATCATCATGAATATATAAAGAATCATCTCGCCAGAATTCCGGATTTTCAGGATCCCATTGCCCTTTATATAATTCATGGTAGCATGTTCCATGCCTCTCACTGTTCAATACACAAAATCTCATATCAATATGCCGCCACAATATCTTTTACGTCAGGTCTAAGCTCTCCGGGGCCGCACTGTCAATCAAAATACTGCATCTTCTCAACAACCTTCACAGGGCTCTTTACAAGCGAAGCAAAAGTCTGAGCGTCGCTCTTTTTCCCGACAAGTCCGCCGTAGTGGACGGGGATGGCGTATTCCGGCCTTATTGTATTTGCAAGATCCGCAGCTCTTTTGGCATCCATAGTAAACGTTCCTCCAATGGGCAAAAGAGCTATATCACACTTCACCTGCCTTGCCTCCTTCGTAGCTCCCGTATCTCCCGCAACGTAAATACGCTTTCCGTTAACCCTAAGGATATAGCCAACCCACTCAGCGCGCTTTGGATGAAACGGCTTTATCGTGTTGTAAGCAGGAACAGTCTCCATCTCAAGACCGTTTATCTCCTTGTAAATGCCAGGCTTAACCGTCACAATATCTTTTACATCAGGCTTAAGCTCTCCGGCGTCATCCTCCATCTTCTCAGGAACAACAAGAAGCGTCTCCGCTTTGATCACCTTCCTGATATCCTCAATCGAAAAATGATCGTAATGCGAATGTGTTATCAGAACATAATCCGCATCATGCGGCTCCTCCTTCATGTGAAAAGGATCCACATAGATCACACCGAGGTCGCTACGGATTCTTATGCTGTTTTGGGTAAAAACATCTATATTATCAAGCATTTCTTAATTACTCCCTATAACATTAATCCATATCTCATCCCCTCTTCCGGGTCTGATATCGTGAGTAACCTCATTACCTATCACTGTAAATCCGGCATCCTCCATAACCGGCACAATGCTTTTCTCATTAAAATCAATAAAGCTGCGCTCTCCGCGTTCCTTCACTCCATCGCCATATTTAAAAGACGCGTACATAACACCGCCATCTTTCAAGGAAGCCCGAAGCTTCCCAAGTATCTCAGGCAGTTTCTCTTTGGAAACATGCAATAGTGATGCGCAGGCCCATATTCCATCAAACTCATTGTCAAAAGAAATCTCTTCAAATCTCATGTTTAAGACTTCCCTGCCAATGTATGCAGATGCTCTCTTGCACATCTCTTCTGATGCGTCAAAAGAAATTACATCAAAGCCAAGATCCATGAAAGCCTTGCTGTCTCTCCCGCTTCCGCACCCAACATCCAAAACCCTTGCATTCTTTGGAAGGAGTGAAGCAAACTTATCCCTCTGATATGACATATCCGCTGCGACACTTCCTTCAAAGAACGAGTCAGCATTTTTATTATAATACTCTACATTACTATCATTCATAACTTACTGTTTTACTTTCCCCGGTTCCCAAGTGTTTACGTAACCGTTGTTCCTTGCCCAGTCATAGATCATTTTTATTCTTCTTGCAGAATCAGCTGCATTCCTCGTATTCTTTTCAATCAAAACCTCATTTCGCTCTGAAATCTTATTGAGATAGAAAACCTTTGCAAGCTTGTCCCTCTTCTTGTTATTGCATTCAGGGCAAGCCAAAACAAAATTCCAGATTTGATCATCCTTAATAAATGACCACGGAATAAAGTGATCAACCTCAACACTTCGCTTAGTAAGCGTCTTCCCACAATAGAAGCACTTATTCTCAAACTCTTCAAAAAGAATATCCCTATAATAAGCCAAACTACTACGTGTACGCATAGTGCTCTCATCTATCTTGCTTAGGAGATGATCAACAACGCTGTCTTCATTAACCCTCTCAAGAAACTTCGCCCATTCATAATAATTGAGTTTCTCAATGGCAACCTTGTGCTTGCACACAAACTCATACATCCTGGGATTGATGCGGATCCATTCTCCCTTCTTGGAAAAAGAGTATAATAATCCTTGCAGATCAGCATAAAGAGCGCCAACTACATTTTCCTTACATTTGATCTTCACCTTATGGCAAATATCAATCTGCATCTCATGAGAAAGACTTTCAAAAGGTATATCATCAAGTATGGCGTATTTCTCCTTGCCATAAATCAGCGCCTTCTCAAGCTCCGACTGCCTATTAAGTTTTCCGGGTTTCTTTTGCAGAACGTGATGCTTTAAAACCAAATTCCAATAGATTTCTGTAAATTTAGAAAAAAGCTGATCAAATGTCAGAACCAGCTTGTCATCAGTATTATAAAGATTATCAAGAATCGCCTTAAGAAAGCCATACTTATAGCTTGTATCATTCACAGACTTACTCGAAAAAAGAAATGCAAAAGCAGACCACATCTCATCATCTGAGAGGGGTCTGTCTACATATTCAGCTTTCTTTAATGAGTATCCTGCTGCCATGTGGGCTCCTATATACGAGAATTACATCCGTGTGCACATTATTTTTTCTTTTTACGCTTTTCACTTTTTTTAATTTTTTTCTTTTGTTCCTTTTTATCTATAGGCTCAGCCTGCGATATATCTCCCCCAGTTATTTCCTTCTCCTCACTTGACTCAGCTTTCTTCAATTCTTCTCCAATTTTTATATTATATAATGTCTTTCCGTCAAGATGTTCTAGCTTAACAATCTTTATATGTTCTCCCATTTTCTCATCGCTTCCGCAAAGATAAAATCCATCTTCAATTTTATGGTATATATACTCATATGATTTCTCACCATTGTCCTGCTCCGCTTCATAGTATAAATGGGATTTATCAATATTCTCGAATGGATATGTACACTTAATGCAGACATAACAGCTCACAGCCACATATATTATAGCTGTAATAATATCTTCAACGGTAATAGTCGCATAATCAGGCTTCACCTCTGTAAAAGAGATAGAAATAAACATAATATACATTAAACATATTTGTATCCTATTGGGGTTCCAATAGTCTTCTTTTTTCTTTCGTTTCCAACCAATTATCAATGCTGGCATTACCGATATAAGAAATAATACGTTAGAACATAGATATACCAAATCATAAACTTTTTCCGATACATTCCAATGCGCTAATTCCTTCGACCAAGTATACCTTCCGTATACAAGAGAATAGCACAATAATAATGAAATATATAAAGCAAAAAGTATCCTTTTCATCTTCTTTTCTTGCTTCTTCAACATAAGTTCCCGCTAAAGTAAATCTCCATATACTAAATCCCGCTATTAAAACAACTATATCAATGATTGCTTTTATTTGATCTATTGTCAGTAACATTACGCTCTCACATCTTCATCATATAAAGCGACGATGAATTCCCTCCCTAATCAGTTTAAATATCTTTCCTTTAGTTGTATATAAGCCACCACCTCATTCAACTGTAATTATCTATTTGCTTTGCTTCGTCCAAAGCGCTTAATAAAATATCTGCTGGATATTCTACATAATATCTAGTAGCGCCTTCTTCATTTAGTTCAAAACTAATCCCAGATGATTCTTGAACATCCTCTATAAACAGTCTACCACTCACTCCCCAAGCACATGTCATATCATAATCTATTATTCTATTTTCATCTTTCGAATCATAAATAATTTTTCGCCTTCCATCTCTTTGAGACTTCACGCATTCAGACATTAAATGTTTAAAATTTACTAAATCAAAATCATTTGCATTCTCTAAAGCTCTACAAACAATTAGATCTCCTATCGTAAAATCAGTGTTATTATTAAGATATTTTGCAACCATTATTCCCATAATCACACATGATCTTTTTGATTCAGCCAATATCACCTTTTTCATCACGTTCCCCATTTGGTATGCTTTATTTTGACCTGAATTCACGTAACTATATATTTGATTGATTGTTGTTTCTACGTTATTCCCTTTGCTCAATCCTACTAAAAACATCTTAAGTTTATAAGTTGAATACTCTTGAAAAAAACTTCTGCCTACGCTCAATGCGGCCCCCGCGACTGGATTTAATAATCCACTACAAGTGATAGAAACATCTCCCATTACTGATAATAATGGTTCACATTCGTCCATCATAGAAGTTATTTTATCCAACTTTAATTCCATAACATCACCTCTGTAGTAATTATTTTAATTTGTTTCAACGAGAATCCCTTCCATAAAAATTAGCATACAGTTGATTTTCTTCTCCTAACCGCCTTAATAGAATGCAAAAATATCTTGATGTCTACATTATAGAAAAATTTATGCATTACTCGCCTATCCTGTCAACGAAGACTCACCTTCCTAAATAATTAAATCATACAATAATTAAGCTTTTTGCTTTTGGTGCTATAATATTACGAAAAAAAGATGATATTCATACTGCTCTTCAATATTTATCTCCCCCGAAGCAATATCAATCTCAGCCCCTGCATTCCACAGCTTCCTGTATCCATCTTGAAAAAATGCAATTATACTTACTTTCTTGACTGCTTAATCATATTTTTTATTGCACCATCAATATCAAAAACCGTATCTTTACTATCATTCCATCTATCCCAAAAATTTATTGTAGAACTAATTGGTTCTTCTTGTGGTTTATCAAGCAAAATTTTAACTGGCAGCTTGATCGCATCACCTACAGCTATGCACTCACCCACATCTAAATTGGGTAACGTATCCACGATCCCAACCAATGAATCAGTTAACATTGCTGAAACGGCCGACTTATCGCGATCATTTGTAATTTTAAGACTTATAATATTATTGCATTGCGAAATAATAGTAGTATTTAATTCAGCAGGTCTCTGAGAGACAATCACAAGGGCCACGCCATACTTTCGTCCTTCTTTCGATATTTTTTCAAATATTTCTAGAGATTTCTTTTCTACAGCCTTCATCTTTGATGTATCGTTCGCCATGTATATATGTGCTTCATCACAAACAATTGCCAAAGGGTGCCTTGTTTGGTCACTTCCAGGGCTCATCCAAAATTGGATGTCATAAATAATCCTTGTAACAATGCCTATCACAATAGGCAGCATATCAGCTGGAACCTCAGATAAATCAATCACTTTTACTTTTTTCCCAGAACCAGAGCCTATTATTCGATCAGCAAAAGTCTTTAAATATGAATCTTTTTGTGTATCTACTTCATCAAAAACGAAACCATATTTCTTGTCGTCCATTTTTGTTTGAAGCCTCATAATGAGATTAGTAAGTTTACCATTGTATTGCCCCTTTTTTGTCTTTGGTTGTCCCTTATTATCTCCTGTTTTATAAACCTCTCCCGTTTCATCTTCGCGTAAATCTTCGTTTTCTAAATATTTTTTTAATTCATGCGCAGAAAAAGGAACAGGCGTATCCGCAGTAACTATCTCTGAAGATATTCCCGACATATTATTTTCAATATATTGTTTCTTACTTTTTAAAATATAATCAATAACCGCAGCTCTCTGATTTGTAGAAGTTCCTTCAGAAGATTCAATAAAAAGCGAATGAATTTCCTCATAATTAAAAAACCAAAGTGGAATATGAAGTCCTCCCTTTTCATCAGTAATCTTAATTTGTTCGGCATAGCTTAACTGTGTATATTCTCCGTGCAAATCATAGACAACAATATTGGTATACGGTAGCTTATTTGCCTTTTCCAATATATTAGCCACAGTAAAAGATTTTCCACTACCCGTGCTCCCAACAATACAAGCATGCCTCTGGAAAAATCTATTGCCATCTATAATTGCTGCAACATCGCTATTGCTAGCATACTTTCCAATAACCAACTTTTCTTCTGTATCTGCTGACTGATTATCAAGAGAATTCATTATTATTGCTAACGCATCGCCTTCAGCAAGATACGCATTGCTGTTTATTTCTGGATATGTATTAATCGCCCTTTTAAAAATATTATTTCTATTTGCGCCCAATTTAATAAAAAAGGTTCCTATCAAAGTCACATTACATAAATTTACAGAAGAAATTTCATCTTCAAGATTCTCATCATCTTCAAAACTATCAATTCTTTTTTTTGTAACTTTAGTAATAATACCTATTAGTTTCTCATCAGCATTATTACCCTCCATAACAATCATGTCGTTTATTTTGAGGCGGTTAAGGACGTCTTCTTCTCCAACCTCAACCGTTATTTTCTTTGTATCAACATTAACGACTTTTCCAATCGTAGTTATTAAACACTCTGTTAGTTTTTTCATTATTCTCCTCCAAATTTTCAAGCATTATCCTAAAACCACATCAGCAAAGACATCCATATTCCATAGACTCTTATCTATTTCGATTTGTTCTCCTTTATAGATCATGAAATCTATAGAATCTTTTTGAAAGAAGGCAGTAACCATATGATTATTTTTAGCCTTTTCCAAAACCTCTTCTTTTATATCTTTCGAAAGAATCAATACGTTTTTCTTAGTATTCTGAAATAAAACAGTATTAAAATGTGTATCATTGAATCCATATCCATAAATCAACAAAGAATATGGCCTATTCATTTCAGATATAAGCTCATTGAAGTCTTCACGCATAATTCTAAATGTATTATTTATCATTCCCGCTTCGTATTTTGAACTTCCCGGAGCTATTATCTCAATATCGTCACTGTGTTTCGATAAATAATCATAATCATTAATAAGCATTTCTCCATTATCATTACGAATCCAATTTATTGACCCATGCGGTTTAAACAATCTTACGCAACAATTATGGCCTGCGTAATAATCACTTGGTTTTTTCAATCTTAGAGGCTCGAATTTTTGAAATATCTCCCCTGAAAAACCTGTAATAACCTGTATTCCACACTTATCGCACAATGTTTCTATTACTCTGTCGTAGTTTGGAGTCATGATATCAATTAATCCATGATTAACACTTACCGTAGACTTTAAATAGATAAGTAGTTTCTCAAATCCACTTGATTCTTGATATATATCAAATAACCGTGGCCACTCTTCACGTAGAATAAAGTCCGCAGTAACTCTACGTATTTCATCAATGAGTTTCTGTTCATCTGGTGACAGAGTCTTAAGGCCTTCTTCTAAACCATTATCATTGATATCCTTCTCTCTTCTAATCCAGGCACACTTTATATCATCATCATTATGAACCCCAAGTTTTGCCTTAAGTTCTTCAGATAATTTCCACATTCCAGGAATACCATATGATGCCGATAATCCAGTACCAACAATAAGTTTCGGCATATTATTTTTTGATAAAACATTATTTTTTATAGTAATAACGGCATCATTAAATTCATCACTATCACACGTGATTTTTCGATAATCCATAACTGCTTTTCCTCCCGTTTTTTCCTTATTTATGGTTGTTTCAGTCACACTGCAATAGTCTAAACATCTACGAAGTTATTCTTATTGCCCATAACTTCTTTAAAAATCTATATTTGACTTCAACAAAATTTATTGTACGTTATTATCTAATTAAAAATTGTTTGGGGAACTACTCTTATAGACGCATTTTTCTTCGTTCTTTTATAATTAACGCTTACGAAATTTAATACATTTTATTATAAAACAAAAGATACCGTGATGCCACAATCACATCATAGTATCTTTAAGCGTAAATCAATTCAACATTCAATCTGAATTATTATCCAAATAATCTGAAAGCCTGAGCCAATCGATTCTTACACGTTTTTCATTCCACTCTTTTAGTAAGGCACCACATTCATCATCTGTTATCTGGCTTTCCTTCAATTTTGCCATCGCATCAATATCTGTTATAGGCCCAATAATATGCACCGGAATCTCCCAGTAACCAACAAACTCATATGGGCTTTGTCCGTATGAGTACAGACCGTGAATGCATATTTCCCCTTGGTGAACCTCATGGCAAGCTCGTATCCAATCTCATTTGCTTTCTCCGGCGTTACCTCCCTGGGCTTAAATGACTGTCTGATCTGGTAAGCGATTATTTCTTTTCTCCTGACATCTCTAACGCTGTTGTGGTACTGCGATTGAGAAAGCAAAAACTCTTCATCCGCAGTTTCGATATCACAGCCATAAGTTGAAATATACTTTTTCTCCTCGGTCTTAAGATCATTTTCTGTATAATCCATTCGCTCCTTTAAGCTCTCTGCGATGGTTCTGCCCCTGATCTGATGAAGAGCCATAAGCCTTGTTGCCGCCATATTCTTCTCCTTTCAAAAAGACAGGGACAGCTCTTCCGTTTTGGAAAAACTGTCCCTTGGTCTATATCATTTATTTAGTTTTATACTCTTTTTAATACTCTGTGAGCTGATTCTAAGAAAAGCTGAATATTGGCTGCCGCGAACAAACACGCAAACATAACTATCAGTATCGCCGCAAAGAAGATCGCACATGGAATCATCTTAAATATAATTGAAAGAATACAGAAGATACCACACAACCATACAGCAAAACCAACGACATTTTAGTGGATTATAACCTCCGACAGGCAGTAAATTGGCACTTTTTATGCCTTCCTCTTGCTCCTTCTGACTCGATTAATATGTCTTTCAAAGTCACCACTATTGATGAGCTGAGCTATCACAAGCTGCTCGTATGTAGGAACTGTGCAGGAATAAAATCCAAGCCTTTCATCAAATACCTCCGTCAAATGCTTTGGCAACACCATATAGGCAGCACGAAGTGAAGGAGAAATGGTTTGGGAAAATGAATTCATGTATATGACATTGTCTCTGTCAGAAATAGCAAACATAGTTTCCTCAGGCTTGCTTGATATAGAAAATTCTGATTCAAAATCATCCTCAATTATGTAGCGCTCACCTTGTGCGGCCCACCTGATATATTCATATTTTTTAGATGCGGACGCAGTTACCCCTGATGGAAAACTTCTGTAAGGAGAAATATGTAATACCGATGCTGTAGTGGTTCGCAGTGCCGAGCTTGCTATACCATTTTCTTCAAGTGGCAGCATCTGGCAGGTAACCCCAGACATTCTATAGACCTGCTCTATTTTTTTATAGGATGGGGACTCCAGCGCAAAAACTGTGTCCTTGCCAAACAATCCGACGATGAGGTTGTATAAATATTCTGCACCAGAGCCTATGATTATCTGGCTTATATCCACATGTATATTTCTATTTCTAGCCAGATATTTTCTTATAGCTTCTCTGGTTTCTTCGCACCCTTTATTTGCTGGCCTTTCCAGTATGGCCTCGCCATAATCATTCACTACTTTTCTCATAGTTTTCGTTAATACTGAAAAGGGAAATGCATAGGTAGTTCTCTGATAAGTATGGCTTTCATGGCTTAAGATTTTTGCTGTGGATACAAAGCCATCCTCCTTTCGAAAAATCACATAGTATCCGCTTCTCTCCTTGGGTTCAAGATACCCCTCATCGCATAGCAGCTCATAGGCATGCTTTATGGTTATTACACTAACATGCATTTCATCTGCCATTGTTTTTCTGGATGGGATCCTGGTTCCGTATGGATAATCTCCAGAAATTATATTCTTTTTTAATATATCGTAAATACGTATGTATTGGGGCATTTTATTATCGTTTGAGGCTTTATTTGAATTTTGCATATATATTTTTTCTCCAAACCGGGCATTTAATATATGCAATTATAATCTATAATTTTCTCAACAATCAAGGAGGAAAAATAAAATGTTGAATAATCGTTATGAATTAAACAAGAATCTCGCACAGATGTTAAAGGGTGGAGTCATCATGGATGTAACTACTCCAGAACAGGCCAAAATTGCCGAAGCTGCTGGTGCCTGCGCTGTAATGGCACTAGAAAGAATCCCTGCTGATATTCGCGCAGCCGGTGGCGTTTCCCGTATGAGTGATCCTAAAATGATAAAAGGTATTCAGGATGCAGTTTCAATTCCTGTAATGGCAAAATGCCGTATCGGACATTTCGCAGAAGCCCAAATTCTTCAGGCTATTGAAATAGATTACATCGATGAATCAGAAGTTTTGTCTCCTGCCGACGATAAATATCACATTGATAAAACAAAATTTGATGTACCATTCGTATGCGGTGCCAAGGATTTAGGTGAGGCCCTTCGCAGAATAAATGAAGGTGCATCAATGATTCGCACAAAAGGTGAACCGGGAACAGGTGACATCGTTCAAGCTGTCAGGCATATGCGCTTAATGCAATCTGAAATCAGACGTATCAGTTCAATGTCAAAGGATGAGCTTTTCAATACTGCAAAAGAATTGGCAGTCCCTTACGAGCTTGTTCAATACGTTCATGAAAATGGCAAACTTCCTGTTGTAAATTTTGCAGCCGGTGGCGTAGCTACTCCTGCAGATGCAGCACTTATGATGCAGCTTGGTGCCGAAGGAGTCTTTGTAGGCTCTGGTATTTTCAAATCAGGAGATCCTGCAAAACGAGCAGCCGCAATTGTTAAAGCAGTCACCAATTTTACAGATGCAAAAATGCTTGCAGAACTATCAGAAGATTTAGGTGAAGCAATGGTGGGAATTAACGAACAGGAAATTGATTTGCTTATGGCTGAAAGGGGTAAATAAGATGAACATCGCTGTACTTGCCCTACAGGGAGCCTTTATAGAACACGAAAAAATACTTTCAAAGCTTGGTGTGTCCACTATAGAAATCCGACAACAAAAAGATTTGGAAAAAGATCTTGATGGCTTAATTATTCCCGGCGGAGAAAGTACCGTGCAGGGAAAGCTCCTTAAGGAACTAGGACTTTTTGAGCCATTAAAGAAAATGATTGAAAACGGACTACCTGTATTTGGCACCTGCGCAGGATTGCTACTTTTAGCAGGTAAAATAAATAATGATGACCGCAGTTACTTACAGACTATGGATATCGTAGCTGAAAGAAATGCCTATGGCAGACAGCTTGGAAGCTTTTACACTGAGGCTGATTTTGAGAGAATTGGTACTGTTCCTATGACATTTATCAGAGCTCCTTACATCAAAGCTGTTTCAGAAAAAGCAAGACCACTTGCTACAGTTGATGGTCACATAGTTGCCGCAAGACAAGGAAATCAACTAGTAACTGCATTTCATCCTGAGCTTAATGACTCTCTACATATTCATAAATATTTTTGTGATATGGTTGCCAACCAATAACTACTTTGCCACCCAAGAATAACAAAAGCCATCGTCCAGGCTCACTACAGCACTATAACAGTGAAGTGTGAACCTGGCAATGGCAGTAAATTTATAGTTATATTGCCTATAGATTGATTTACATTTTTTATCTCATTACTTATCAAAAACCTCTGATTCATAAAAGAAGTTCATAGCCTCGTCATATTCTACGTTCTGATCTTTCGAGATCATTTCAACAATATCCTGAATAGCATACTCTATTAGTTGCTTTTTCTCATTCATGCTTTACCACTTACACCTCCGTCTTTGAAATAACAATTTGCACCCTCAAACATCTCCATTATTTTTCTTACTTGCTTCGCGCTCTCGTCCAACCCGATCACAGATTTCAACAATTCTTTCTGCTGCCTCCCTGGCAATATCATCTACGGATCTTCCCTCCATATCTACAGGTAAAACAAATAAATTATCGCTCACTCGGATATTCTCTCCCATTTAATAAATTCCTCTTACCACTTGATTTTTCCTTCTGTGCTTTTTATATTTCCTTAGTCTCCACAAAAAAATTCTTCAGCAGTCTTTCCCGGATAAAATTCCCGTTCCTCCTCTCTGTCAGAATCACGTAGCTTATTAAAATGCTCGTTCATGGCTTTGAAAACTTTCCTAACAAGTGATTTTTTTCCATGCTTTAACAACCCTTTTATCAAATCAGTATATTCGGAATAAACCGTCAGTTCCTCTCCCCCACTATATATCAGATCTATGTGTGTATCCTTGAACAAATGATTCTCCACAATATAACTGTATCTAATGTCTACAACGTTTATAGTGTCAATCCAACGATTAATTCCACGCGTTGTTATATGAGTATATACATCAATTGGTGGTTGCTGCTTGTAGGCATCATAATATTCGGAAATCCTATACCCCGGTTCATCATATTCGTCATCAGACTCATAATAATATAAACTCCCCTTATAATTCGGAGCCCCAACATAGGCATGAATTCCTTTCTTTCCCTCCCAAATAAGGCCAAAGAAATCCGTCCATTCAACAGACCTTAATCCAAACTGGGCTGCATCACGCTCGATAGAATAAAAATCCGGAAGCAGATCATTGTTTTGATATATCTCTTTACTTCTTCGCGCCCGAGTTGCAATATATAATTCATTTTGCTCGTTACTATTTTTCAATCTCCATTGCCAACGCTCCGGGTAATATTTTATATAGTCGTCAACATATTCCCTAATACTCCTGTCACATTGCATCTTAATCTCTCCTACTTTTTCTTAATCTATATTTCGTACCAGTATTTATCTTTTCCCCACGAACAGCCATTATTACTGAATAGATATTTCTATAACCATAGTATTCCATCACAATGCTGTTGTCAGTTAACTCGTGGTTGATAACGCATCAAAAAGGACCTCCCCGCCTTTCCGGATAGATCCTCAGTATAAGTCCCTTGCTTCTTCATATTTTTTAGTTGTAGTATCTACGATATAAAGCTTTTGATTTCCGTACGCATCTCCATTTGAATATGTCGAAAAAAGATCCAACGTCAATATCTCCGATTATTAAACTCTATCTTACCTCTATCAAAACGTTCCATGTTCTAACAGCTATCGGAACTAACAGCTCATCAACACTTACACCCAAAAGACCGCTGAGAACATACAGGTTTTCAAGCACAAAAAAAGTCCCTTTATGCCTCCACTTGTTTACTGCCTGTGGCGTTATTCCCAACTTCTCGGCAATGACTTTGTCCTTTAAGCCCTTTGCTTTTATCAATTCGCACACTCTTTTCTTTGTAGCATCCAAATCCAGTCCCTTTGCCCTGTCAGGTTCTTCCCAGCTCACAATGTAATCCAATTGTCTCAATGTGTGCCTAGCTCTAATTTTTTCAATAACTTCGATTATTATGCTATATCCATCATTCATCAAAAAATGTCCCTTTTACACTAATCTTCACTACTATTTTAACCTCAAAAAAATTCTCTGACTATAAACTCGTGGTTGATAAATTGGGTTGCTAAAATCCACACTTTCATTCCCCCAATGGTTCTTCAACTTTTTTTGTATTCCACGATGTCGCTGAGATCCTGTGCCTTAGGTATATTATTCATAAGAATCACCTTCTCTTTATTCTCATCTATAATCCCCCGACACTTCTGCAAAATCCCTATCCCCATTAATATAATCTGCATACGCCGTCTCAGCGTCTTTCCCATGGAACACTTTGCAGAGCCCGCACATATCGCAGTCTGCAATGCAAGGGAATCTCTCTTTTATATATGCTCTTCGTTCTTCAACCGTAGAGTCTTTTATCTCCGGTGCATTTCCCATAATTCAAAAATCCTCTCAATGAATCTGCCTATCCTGGCGATACTTCTCCATATACTCCATGTTTATCTCACGAATTTCTTTCTTGCCATCAATATAGTCCTGATAAATGTCCCACGGACTTCCGCCACCAAGCCAGCAAGATGAACAGTTTTCGCAGCCTCCGCCACAATCGAGGGAATTCTTTACTATCTGTTCCCTCTCTTCTTTTGTTGTGTCCTTGATCAGAATAGATTTTCTTTCCATCAGCACCTTCCTTTTAACATCATCAGAAATACAGCCAACAATAAACCGCCGGATATCCATATCGTCTTTATCCCGAGCGACGCAGAGATCACTCCGCCGAATCCGGCTCCAATGGCAAAAACAAGGATAATACCAAAGAAATGAAGCGACTTAAACAGCATAGCTTTATCTTTCGTCCTCATATACTGCGAAAAGCTTTCCGTACCGCTTCTTAAGTTCCCTATGCACATCGTACTCGCATAGCCGAACCCATGAACTTTTCTAAATGTCTGCACCTGCATAGCACAGGAAAAAGAGACAATCATATTCGCTATCATGTTCAACTTCGCCGGAAGAAATCCGACAGCAAAAAGAGCTATCATCTCAATTATGATAATGATCTGTCTCCAATGAAGCTTCTCTGCGTTCTTGTATCTGTTTTCTATCCTTTCTGCCACAAATATCCCAAGGGCAAATGAAAGAAGCGGGCACATATATTGAAATCCCTGCATATAATTCCCCTGCATGAAGTTTTGACTCATCAAAACAACATTACCGGTCTGGGCATTTGCAAAAACCCTCTCTCTTACATTATATGTGTACGCATCCTGCAATCCCCCTGAAAAAGATAACAGCGCACTTAGTCGAAAACTTTCCGATGTTTGCATATTTCTCCTCTTTCTCTATTCCAGAACAAGCTCTTCTCCCGGTTTAAGTATTATCTTCCCGGGTGCATCAAAACTCTCAGCAACACTCATGTCAAAACCGCTTTTATCTTTTGCCGGCTCCATGTGGTAAGGTATTGTATGCTTAGCACCTATAGCCTTTGCGCACTCTGAAGCTTCAGAAACATCCATATTATAGACTCCGTCGCAGCATAAAAAAGCATAATCAAGTTCCTTTTCTTTAAATCCTGCCATAGAAGGTGTCGTTGATGTATCGCCGGAAAAATATACCTTAACGCCATCTGAAAATGTAAGTATAAACCCGACGCATTCCGAAACATCGTGATTCTTGTTATATCCGGCTTCCACCGTCTCAATGGATACAAAGCCAAGACCATAAGTCTGATACTCACCATCTTTGAGAGCATCCGACCATTTAATGACAGTGCAACCTTCATTCTTACCGGCAATCAGATCTTCCTTCGTATGATCGTAATGTCCATGTGTCATGAGTATAAGGTCTGCCGGAAGGTCATAGCCCTCCCCCATAAACGGATCTATATAGATTACTTTTCCTTCACTCGTAACGATTCTTACACTACCATGTCCCTGGTAAAGTAATGTCGCCGCCATGTCCTCTTCCTTCGTTTTTTCTACACTCGCGCTCTGTTCACTCGTTTCTTCAATATTTGCAGCCGTCTTTTCGACGTTTGCATCCAACTCTCCAATGTTGGCATCCGCCTCTCCGGTGCTGACATTCGACTCTCCAGTGCTGACATTCGACTCTTCAGTGCTGACATTCGACTCTTCAGTGCTGACATCCGCGCCTTTTTGGGCCGCCTGCCCACATCCTGTAAATATAAGACCTGTTATCAAGATTATCATGGCCAATCGCTTTATTACCGTTTTTTCACCAATCATCATGCTCCCTCGTCACCTTTCATACAACAATCATAAACTCCATTAAAAAAACACAGCGAAATATTAAAACTTTCATTTCACGCTGCAATAAATAAGGCGAAAATTTGCTTTTCAACAGCGAATTTTATAAAAAAGTATTATCCGCTGTAATAATTTAAACACATACCTTATTTTCGACAGCAAAAATCATAGATTCACCACTTCCCGCTGTTTCAATCCATCTTTGACCCATCTTTTACATCTTCCAAATCCTACGAATCAAATTGCTTTTTCAAAAATCTTAAATCCCGCAATTCCAATTACTACTAGAATAACACAAGTCACCTGTGGAACCGACAACTTTTCATTAAACAACAGCACCTTCAATAGCCGGCACAAATTATACATTTGGAAACAATTCATCCCATTTACCTTTTAGCAAAACCTTGATTTATCCTTTATCTACCATTTTCCATTAATAACTCTCATTGACACAAACGGTAATTCGTATTATACTTTTGGTAAAAGAACTTTCACTTTCTTTTGTGAAATGTCGCATGATGACTACGTCGTATCTCACAACGACGTAGCGTAAATCTAAAATTAGAGAGGATGTAAACTATGAGCAACGAATTAGGAACGCGTATCTCTGATTTATTGAAGCAAAACGGACTCACACAGAAAGAGCTTGCCGACAAAGTCGGAATAACTTATGTATCAATGTCCCGATATATCAGCGGAGATCGTATTCCGAAAGGGCCTGTTATAGCAAGCCTTGCTACTGCCCTTCATGTAGACGCCGGATACCTACTTGGAATCAGCACAGAAGAAAATGATTCCGAGCTGGAATTTTACCGGACTCAACGTGCCATCGCACGAAATGCCAAGTACTGGACACCAAAACAGAAAGCCGATTTAGTAAATGCAATAATGGGAGTTACCCCATAACTGTCGACATATTTATAGCAGCATAACCTTGTATGAAATTGGTAACAAAAAATCTATCCGGGAAAAGAGGTGAGACTATAGATGATGGATGGACACTTAGAATTCAATGACAGCAATGGTATTATCGACACAACTGTTACCAAAGAAATCAGCATAAAGCAACTCGATCTGTCAGAAGCAATCCGAGCCCTTCACAGGATCATTAAGCCCGCAATAGATTCTTGCAAAAAAACTATTTGCCAAGTTGCCGCTATTCTGGCCGGTGTGATCCGTGGTACTATGCACTCTTTTAGATCACAAATTTTTTCCACTATCAAAAGATTCATCAGGAAATGCCTCAGTTCTAGTAGATTTCTTGTTTCCCGGGCAAGAACAACAGCACTTAATCTCATCCCGTTTATAAGTTCTCTGTTATCCTTCTACGAGAATAACAGCTCAAATATCCGGGATGTATATTTAAAGGGAACACACAATAAAAGCGCCTCCGAAGATGGATTTAATATATCTTTCCAATATTAACTTATTGAATCGACATATTAAAAACACGACAGGAGGATGCAAAAATGGATGTAACCGTCACAAACCGGAATATTACTGAATCCTATGATGAAGCTATGGATTCCTACTTATGCTCAGAAGAATACAGACAGAAAGTTTCAGCCGCCAACAGTCTCTTCGCTGCTTTCAGGAGGGGGCTTACTTTAGATCAGTGTGATACTCTTGTGACTCTTCTTGGCATGTACGATGCTATTTCCAGAGAAGAATCTGAAGAAGCACTGCGTGTAGGAATTCTTATAGGTCAGGGATCAGTTGAAAAATAAAAAGTTCAATCGCAAAAAACAGCGGAAAGCATAAATTCGCCTGTTTTCCGCTGTTTTTCCCATTCTTTTCCCGTTATAATAAGTTCTAGAGGATGAATCATCATGAATGGAATTAGCAAAGTTTTTAAAATTATTATAGGTACTGTCATAGGTGTAGCAATCACGTTTTTCCTTGCAGTAAGTCTTGACGTTTTAATAATAGAACATGTCGCTCATCCACAAACGCTCGGACATCCGGTACCTGTTCTTACACTTATGTGGTTTGTAGGATTACCGGTAATCGCCGCTATTTCCGCTATAATTTCTGCAATTATAGTTTTTGTTAGAGACAAAAAACGAAAATGAGCAGATAAATATCTACCTAAGACAATATGAATTTGCCGCTAAGCTGTCCGACCTACCTGAATCAGGTACCCTTCATAAACAGCCGCTATTGTTGCAACCAAACAAGCAAATGCTGCGCTAATTCTAAAATTTACAAATGCAAGTGTCAACGGAAGTACGAACAATAAACCTCCGGTAACTTTATTTATCACAGAATGTACAGCCACAAACTCTTTTTGCTTGATGTACCCTATGACTATATTAATCAGTTTTATTAGTGCTATGGCTAAAATCCATGCATAAATCCATAGCGTAACCTTCAACACAGGAAGAATCTTTATCAAACAAACCACAGTAAAAACAATATCTGCAATCGTATCCAATCTTGATCCCAATTCGCTAACGGTACATGTTTTCCTTGCCACCGCACCATCGATCATATCTGAGAATCCGGCAGCTATATACACGGCATAAAACGCCGAAGACAACGTCGGACAAAACAACAAAGCAACGCTGAGCACTATTCTGATACAGGTTATGATATTTGCCATCTTACATCGGTGTCCCCACTTCAATCAGATTTCCGTCCGGATCATAGAAGCGTATGACCTTCTGCCCCCAGCTGTGCGTCATAAGTCTGTTGACATATTGCACTTCCGGATAATATCTTTCAAGCCTTTCAACAAAACCTTCAATATCAGCTTCTTCAAAATAGAGCTCGCAGGAATTGTTTTTCTGAATGATTTCTTTTCCGAGAAACTCTTTCCAATATTTCTCTTCCTGAAGAACCAATCCTTCCGACAAAATCATATTCCCATCATTATCAAGAATCATCTCAAGCCCCAAAAGATCATGATAAAACTTTCGGGATTTTTCTATATCTTTAACAACTATCAGAATGTTTTTAAGTTTCATAGAGTTTCCTTTTGCTTAATTCTTTACTCTTCAATCTCAGTATCAATTATCACTTCATTATCCAATTGCTTATAATATTCAACATCCGCCACTTTACAAGATGCCAGATATTTCCTGAGTTTTTCAGACATAGGCTTAAACGTAGCAAAAGTAAGTCCTCCAGAAACTACAGCACCAACAACCGGAACAACTTTTGACACGCCTCTTGCAAATACTTCCTTGGTCATCTGTACCCCTAATAGTGTTGCTACTTTCTTTACTATGGGATATACTATCCCCTTAGTTAATGCTTTCTGAGGTAGTTTCTTTGCAACCTGTTTTGCGACCTGTCCCGCAATCTTATTAACGGCATTAATAGCTCTATTGCCCCCAAACATGATTCCTACAAATAATGTGAGAATACTCTTTGTTTCTTCATTTTCTCTGCACTGGCAAAAGAAAAAGCATTAAGTAATACCTCTTGTAATTTCTTCATCTGTGCCAAAGAAAGATATTCAGCCATCTCATTTAATATTGTAACAACTTTTGTTTCCATACCGGTACATCACTCCTTTGTACCAGCATCCTTCAGCCATATTTCTCAATTATCAAGTTGATTTTCCAATTCCAAAAATCTATCAAAATCACTTTGAAACAATCGATCTTGAATTATCCTATATTTTTCATATTCGGTTTCAGCATGAAGTTTTGCTTGTTCAGCACTAATCTTCCCCGGTCCAATCAAGATCTCATTTCCGTTGAATTCCAAAAAACCATCTAGTCGTTCAGCCCAGTCTTCCATGCTCATAGGAATACGTCTCTGTGCTTGTAATTCTGCATAATCCAAATACATAGATACGATACGTTCCAGATAATTCATTTCTTCTTCAGATAAATAATTTTTGGCTATTGTAACGTCAGCTTTAAGTATTTTTCCATCTGGAGCATTCCCCCAAGTAGTAAGCCCCATATGCTCATTTTCTGCATTTGCTCGCTCAACGATCAATTCAGCTGCTGTATGCCTATGAACTGCATAGTGCATCTTATTTTGAACAGTTTTAAAAAAGAGCTGCGTAGTTTTGGCATCTTTATCATAATCAAAAGCTGTCGCATATATATCAGTTACCTTCTGATAGAATTTTCTTTCAGATAACCTTATTTCACGAATCTGCTGTAACTGTCTTTCAAAAAATTCATCTGTAAATTTATGACCGTTTTTCAGACGTTCAGAGTCCATTGTCCAGCCCTGAATCGTATAATCTTTTACAATCTGTCCAGCCCATTTACGAAAACGTACCGCTCTGTCATTATTCACTTTAAAACCAACAGCAATAATTAATTGCAAGTTATAATGAGCAATCTCTCTCTGAACCTGCCTGTTTCCTTCAGTTTGAACTATCCGAAAATTTCGGATAGTTGCCTCCTTACTCAGCTCATCATCGCTATATATCTTCTGTATATGAGCATTTATTGTTCTAACATCAACTTCATAAAGCGAAGCCATCATCTTTTGAGTAAGCCAAATATTTTCATCCTCATATCGCATTTCAAAACTCTCGGGAATATCTCCCGTAGATGCAATATAAGTAAGATACTCAGCCGCAGATGAAGTTATAGGTAATTCTCTTTTTCTTGCCATTTATCCAAAATACTCCTGCATTAAACTATCAAATAATTTCCTTGTTTCATCCAATGATTTCTGTACTGTAACTTTTGATTTGTCGACTTGTTCTACAAAAATAATATATTCTTCCTGATATTCTAGTTCAGGTATTTTCACAAGCATTTTATCTACTTTATGACATCGAGCGGATTGGTAATTCCGCCCGTCCAAAAAGTTTCCCATATTTTATCAATTTTATTTTTTAAATCTCCGGTAATCATATTTTTGTAACCCCTCTTTCATCAATGAATACTTATGATTATACCACACTCAGTGCCCTGAGACGCGTACAAATGTGCGATACAACATACTTTCATTTTCTTTTTAATATACAAAATATAGAATATATTAATTGAAAAAAGCAGCTATCCCCTCGAATAGCTGCTCCACTCATCTTTACTTCTCATCTATACAATCATACAAAAGCTTCACAATCTCTGCCTTCTCATACCCTTTGCCGATGAACACGACCTGGTTGCCTCTGTCACCGTACACTTCATCCCAGTCATCAGTAAGATCGGGGAAGTCTTTTAATACAGGTGCGAGTTCTTCTTCAGGCCAAGCGGATACCCACTCGGACATTTCGGTTATGGAAGCGTTTCTTCCGGCCTGCTCAAAGAGCTGGATGTGATCCCAGTCATCGCTGAACCAGATGTAGCCTTTGGTTCTTATGAGCGTCTCGGGATAGTCCATTACAAGCTTGTTGAAAGCCTCACGGTTAAAAGGTTTCTTTTCCTCAAAAACAAATGAAGAAATTCCGTACTCATCGACGCACGCTTTCTCATCGTCATGTTCGCAGTTGTTGAGCGCCTTCTGCACTGCACTGTAGGCCTCTACCTCTTCATAATCAAGGTCAGGTCTGTTAAGGATAACATCAAGGTCAACGTCGCCGTGCACGGCAGTTATCATCTCCGCCTCCTGCTGAATGTTGCGAAGTCCCGCTTTTACCTCTGAAAGCTCGCTTTCGGTCAAAAGATCTGTCTTATTAAGTATCATCAGATTACAAAATTCAATCTGATCCATGATGAGGTTGATGATGTCTCCGTCGTCGTTCTCTTCCTCTGAAGTAAGATTGTGAAGGAACTCGCGATATATCCTGTCTACATCGACCACCGAAACAACGGCCTTAAGATATACTCTTGTATCAGGAGTCATCTCTTCGTAATTTATGAACGCACCCGCAATTGATGAGGGCTCACTGATTCCGGACGCCTCAACAAATATAGCCTCAATTGACTTATCTGCGGACAATCGCTCTATCTCAGCCATAAACTCATCCTTCAAAGTACAGCAGATGCATCCGTTCTGCATCTCAACCATCTCAACCTGAAGAAGCTTGTTTCCCGATTTATTAAGTATCGACGCATCTATATTAACGCTTCCCATGTCGTTTACGATAAGCGCGATCTTTCTCTTTTCCTGCTTAAGAATATTCTGCATCAGGGTTGTCTTGCCCGATCCCAGATATCCTGTGATAACAACTATAGGTACTTCTCTCTTTGACATTCCATTTCTCCATTCTTTTTTTATTCAAAAATATAAAAATCTATCTTCCGGTGCTTCTATCTTGGTAAGTTTATTTACAACCAAAAGAATAACAAGCTTATTGTCCGCTCTCTGCCCCTTGGCAATCCTTGCTTCAAGTACCACCCAGTCGCCGTTTTTTGGAATCTCACCGTCATACTTTGCCACAAATCCGATATACTGCGCATCTTCCGCACAACATATAGCAGCATAACGCCCCGCATAAAACTGATTACTTCCAAGTCCGTTTCCGCCTGTTATGAGGGCCGTGAACCTGACCGTTTTCCCATAGTATTTGTCGGTATCTTCTATGCAGTCAATAAACCATGGGCAAAAGAACTTGTCGGTAACATCAAGAACTCCGTCTTTTTCAGGAACTGAGAACTCTTCATTTGCAAAATCTATACTTCCGTCCGGCTTTGTAAAATAAACCTCAGCCAAATTGTTCAGTATTTTTATTGAACGCCTTACGTCACTCTTTTTGAAACTCTCACCGCATCTGTTAAAAAGAATAACATCCGAAACGCTAAGCGGATTCATGATAGTCTGACGCATGTTCATCAGGTACATATCATAAGTGTTCGCATCTACAAGACTGAAAACATTTGAAAGATACCAACCTTTTGGCAGGTCTTTTTTCACAAATGCCTTAAGATCCCACATTCCGTTAAATTCGATATATACGACTTCCGGATCATGAACATTCTGGATCTCATCAAGGAACTCTTCAGTCAGTTCATCCTCTTCTTCAATAGTGACAAGGCTTGTCCCCCTATCTTTAAGAGCATCAATATCGTACTCTTCCTCGCCTTCTTCTGTGCATATGACTACAGAACGTTTTGCGACATCTTCTTTTCTTAATAAAGTTCCTTGCAAAGCAGTGGTCTTCCCGCTATCAAGGAACCCGGCAAAAATATGTACCGCTGTTTCCATTCCCGCTCCTTTTTAAATATGCAACACAATTGCAAATCATTATAATTCTATAATACACGGCGTGTCAATATGATACGCCGCTGTAAAAACTTACACACTTAATTTGGCACTCTCAATTTTTTACAAAAAAAGAACCCCCGAGCTCATTTTGAGTTCAGAGGTAATTCGTGCAAATTTGAAGTTATATTATTCCCCTCCCCCAAAAGCATGCTACTAAAATCATGCAGATAACAGAGGGAATGAAGATAAGCATTCTGTTTTTCTTATTTCCAAATTGAATATATCCATAACCTAAGATGTTTGCTATTATTAGCGGAATCATTTCAATAGTAAGTAGCCAACCTCCTCTTTCCCATCTTTCCATCGGCAGCATTGCATTTGGTGCATCAACTATAGTGCCTCCGAAAAGAAACAAATAACTGCTATAAGTAAGGCATAGGCAGCTAATCGCATTTAACAAAATTAACAGCCAAGATAATGCGTTTTTCATATTTATAATCCTTCGATTTTTCAATTTCATATGCAATATACCGAAAGTGCCAAGTCATGCATTCTTAAACTTCATGTTCTGACATCCCTACGTTTCTGCATTCATCACAAATACACATGATCACGCTCTTCCCGTAATCAATCTCAATTCCATATTCATCCATCATCTTTTTGGCTGCGCTCTTAAATATCTTATTATCAAGATGAAAAATCTTCCCGCACACCGAGCACTGGGCGTGCATGTGTTCACAGCATGACTCGTGATCTTCAGAGTACTGATAGCATGTAGCATTTACATCGGCTTCCTTGTATTTGACAAGCTTGCCTTCCTTACTAAGTCTCTCAAGATTGCGGTAAACAGTAGATCTGTCCAAACCGTCACCTTTACCCTTAACGGCATTAAGTATGTCCCTTGCCGTAAATCTTGTATCCGCATTATCCTTCAGATATTCTATGATAAGATTTCTTGGTTTAGTCTTATATTCGCTCTTCACACTGCTCTCCCGGAAATCATTTAAGTAGCCATCATTGCTATTCATCAATAAAACTTTCGACCTGTGTTTATTGGTGTACTGTCTTGCTCATCTTCATTCAAATTGTGCAGTATATTGCTAATTATGTATGAAACAGTACAATAATCAATTCTTCCGCAATCTTATCCCTGCTGCCCGTTGGCCTGTCTTATCATATCTTCAACAACGATATCGTAGATTTCACCTACACTGTTGCAATACTCAAGAATCTTCCACGGCTCGTTTGTATGAAAATGAATCTTTACAAGATCCTCATCTCCTGCCGCGATCAGGCTGTTGCCCTCAAAATTCTCTGTAATATAATCAGCTATCTCATCCTCGTCGAGATCCTTATCTCGTCTGTCTATAAGAAGCTGTGTATCGTAACGATATGCAAACTGATCGTCTTCTGCATCTATTGAATTAATTCCCATATTGTTTTCCCTCCGTTATTACAAATTATCTCCTTGATAATACCACATTGCATCATATAAAAGAAATCAAAACATTTGGCTCGCGAAATAGTAAATTTCAAAAAAATATACTATTCAATAAAAAACGTTGACAAATACCCTCATTCGGGTTACTGTATTATTGTATTATACATCTAGTACAGTAATACAATATATTTTTTCAGAAAGGAAGACTCACTATGCCATGGAATCTTAATTCGGACGCTCCTATCTTTGTCCAGATTATTGATCATCTACAGACTGATATTATTTCAGGTTTATACAAACCCGGTGATAAACTGCCAAGTGTTCGCGACCTTGCCGCTGAAGCCGGTGTCAATCCAAACACGATGCAAAAGGCGCTCAGTGATCTTGAAGCTACGGGACTTGTTCACTCAGAAAGGACAAGCGGTCGTTTTATTACGGAGGATGACAACATGATTAAAAATATGAGAATATCACTTGTTGATGTACAGATAGAAAATTTCTTCAAAAGCATGGAAAAACTCGGATTCACCAAAGAAGAAATCTTAAAACTGGTAAAACAGTACACAGACAAAAAGAATTGATAAATACGTTTACAGAAGGAGAAAAGTATGAGTAATCTGTTAGAAATACAGGGGCTACACAAAACATATGGTAAAAAAACGGCTCTGAATGATATAAATCTTTCAATTGAGCCCGGGCATATTATCGGACTTCTAGGCCCAAACGGAAGCGGAAAGACAACGCTTATAAAGATAATATGCGGTTTATTGCAACCAACAGGCGGTTCTGTTCTTGTTGACGGCAATCCGGTCGGTCCGGAAAGTAAAGCTATCGTGTCTTATCTTCCTGACAAGACCTATCTTGATGAATCTATGACAGTCGGATCCGCTATCGACATGTTTAAATATTTCTATGATGATTTTGACGAGAAAAGAGCTGAAGAGATGCTTTCAAGTCTCAATATAGATCCAAAGAGTAAGCTCAAGATTCTTTCAAAGGGAAACAAAGAAAAAGTCCAGCTTATGCTCGTAATGAGCCGCAGGGCTAAGCTCTACATTCTCGACGAGCCTATCGCAGGCGTAGATCCTGCTGCCAGAGATTATATATTGCGTACTATCATAAGTAATTTTGAACCGTCCGCTTCCCTTATTATCGCTACTCACCTGATCAGCGATGTGGAGCCTGTGCTGGACGAAGCAATTTTCTTGCAAAACGGCAGTATCAAACTTTTTAAATCCATCGATGACATAAGAGCCGAAAACGGCAAATCGGTTGATGCATTATTCAGGGAGGTATACAGATGTTAAAGAAACTTATAGCTTATGACTTAAAAAGAACAAGACCTGTAATGACAGGGATAACATTATTTACATTTTTACTGAGTATCATAATAGTAATTGCCAATTTTATAGGAGAAAAATTATATCACGATCAGACAGAAATATTGGAATCGGGAAGATATACGGTTCACAGTGATAATTTACCTCCTCTTTATTATAACTCGGAAAAATTTATGGTAATGGCCTTTTTATTAATTCCGGTTTTAGCTACACTTGCAGCAATATATATGATCAGATACTATTACAAAACGATATACCAACCACAAGCATATCTGTCATTTACTCTTCCGGCAAAAATAACGGAAATAGTGAATTCAAAAATACTGGTCACATTCATATGGGCTTTGATTTTTGTTGTTCCATCGCTATCAATCGGGATCTTTGGATTTAATCTTGCCGAAAGGTTATATGATCCTTATTATAAAGAGCTCGCCGCAAGTGGCTATGCAGCCGACCTTATAATGTTTTATATTCTTATATCCTTTATTATATTCGAAATCTTCGTTCAGATTATGGCCTTTTTCTTTTGTCTCAGCATCGGACAACTATGCCACAATCACAAGCTAAAGGGCACTATACTTAGCTATATTGGAATTGCTATAGCTTCAATGTCCCTCTTTTTTTACAACATGAACATGCATCAAATAAAAAAAGACACCTGGTGGTGGAGCTATGACGATATATTTTGTCCGGCTAACATTATCAGCGCGATCATTCTTTTTATAGGCTTCTATGTTGCAACTATAAAGATTACCGAAAAGAATCTCAATCTCGAGTAATCATACAATAATTCCATATTCGAAAGATTATGTCGGTGTAGCTAATTTATTGGCTACACCTTTTTTGAAAAAAGAACAAGGAGTCCCGATAAAGACTCTTTGTTCTTTTTTTACACGCTATTTAAAATCAAAATATTTAAATCAGCTCTTACAGACAAGCCTTATATATCTCGACAATATCTTCATTCGTAAGCGCAACAAAAGCATCCTTTAAGTAATTTCCGTAATTTGCGTGCGCGGCCATCTCCTCGAAGTGTTCGTCGGTTATCTTAAGCTCGGTAAGATTTTTGGGAATACCCGACTGTGCAAAAAATTCTTCGAGTTTTTCAATTCCCGCGATTGCAAGAGCTTTTTCATCATCACCGTCAAGCCCCCACACATTCTTTGCAAAGCGAACAAATCTCCAGGTACATGAAGGATCTTTTTCCAATATAAAGCGCATCCAGCGCGGAGTAAGTATTGCAAGGCCGATTCCGTGTGTGATGTCATAGAATGCCGACAATTCGTGTTCCATAGCATGACACGGCCAGCCTGTATCCTGCTTTCCATACTGCGGAATGCCTGAGCAGGCAACCGATGAAATAGCCATAAGATTTGCACGAGCCGTGTAATTGTCAGGTTCTTTTAGAGCAACGGGAAGATATTTAATTGCAGTCTTAAGAACCCCCTCGGCAATATGATCCGAAAGGTCGCTGTCCTCGGTACGCGAGAAATATCCTTCGAAAATATGGCTCATTATATCCGCAGTTCCCGATGCCGTCTGGTATTTTGAAACCGAGAAGGTATAAGTCGGATCGCAGATAGATGCGTAAGGATATGTATAACTGTTTCCAATCTTTTCATGAGTCTTAAGATTGGTTATAACACCGCCACCATCATACTCAGATCCCGTCGCACTAAGCGTAAGGATATCGACTAGCGGAAGCGCCTTTAACGTGCCATGATAAGACGCAACCATATCCCATAAGTCGCCGTCATAGAATACTCCGGCAGCAATCGCTTTGGAGCAATCGATCGTGCTTCCTCCTCCAACAGCAAGAATCACATCAATATTGTTCTCCTTGCAGAGCCTAACGCCCTCTTCAACGGATTCAATACGCGGATTCGGCTCAATTCCGGATAATTCCGTAACTTCAAATCCGCCTTTTTTGAGAATGTCGATCACAGTGTCGTAAAGCCCCATCTTCTTGATAGAACCTCCGCCATAGGTCAAAAGAACTTTTTTCCCGAGAGATCTTAGGATCTCATCAAGATGACTGATCTGCCCTTTGCCAAAATAAAGCTTCGTCGGAATCTCGTGAACATAATTGAGCATAAGTAACCCTCCTTGTCTTAGAAAAAAATGTTTTATTCTTGCCTTTTAATCCGAGAAATTATAGTCCATAAGGACTTCCACAACATACTCGGGGTACATCTCCTCAACACGCTTTGAAACCTTGGAAAGAACTTCTCTCTTATTCTTCGCCTCTATATCGATAACAAGGTCGAATCGTATCTCTTTTGTCTTGTGATTCATGTAAAAGCCGTGAATCTGCAAAGCTTCATCGTAATCGCTGACAAGTGCCGAAATCTTCTTGTGCGCCTCTACAGCGACAGAATCACTTGTATTTGTTGAATAAACAGATATTCCCCCCATCATAATTCCCGTATCGATGAACACTTTCTTGGCGATAACCCTGTCGAGCGCATCGATCTCAACAGCGGAAAGCGTATCGGGAATCTCCACATGCGCTGAGCCTATAAGCTTCTCGGAGCCGTAATTGTGAATAATAAGATCGTACACTCCTCTAACTTCTTCAAGCTCGTTTATACTGGACTTTACCTTCTTTGTAAGTTCAGGCGTAATCCTCTCTCCGAGAGTCATGCTCACGGTATCGCGAAGCGTCTCAAATCCCGTCTTTATAATGATAAAAGAGATCACAACTCCGATGTACGCTTCAATACTAAATCCCGTTGTGATAAAGATAATCGCCGCAATGAGCGTAGCTGCCGAGATAATAGAATCATTGAGCGCATCTTTTCCCGATGCGACAAGCGAATCCGAATCAACCTTCTCTCCCATCTTCTTGGTATATAATCCAAGCACGATCTTCACAACGATCGCAGCCGACACGATAACAAGTGCAGGCGTCCCGTAGTCAGGCGTCTCAGGATGAATTATCTTAGTTACAGACTCGGTAAAAGAAGTAATTCCGGCGTACAGAATAATAATTCCAATCACCATCGCCGAAAGATACTCTATCCTTCCGTAGCCGTAAGGGTGCTTCCTGTCGGGCTCTCTTGCCGAAAGTTTCGCTCCCACAATCGTTATAACCGACGAAAAAGCATCACTCAGATTATTGACGGCATCCATCGTTATCGCAACCGAATGTGACAATACTCCCACAAATGCCTTAAACACCGACAGCAAAATATTTGCCGCAATTCCTATAATACTTGTCCTTACAATACTTTTAGTCCTATCCATTTTAGATGCCTCTCATAAAAAAATTTGAAATTATTTTCTTCGCAGTTTCACCATCAGATGATACCCTCGCAAACTCAGTTTAACACATATTTTGCACATATATTCATCATTTATTCAATATTCCTCATATATGCATATATATACCGTAATCCGCTCTTGAAAAAAATTCGCATTCCCTCGATAATTGTTTCTATGGACAGACAAGAACAAACTTCTATCAAAAAGGATATGATCTCAATTGACGAAACTGCCGAAATATTGGGCATTTCTTCAGCGACGGTAAAAAACTGGATAAAGCTTCAAAAGCTCTCAGCCACAAAAGCCTCTAAGACATATCTTCTTAATAAAGAAACCGTTCTAAATCTTAAAGAAAACCTTGATGGCTCCGACCTTCTAAAGCGCAGAAGAAACAAGAGTACCGCAAACGGCCGTTTCATCCCAAAGTCATATATCAGCAAAGCGTCGATAAACTACGATACGATATGTTCCGTAATAAAGACCCTTGGTGAAGATAATGCCCTTACCGAGGATGAATTTCTTTCAATCCTTGCCTACTACGGAAGGTCTTTTCTTGATACTCTTTCACTTGATAATTCGGGTAAAAAAAGACTTATCTCCCCTTTACATAATGAAACAGGCGATTCTTTCTCACGCCTTACATCAATATTAAAAGACTATCCGCTCAAATATACGGAGGGTGAAGATACACTCGGCATGCTCTACATCTCGCTTCGCTCGCTTAAGACAAAGAAAGCATCGGGAGCCTATTACACTCCCTTCTTCGTTGTAGATAAATGCATAGAAAACCTGCATGCGGGCAAAACCGAAACAATCTGCGATCCGTCTTGCGGAACTGGCAACTTCCTTTTAAGACTCCCAAAAGATATTCCGCTTTCGAACATCTACGGATACGACATAGACGGCACGGCTGCTTCCATTGCAAGGATAAACCTCGCAGTCAAATACGGCATTAAAGATAACGACGATCTCGATATATTATTTAATAACATCAAAGCCGATGATTTCCTTATGCCTTCCAAAAAAGACGCATCTACACAGGAATTTGACCATATAATCGGAAATCCGCCCTGGGGCTACTCTTATACCAAGGACGAGATCCATAGCCTTAGCAAAGTCTATAAGTGTGCCCGCGTCACGGGAAATCCCGAGTCTTTTTCTATCTTCACGGAAAGAGCTCTGAGCCTTTTATCGGACGGAGGAACCATGTCTTTTGTACTCCCCGAAACACTTCTGGGCGCCGGAGCACATGAGAATATAAGAAGCATCATCGCCAAAAAGGCGCACATCTCCTACCTTTATTATATGGGCGAGATATTTGATAAGGTTCAGTGCCCTTGCATACTCCTTACGCTTAGGACGCATGCCGGTAAAAGTCATACGACCAAAGTCGCTTTTTACAAAAAGAGTCTTTCATCAAAAAACACTTTCAATCCGGCAAAGAATCTTTTCCCCGAAAGACTGATACTTGTAAAAAGCTTTGAAACTATGTGCAAAAGCCTTGATACAAGCTCTTTTCACATGCTATCTGACGATGCCGAAAAAAAGATACTTGATAAGATCGATAAAAGCGACCACTTCACACTTAGAGGAAACAGCGAGTTCGCCTTAGGGATTGTTACGGGCGCAAATAAAGCTCTTTTATCTCCCGTTAAAAAGGCGAGCTTTGAAGAGATCATAAAGGGCTCCGATATTGATAAATATACAATTAAGAAGATCACCAACTTCATAAAGTACGAGCCGGCAAAGTTCCAGCAGATTGCTCCCGAAAACATGTACAGGGCAAAAGAAAAACTCCTGTACAAATTTATCTCGAATACGCCGGTCTTTGCATATGACAACAGGCAGCGCCTTTCACTTAACAGCGCAAATATACTGATTCCAAAGGTTCCAGGCTACAGCGCACTATATATACTTGCAATCCTTAATTCGCCCGTGATATCTTTTTACTACTCTCATACCTGCAAGAATATGAAGGTTCTGAGATCTGAGATTGAGAGGCTCCCTATCGCAAAGTGCGATTCTGCCACAGAAAGGGAAATATCAGAACTTGCGAAAAAAATTCTCGATTCGGACAATCCTTCGCGCTATATGGCTGAAATTAACGGCAAAATAGCCGCGCTTTATAATTTAACTATTGACGAACTTGATATAATAACTAAAAACAAGTAAATAAAGGTTTACTTTTACAGTTTAAAGTGCTATAGTATCATTCGAATATTTATTCATGGAGGACATATTGATGTCATTTGATTACATACAGAAATTACCCACCCCCGATGAGATAAGGGATGAATTTCCTTTAACAAAAGAACTTGCCACTCTCAAGGCTGAAAGAGATGCCATGATCAGTGACGTTTTCACAGGTAAAAGTGATAAATTTCTTGTTATCGTTGGTCCCTGCTCTGCAGACAACGAGGATGCCGTATGCGACTACGTTTCACGCCTTGGAAAACTTAACGATAAGGTTAAAGATAAGCTTATCCTTATTCCCAGAATCTATACTAACAAGCCTCGTACAACAGGTGAAGGCTATAAGGGAATCACTTCCCAGCCCGATCCCGAAGGAAAGACAGATTTCCGCGCAGGTCTCATTGCCATGAGACATATGCAGATCAAGGCCATTCAGGAATCCGGTCTTACTGCTGCCGATGAAATGCTCTATCCCGAGAACTGGGGATATATCGCTGATATCCTTTCATACGTTGCAATAGGTGCACGTTCTGTAGAGGATCAGGAGCACCGTATGACAGCCAGCGGATTCGACGTTCCCGCAGGAATGAAGAACCCTACAAGTGGAGCTCTCGGTGTAATGCTTAACTCAGTATATGCAGCTCAGCAGTCTCACTCTTTCGTTTACAGAGGCTATGAAGTTAAGACAAACGGTAACCCTCTTGCGCACTGCGTACTCAGAGGTTCCAACAATAAGCACGGCCAGTCGATCCCTAACTATCACTATGAGGATCTCAGCCTTCTTTTACAGCTTTATAACTCAAGAAACATCGTTAACCCTGCTGCCATCATTGATGCAAACCACAACAATTCAAACAAGCAGTTCAAGGAACAGATCAGAATTGTTAAAGAGGTTCTTCACTCAAGAAACCACAACAACGATATCAAGAACCTTGTTAAGGGTGTCATGATCGAGAGTTACATCGAGGAAGGTTGCCAGAAGATTGGTGAAGGCATCTACGGTAAGTCAATCACAGATCCTTGCCTCGGATGGGAAGACACAGAACGTCTCCTTCTTGATATTGCTGAGTTAGTCTGATCATATCGCGATTACGCGCACAATTAGAACAACCGGAGAGTCGCTTGCGACTCTCCTATTTAATTAAGAAAAGGTGCAAAGGTTATTTCACTTCCTCTGCACCTTTCATATTTATGCATTATACGCACTTTCAGTCCATTTTTGCAATGCGGGCTCTTATATACCCTTCAATTATATCTACCGTCTCATCAATCCCCAGTTTCGAGCTGTTAATTGAGAAATCATACAATCTTGAATCGCCCCATTTTCCCTGACAATGGTAATTGTGATAACGCTTTCTCTTTTTATCCTTCTTAAGTATAAATCTGGTCGCGTCATCTTCATCAAGTCCGTAAACTTCCATGACACGCTCAACCTTCTTATCCATATCGCCAAGGATAAAGAATGAGATCAGTCCCGGATATTTTTTCAGCTTTGTTTCAGAGCATCTGCCGACAACAACAAAGGACTCTCCGCTCTTTGCCTTTTCCTCCATAACATCAAACTGCATCTCTGCAATGTTATCCTCGATGGAATTGCTGTATCCGTTTATCCTTCTTGATACGAACACATTCTTTGGTACTTCGTCGTATTTCTCCACAGACTCAAATGTCATCCCCATCTTCCCGGCAATCTCCGTAATAAGATGACGATCATACAAAGGAAGATTAAATCTTTCCGCTATTTTTTCTGCAATAACTCGTCCGCCACTACCAAATTCACGTCCGACGGAAATAATGATCTGAGCCATAAGCATTCCTCCTGAATATTACTATTATAAGTATATTACAAAAAGATATATTGTTGAAATGATCAAAACCAAAACTGTTGCAGGAGCAAGTTTTTTGCAATAGCGTCCCCATGTCACGGGATAACCGTTCTTAGCCGCAACGGAAGTACCTACAACATTTGCGGATGCACCGATAGGTGTTGCACTGCCTCCGATATCGGTACCTATTGCAAGCGCCCATGCCAGCGTATTTATAGGCATTCCCGAAGCCGCCGAAAGATTCTTGATAACAGGAACCATTGTTGCCGCAAAAGGAATATTGTCTACAAATGCACTTGCAAATGCCGAAACCCATACAATGATCGCTATCATCATCTTACTGTTTCCGCCGCTGATATTTTCGATAAACGAAGCAATGATATCAAGTATCTTCGTCTCTTCCAAGCCGCTTACTACAATAAATAATCCGATGAAAAAGACAAGTGTCTTATAGTCCACTTTCTTAATGATCTCTTTTGCATTCTTACCTGCAGTTAAGAGTGTGAGCACTGCGATAAACAAACCTATCGTTGCAACCGTAAGATGCGTCGATCCGTGTGTTATAAGAAGTACAACCGCACATCCGAAGATCACGCTGCTTACGATAAAATCTTTCTTGTTACTTATTGCTTCCGAAGGATCGGGCAATTTACTCATATCTATTTTCTCATCACCTTTTGTAACAAGCTCTTTTCTAAAAGCAAAATACAAAAAGATAACAGACACTACAAGATTTATTCCCGCTATAACACCTGTGTTTGTAAGGAAATCAAAAAATGAGAATCCCAAAGATGTACCGATTATGATATTCGGAGGATCTCCGCACATTGTTGCGCTTCCGCCAAGGTTGGCACAAAATATTTCCGATAATATCATTGGTATGGGATTAAATTTAAGAAGCTGCGCCAGCTCTACAGTCACAGCTGCCAGAAACATGATAACGGTTATACTGTCAATAAACATTGAAAGTACCGCTGCCATTATTGTAAACGTGATAAAAATCGAAATGGTCTTACATTTGACCAAGAAAGCTATCTTCATGCAAAGCCAACGGAAAAATCCCGCTTTGGCCATTCCTTCAACCATTAACATCATACCTGCGATAAACATAATGGTTGCCCAGTTAATTCCCGCACTCTCCGACTCTTCGATCTGATACCAGAAATCACGGGTAAAAAAGTCCTTAAAGGCAAGTGTATTCAGTATAGCTTTGATATCACCCATACATATACCAAAGACGACGCCAAGCGTCAGAATACCGCTGCCCAGTGTAACATAATGCCTTTCAATCTTGTCCATAACGATCATAACGAACATTCCGACAAAGATGATGACGGCAAAAATCTGTGCTGCTAACAAAGTATGTCCTCCCACTAATTCTTTTATCTGCCAGGCAAGCCACACCCCTATGGGTAATATGCCTGCCTGCCAAAAATAATCCTTCAAAAGAATAACATCTGGAGAATTTTTATACAATACTTTATTGTTAAAAAAATCACACTAGGACAATTTTATTATTTTTGATACATCACTCTTATCGTCATGTATTATCTATTACTATTTTGGTATATTATCTGATTCTTGCCCATTCATACGGATCTCTGGGCGTATTTTCTTTACTGACATATTTCGCCAAGGTATTGCTCGGAGAAAAGCCCATCATATCCTGAATGGCTGAGATTTCCGCACCGTTTTTAACAAGATGTGCCGCAAAAGAATGTCTTAATGAATGCGGCGAAATATCACTGCTTACACCCGCTCTCTGAGCATAGAATTTAACAATCTTCCACACGCCCTGGCGGCTAAGCTGCTTACCGTCGCAGTTAAGAAAGACATATCCTTTGTCTTCTCTTTTTCCAAGTAATGCCTTTCTGGCCTCAAGAAGATAAGATGTCACAGCACTTCTTGTCATCTTTCCATACGGAATAACACGGTCGCCTTCCTCTGATTTCATCTTCGGAAGAATAATACACCCAAGTCCCATATCAATATTACTGAGTTTGAGCGAAATAATCTCCGAAACTTTAAGTCCCGTGGAATAAAGCATCTCAAGGATTGCCTTATCTCTTACTCCCTTCGGACTGTCACTGAATTCCTGATTCAAAAGATCCAAAGTCTCTGTATCGGAAAGAATTCTCGGAGTCTTTTTGGACACAGAAACAGAAGGACTTTTTATGACCTCCGCAGGGTTATCCGGGATATTTCCGTTCTCAACAAGAAATGCAAAAAAATTCTTGATTGTCGTGTTATATCTTACTATTGTAGACACAGCCATCTTCTTTTCTTTTAAAAGAGCCTGGTACTCCGATATAATATCCTCTGTAACTTCAGTTATATTATGTACTCCGCGTTCTTCAAGAAAGCGAACGAACAACAGAGCATCATGTTTGTATGAACCAACCGTGTTTTCAGAATAATCTTTGACGCTTTTAAGGTACTCGATAAATGCGTCAACAAGACATTCCATTTCAGATTTTACCATCTACCAATTCACCTAATCTGCTGTACACATCAAGGCAGTCAAGTGTTGCATAATAATCCATAGGAGTCTCGGCTCTTCGGATAAGTTCAACACTACCGTCCTCTCTGAGAAGCAATTCCGCACTTTTTAGTTTACCGTTATAGTTGTAGCCCATTGCATATCCGTGGGCACCTGTATCATGTATATAGATATAATCTCCCATATCGATCTTGGGAAGTTTTCTGTCAATTGCAAATTTATCGTTGTTCTCGCAAAGTGAACCTGTCACATCATAAATGTGATCGCAAGGCTCATTCTCTTTTCCGAGAACAGTGATGTGATGATATGAGCCATACATAGCCGGACGCATAAGATTTACCGCGCAGGCATCCACACCAATGTACTCCTTGTAGATGTGCTTCTCATGAATAGCCTTAGTTACAAGTGCTCCGTAAGGTCCCATCATGAATCTTCCCATCTCTGTAAAGATTGCTACATCATCCATTCCTTCAGGTGCAAGGATCTTGTCATACTGCTCCTTAACGCCTTTTCCGATAACATGGATATCATTAGGCTCCATATCGGGTGTATAAGGAATTCCAACACCGCCTGAAAGGTTGATAAATGCAATCTTTGCGCCTGTAGCTTTCTGTACTTCAACCGCAAGTTCAAAGAGCTGTCCGGCAAGCTGAGGATAATACTCGTTTGTAACCGTATTACTTGCAAGGAATGCATGAATTCCGAAACGCTTTGCGCCCTTACTCTTAAGAATCTTAAATGCTTCGATAAGCTGATCCTTTGTCATTCCGTACTTGGAATCGCCGGGGTTGTCCATGATTCCATTACTCATCTTGAACACTCCGCCCGGATTAAATCTGCATGAGATTGTCTCAGGGATCTTTCCGAGTGTCTTCTCAAGGAAAGCAACATGTGTGAAATCATCAAGATTTATAATTGCTCCGAGCTTGTCTGCAAGTACAAACTCCTCAGCGGGCGTATCATTTGACGAGAACATGATCTCACTTCCTTCTGCTCCAACCGCCTTACTGAGAATAAGCTCTGTCTTGGAGGAACAATCGAATCCGCAGCCGTTGTTTCTAAGTATGTCAAGAAGCACAGGATTCGGATTGGCCTTAACGGCAAAATATTCCTTGAATCCTTTATTCCATGAAAAAGCGTCATATACAGCCTTTACATTATTTACAAATCCTTTTTCATCATAGATATGAAAAGGTGTCGGATACTTCTTTACGATATCTTCAATCTGTTCTTTTGTTACAAATGCTTTCTTCATAATTTCCTCCGAAAAAATCAACTATTTTCATTTATATAAACTGTGACTCTGTTTTGGATTATATCCGCCACTTCCTCTGCTGTCTTTTGGCCACAGTAAAATGCCGAAGCTTCTTCAGCAATTATATTGGTAATTTCATTATTCATACAATCCAATGAATTTATTGAAACTGTATAATCATAAAACTTGCTCACTTCCTCTTGAGATAATGGTTTCATTTTCACCATTACATGATTTATCTGATCCCATAGCTGAGCGCTCTCATCGTCATCGCTTTTTTCCTTTGTAGCTTCCTGCAGCTCTTCTTCAAATTTTTGTTTTACAGTGGAAAATCCACTATAAGAATCATCTTTGTCCGATAATATAAGTTCTTTTACAAACTCAAGTGCAATATCCTTATGAGCTGTGTTGCTGTTTACAGCATATAATTCGCCGTTTATAGAAGCAATATTTTCTCTGCTGTTATTTGGATAGCCTACAAGCTCGATGTCGTCATTAAATACAAGCTGCTTAAGTCTTGCATATTCATTGAGATTTGAAAAAAGTTCTCTATAGTAGATTCCTTTATCCTCGGCATAGCTCTTATCTATTTCTGCAAGATTGCTGTGTCCGCTTGCTTTATCCGGAAACTTATTTATAAAGTTCAAAAACTCAATAAACTCAGGATTTTTAAAATCACACTTTTTCTCATTCCAATCAATACACTTATCTGCATAATGCGGCATAAGTAAATTGCCATAAGATTTATTATGATTGGAGCCAAAAGCTTTTTCGTAATCAGTACCGTTGCTCTTTATAAGATCATCAAGCTCTTTATATGTAAGTGATCCCTTTCCCTTGGCAAATTTTGCTCTGACAGCACATGTTGCGACTTTAAAAGACGGCATAAATGTATACATTTTACCATCATATTTCATCATCTCGGCGATATTTGGAAGAAGTTCTATTCCCTCCAAAGCACCGCCTTTATCAAATTCAGGTGTAAGATCAAGAAAAATTCCCTTATCAACGTACTTTTTTACATTTCCGTCAACATTTATAATATCGGGCGCTTTTCCGGATATTATATCCATATCCAGTTGCTTTCTTGCTTCTTCCTGTTCATCGTCCGAATATAACTTAGAATAATCAATAACTTCTATTTCATACTTGTCATTTGACCTGTTAAACTTCATTACTTCGCTTTGAACATCCGGCTCAAGCCACATGGTTCCCAAAGTAATTGTAGTCTTATCCGAAACTTCATCGGGATTTTCTTTGGTAAATCTTAAAAGAGAAGTATCATCACCTGAACCTACCGGTAAATCTATAATAAAATCGGTATCACTCAGTGCAACAGCTTGCCACTTGTTTCCGCCCACATACTCTGTTGCCGAATCGATGTTTGAAGCTCTGAAGTCAAGCAGTTTATTCTTTTCTCCGGAATCAGGATCGTATTTGTAGACTCCGTCAGTCCATAAAGCAAATAAATTACCTGCTTTATCTGTAAAAAAAGAATACCGAAGCGTATCACTTATACCACTAAGCGCTTTGTCAGCCGTTTTCTTTTCAAGATCGATAATTACATTGGATTCATCGGTTCCTTCATGGTATATCATCAGGAGCCGATCACCCGATAACATTATAAATGAATAAATAATACCGTAATCGTCGTAATCACCGATAACTTTTTTATCAACAAGCATTCCAAAGCCGTTTTTATCATCATATGTCTGAATTCCGTTTGGAGTACATGATACAAGACCGTATTTTTCACTCCACGCCAAACCGCTTATTTCAGAATTCCCGCTGAATTCTTCGGAAACATCCGCTTTAAAAAGCTCTTTTCCCGTAGGATCAAACTTACCAAGAAAAACTTTATCTTCGCCGGAAGACTTATCCAAACATTGCAGATACGCGTTTCCTTCTCCGTCGAACGCACAAGCTGTTATATCACAACCTGTATCAAAAGCCTGTAGCTGTGTGCCGTCAGGATTAAATGAAATGCATCTGCCCTTTCCGTCTTTGGAATTGGCAGCAAGCATGATCTTTCCATTTACATAATCGGCAGAAACAATATCTTCGCCATCAGCAATAATACCTTCAAGGTCTTTCTGTTTAAAAACATGTTCCTTATCAACCTCTCCGCTTTTGGAAACAGCGCTGTCTCCAACTGAAGAACTGTTCCTATTTCCGCATCCGGAAAAAGACGTTACACCTAAAGCAAAAACGATGATGCAACATGCAATTCGTTTTAATTCCCTATTTCTCATTATATCTCACTAAAAATGTCTGCTTTACCAGTTAATTAATTATACGAATGCGAATTCATTTACCACTTTAACATGGTAGTGCATAAAAATGCAAGAAAAATATTATATCGAAAAATCGATTTTCTTATAGAGAAATACTGACTTTATCAATATTTCCTCAGATATCCTCAATTTGCCAATCAATCGGCTCCATGCCATTCTGCTTCAGGAACTCATTAGCCTTGCTGAAATGTTTGCAGCCAAAGAAGCCTCTGTATGCAGAAAGTGGACTCGGGTGAGGTGCCTCGAGTATCAAGTGCTTAGGATTATTGAGCATACTCTTTTTCATCTGGGCAGGTCTGCCCCAGAGCATATAAACTACCGGTCTGTCCTGTTCGTTTACTTTTCTGATAATCGCATCGGTAAACTCTTCCCAACCTCTTCCTTTATGAGAGTTAGCGGCATGGGCTCTTACAGTCAAAACGGTGTTGAGCAAGAGTACGCCCTGATCCGCCCATTTTTTCAGATAGCCGTTATTGGGAATCTTGCAGCCAAGATCGTCATTTAATTCTTTATAAATATTCACAAGAGACGGCGGCGGATCTGCCTTACCGGGAAGCACCGAGAAAGAAAGTCCGTGAGCCTGTCCGGGCTCATGATACGGATCCTGTCCAAGGACAAGAACCTTAACTTTCTCAAGCGGTGTCAAATGAAGTGCATTGAATATATCCTCAGAATCGGGATATATAACATGAGTACTGTATTCTTCTTTTACAAACTCAAAGAGTTTTTTGTAATAATCTTTATGAAATTCGTCGCTCAATGCCGGCAACCAGTCATTTGAGATCATTGCCATTGTAGTCACAACCTTCTTTCTTTTATAGCCTTACTGAAACGCCTTTGCTCCTTAAGTACTTCTTTACATCACATATCTCAAGTTCCTTGTAATGAAAAAGAGAAGCCGCAAGAGCCGCATCTGCCTGGCCTGTTGTAAGTGCATCATAGAAGTGCTCCATTGTTCCCGCTCCGCCTGAAGCAATTACAGGAACATCAACAGCTTCCGATATCTGTCTTGTAAGCTCTATATCATAACCGGCCTTGGTTCCGTCGGCATCCATACTTGTAAGAAGTATTTCTCCCGCTCCAAGCTCAGTTACTTTTTTTGCCCATTCTACGGCATCAATTCCCACATCGATTCTTCCGCCGTGCTTATAGATATTCCAGCCTGAGCCGTCTTCTCTCTTTTTTGCATCAATCGCAACAACAACGCACTGACTCCCGAATTTGTCAGCCGCTTCAGCAACAAGCTCCGGCCTGTCAATTGCAGCGGAGTTCATCGAAACCTTGTCAGCACCTTCTCTGAGGATTGCCTTAACGTCATCAACTGTTCTGATTCCGCCGCCAACGGTAAAGGGAATGAAAACTTTTTTGGCAACTTCCCTGACCATGTCAGCAACGGTGGCTCTTCTTTCATTTGATGCGGTTATATCCAGGAAAACAAGCTCATCTGCGCCGGCCTTGGAATATGCTTCTCCGACGGTAACAGGATCACCTGCATCCTTCAAATTTACGAAATTTATTCCTTTTACAACCCTGCCGTTATTAACATCGAGACAGGGAATAATTCTTTTTGTATGCATACCTGTTCCCTCCTTATACCGCCAAAAAGTTCTTAAGTATCTGCATTCCTACCTCAGAGCTCTTTTCAGGGTGGAACTGGCAGGCAAATACATTGTCTTTTTCAACGGAAGCTTCAATGCGAACCGAGTAGTCGGTTGTCGCTGTAACGATGCTCTTATCTTCTGCCTGAAGATAATATGAATGAACAAAGTATACATACGATTCGTCATCGAGTCCCTTAAAGAGTCTGCCCTCTCTTGGGAAAGAAAGGTTATTCCAGCCTATATGAGGCACTTTGTAATATGTTCCTTCTTTATCTATATTGGGAATTCTTACGATTTTTCCACGCAAAATGCCCAGGCCGCTGACTCCCTCCGATTCCTCACTTGAATCGAACAAGAGCTGCAGTCCCAGGCATATTCCCATAAACGGAATGGTCTTATTTATCACCTCTTTTATAGGCGCTTCCATTCCGTATTCCTCTATTTTTTTCATTGCATCGGAAAAAGCTCCGACACCGGGAAGTACAACGTGATCTGCTCTGTATATTTCTTTCGGATCTCTGGTGATGACAGTATCGGCGCCCAAATACTCAAAAGCCTTTTCAACGCTCTTTATGTTACCGGCATCATAATCAATAATTGCTACCATCAGGCATCAAACCCCTTTCAATACTTTCGATGCCTTCGGTGACAATATGCAGATCATTCTTCAAACATCCCTAAAACTTCCATGATTCTGATAGTATAATCTCTGTCTTTCTTTATGGAATTGATCTCATTGATATCTTCCTCAGAAAGACCATAGTTCTCTGAAAGCAACGATTCTATACTATCGTACACGCTAGTCACTTGAATTTCAACATTAAACTTTGTTGCCTCTTCAAGCAGGCCTTCTTTATTACGTTCTGCCATAAGGAGCATATCAAGAGCTTCAACGTCCTTATTCATGGACTTGTAATTCTCGTATCCGTTGAGATATCTCTCTGCCCATGCGATCACTCTTGACCTCTCATACATGGTCTTCTGCTCAGTTGTCATTGTTTTTCCATGAAAGAGCTTATATGCACCTATGAAATCACTCTGAACATATGCAAGCTTAGCTTTATCCGTCGCAGTTTTGACGGGAAGTATAAGCGCCGGAATACATACGAGAATTCCAAGGCTTGCCGCAAAAACTCCGGAAACAACAATTTTCTTAGGCGCTATAGCCTTACTTGGCGAAGTAGGTTCTTCCGGAGCCTTAGGTTTCTTTTCTTTCTTAGGCTTCTTTTCCTTCGGAGGCTTCTCCTTCTTAGGCTTCTTCTCCTTAGGCGGTTTCTTTGCCTTCTCTTTTTTCTTCTTCTCTTTCTTTGGCTTTGGAGCTCCTGCCTCTCCAAGCTCAGAAAGAACCTTCTGATTCTCATCGGTAAGGCTTGCAAGCCCTTCCGTACCGAAGTCTTCAAAATCATCGTCTTCTTCGGTAAGTACTCTCAGAAGTTTTTGTAAAAAGTTTTCTTTGCGGTGCTTTCTGTGCTTGCCATGCCCGTGTTCTTCAGCATTATCTTCATTTTCCGGAAGATCCATGTCAGGGAGTGCCGAAATTGCATCAAGCGCAAGATCCGTTCCAAGATCGTCAAATCCCGTTTCGGTAATCGCATCAAGAATATCTTCTTTGCTGATTTCCTCTTCCTGAGGTCCAATTTCCTGATCAAGATGCGCCGTATCTTCAAGCGACTCAACTTCATCGTTGGCAAGACTATTCATAAGAGCATCGAGATCCGGCATAGAAACATCTTCGGAATCCTGCATTATCTCTTCTGCAGATATTTCCTGCGGTTCATCGCCAAGAATCTTGGCAACTTCTCCCTCAGTTGTCTCATATGACTCAGTCATACCGCCAAGAAGCTCATCTAAGTTCGCTTCAAGATCGTTAAGATTAATATCGTCTTCTGAAATTTCATCAAGTCCCACAGGGGAATGATGCTCATCTTCTTCTATAAAGCCAAGATCTGTAGCGGATACACTTATTTCTTCGTTATCGGAAGCTCCCTCATCACCGGGTGTTTCCAATGCATCCACTGCATCTCCTTCATTTGATGCATCTGCAGTCTCAGGTGTCGAACCATCCGCATCAGCGCTTCCTTCACCTGTAAGTTCATCCATGTTTAAAAGACTTTCAAGTTCAGAGAGACTGTCTTCCGAGACCATCCCGTTGGCCCCTTCTTCACTTGAAGGTTCCTCTGAAGGAGCACTTTCTCCGCCTGCTTCCTCACCTGCTTCCGCGTTTGATGCTTCTTCATTAGGTGTTTCTTCATTTGTCTCATCGATAGTAAGATCATCAAGACTTTGCAGATCAAGTACATCATCAGATGAATTCGGCTCACCTACTCCCTCTGCCTTTCTTTCTCTGTCGATGATATCGCTAAGGCTGCTCTCCTGTCCGTCAGGCGATTCCATCAAACTTCCTCCCGGCATATCGTCGAGAAGATCTGTAAGGATTTCTTCAGGAGTCTGATCTGCATCAGATTCTTTTTCCAGAATTAAATTATTGTCATCCGGAAGATCCACCTCCGGAGCCATTTCCGCCAAAGCATCGACAAGCTCCGAATCATCTATGATAGGGACTGTCTCCGCAACTTCAGGGATAACAATATCTTCCTGCGCAGCTTCCTCACCGGCCGAAACATCATTCTGCCTGTCAGCTTCATTTTTTTCCGCATCAGCAATTGCCTCATCCAAAGCAATCTCTTCCGCATCACGAACATCTTCTTCCGTCGGTTCATTTCCAACTGTAAATGTCGGGATTTCCGGATCTGTGGGCTTTTGAATATCGTCAAGAAGACTTGCAAGCGAATCGTCAATCAGTTCATCTCTGTCGGCTTTATCCATAAGCTCGCCGACTTCCGCAATTTCCTTATTACCGGTTGAATTATCTATGAGCGCACCAATATCCTCCGATTCACTGTCAAGCAGTTCAGCGGAGTTCTCACTGTGGGCTTTAGAAGACATTCTGCTAAGTGCCGATTGAGGATTACTATTTGATTTTGCTGAATTCAACAAGCTGTCGAGATATTCCTCATCACTAGACTTCATAGTCCTTTACTCTCCTGCATAATATAGTTAACAGAATTCATTTTGATTGATTCCGTTTTATCCTCTATCTCCGGGATGTGCTGGTATAACCTCTCATGAACCCTTATGAGATGTGCTTTCTTATTTATAAAAGTCACTTTCTCAAAAGGCCATCTGACAACAGTCGGATACTCAAGTCCGACACCAAGTTCAAGAACAAGCAAATTGGAATTTAATGTGTTCGTCAGATACTTCTTGTAAATATCCCAATTGCCAAGATATGCACTCTCATTGTATTTAATGTTATTATATTCCTGTCTCTTCTGATTAAGATAAAGCTCTTTTCCGTTCATAACAGGTTTTGGAAAAGAAATATCGCCTGAAAGAACACCGTTATCCGATACGATAATATCGTGAATCTTATTTACAAGAGACATAAATTCTTCGCATTTATCGGCACTGTATAGTTCTCCGTCCGATTCATCGTTCTGAAGATACATGCAATTACCGCATGGATACACGCTTTTTGTTGGATCAAATCCGAACAAAAGTGCATCCTGAAAGCAAATATCACTTACAAGAAAATGCTTTTTATCTCCAATAAGTTTTTTGAGTCCTTTATATGCACTCTCAATTCTCTCATCGGAATTGTAATATGCGTATTCATATTCGATCACGGGTAAAAGCCATTCATTGCCTTCTTTGCCCGAATACTCGATTATCTCTTTATATCTATCGTCATTTTTGAGTCCGTTCTTGACCCAATTCCATTCATTTCCTATTCCGATTATGACAAAATCTGATTTTTCTATCTGCTCTAAAAGTGTTTCAGCCATTATATTTTAGAAAACCTTTGCATTTTATGAATAAATTAAAACACTCCCCTTATTGAGACAGTCACTGAAAACTCGTTTCATAACTGAGCCAACAAAGGGAGTTCAAGTCAGTACGTATCAGCGTGCACTTGGTGCATTTACAAGTTCATCGATAACAGCAACGAGATTTCCGATCTCAGGCTTTGAAAGCTGTCTGTCAGCACCCAAAGATTCGCCTTTTCTTCTCATCTCTTCGTTAACCAAAGAAGAGAATATGATAAGCGGAATCTTCTTAGTAGCATCATCGCTCTTAATAAGCTTGGTAAGTCTGTGTCCGTCCATGATAGGCATCTCGATATCGGTAATGATGCACTTTATATCATCAAGAGTTCCTTTTTCCTTACATGATTTAATGTAATCATAAGCAAGCTTACCATTTTCGAAGTGGATTACATTGTTATATCCGGCCTTATTAAGTGAATCAACAATAAGTCTGTTAAGAAGCTGTGAATCCTCTGCAAGAACGATCGGCACCTCATTTCTGGGTCTTGTTCCGATTTCTTCAAGAGCATCCATATTAAGTCCTGTATTAGGGTTAATATCGGCAACAATCTTCTCAAAATCAAGAATAATAATAAGCTGATTTTCAAACTTTATAATACCTGTGGAGATACTCTCCTCAGTTTTAGAAATTGTAGCATTTGGCTTAATAATATCAGCCCATGATACTCTGTGAATACCAACAACCGCATCAACATGGAATGCGATATCGAGCTTATTGAAGTTTGTAATAATAAATAATCCACCGGGCTGAGAAGCACCACGCTGTAAACAGTTCCTTAGGTCAATCGCCGTAATCATGGTGTCACGTGGCATGAATATTCCTTCAATACTCGGATGAGCATTAGGTACCGGTGTAACCTCCTGATAGACAATTATTTCCTTGATCTTAGCAACATTGATTCCATAGCAATGGTCATCAATCTTAAACTCAAGGACCTCCAATTCATTAGTTCCGTTTTCAAGCAGGATTTTTGATTCCATTCTCTCACCTCACGTGTAAATATAATAGATTAGGATTTTTCGCTTAGAAAGATTCAAAAAATCGAAAACTATCAGATTAAGTATATCTTTAATTAGTATAGCATAGTTTTCTGAAAATAAATACAAAAAAACTAAAAAGACGGGCAGTTGACCATCTTTTTAGTTTTCATTAATAACTTTTTTATACTTTAAATTAATAATTAAAAAAAGATTTGTACTTTCAAAACCGAACACTGAATTATCTCTTCCAGAGTTTCTATACACCTATCTCTTAGGATAAGCCCTCGACCTATTAGTACACATCAGCTGAACATGTTACCATGCTTACACCTTGTGCCTATCTAACCTCGTACTCTACAAGGGGTCTTACTGCTAAAGCAGGGATATCTCATCTTGAGGGGGGCTTCACGCTTAGATGCCTTCAGCGTTTATCCCGTCCGGACGTGGCTACCCAGCCTTATGCATCTGGCGATGCAGCTGATACACCAGCGGTCCGTCCATCCCGGTCCTCTCGTACTAAGGACAGCTCCTCTCAGATATCCTACGCCCGCGCCGGATAGGGACCGAACTGTCTCACGACGTTCTGAACCCAGCTCGCGTACCGCTTTAATGGGCGAACAGCC
>NZ_KK366046.1:0-51019 GCF_000686965.1 Butyrivibrio sp. AE2005
GGTGAATGTTTTGCAAACAACTTCCCCAACAGAGTTTTTGATAATGCAATCGTGTTTGTCTTTAGCGACATCAATTCCTACATAAATCATATAGGACCTCCCGAAAAATAGTATTGATACTGTTTTTGATCCACAGGGCTCCTTGCAATCGTAACCTACTTCTTGATAAACCGTCATGCGGTAACTAACTGATTAACAAATAAACAAAGAGACTGTGGTTGGAGCCTTCCAAAAACCGTCTATGCGGTAGGAGAATGAAACCAATCCACAGTATCTTAAATAGCATAGTCGAACCTATAGAAAAGGTAAAGAAAGACTATGACAATACTAATAGTAGGAGAATAGTATCATAAAACTATGGATAATCTGAATGTGTTATGGCAAAATATATAAAATGAAAGGAATTTGACATTTTAGTAGGTGTCATATAAGTAGGAAATGTTTTCAGTTATAATTGGTTTAATATTTTTTACATTGTATTTTGGAACTGTGTATATTGCACTTTATAAATGTGATTTTTTTAAAGATTTTTTTCGTTTAAAATCAAAAGATCTAATAGCGGTAATTATATTTTGTGCAGGCTTGGTTGTATGGTTTGCAACTGCATTTTACTTAAATCCGGGTAAATCTATTCCTTCTTCTGACAGAGGGTACTATTGGATAAAAACTATTGATTATTCGCGTTTACTATTTGAACACCCATTAGAAGCACTAAGATCAATATATATAAGTATAAATAATGAAGATCATAATAATCTGTTTCCTGCTATTTTTTCTTTGATCGCAAAAATGTTTGGAAACAGATCATACAATTGGTATAGAACAACGCTATTTGTAATGTTTTTATTGCCATCATTTATTATTCTTGAAAAGATTGTAATTGATGTTCTTAGACAGTGTAACGTAACGATTAGCAGAAGTATTGTTATAATAACATCTATTGCTATCATAACTATTCCGGCAGTATACATGCCGGTTGCAGAAGGATTGTATGATGTTTCGGCTTTTCTTTTGGTTAATTGTGTTTTGTTATGGCTTATAAATAAAAAGTTCTATTTGTTAAAATGGGATGAAAAGCTTGTGCTGTGTCTACTTCTAATGATGCTACTTTTTTTAAGAAGACATTTTTGCTATTTTGTTTTTTCTTACGTGTTCGTAGCATTTGTTATTGAGCTAATAGATCTTGCAATGTCTAAAAAGTGGAGCGATGTGTATAAATTGCTTATCAATTGCATAGAAATGGCAATTGTCGGAGTGGGGATTCTGAGAGTATTTTTTAATGGATATTTAGACAGAACGCTTAATAATAATTATTCTTTTGCATACCAAATGTTTTCAGAGGGAAATATAATAGATAAATTTATTTATTGCTTTAGGTGGATAGGATTTATCGTAGATATTTTTGCAGTTATTGGCGCAGCTTTTTTGGTTATAAAAAAGAGATTTAGAGAGGTGATTGGATTAATAGTTGGATGTCTATTTACAATGCTACTATTTTTTCAAGTACAAAGCCCAAGCGGGCAGCACTATTATAATTTCATTTCTTCTATAATTATTCTTTCTGCGTTTGCTACAGGAATGATTGTTGCACAAATTGTAAATCATAAAAGAAAGATTATAGTTGGTAGTTTTATTGCTTTAGTATTTTTATATGGGCTGGGAATATATGCTTATGTACAGTATGGATTACCAAGAGGTATACTTTTTTCTAACTTGGATTTTATTAAAAAAAATCGCGAGCGTGATGATGTAAATGAAATCAAACAAATAGCTTATGATATTAATGATGTCACAAGTGAAGAGAGTACAGCATATCTTATATCAAATAGTCTTGTTCTAAATCAAGAAACGATTCAGAATTGTCTTTTGCCGGTAGAAACTAAAGCATGTCCATATTTAAGCACGACTTCAGCAAATGATCTAGGGCAAGGGTTTCCTTATGAGTTTTTGGTGGCAGATTATGTTTTAACTACTGATAAACCTCAATACTGGAATGAAGAGCAAAAAGATTATTCCAAGACATGTTGGTTTTTGAATGAACTTGTGAATAACTCTGAAGAATTGAAAGATAATTATTGTGAAGTTAAAGATTATACTTTGGATAAAGATATACATGTAACTATTAAGAAAAAAATCAAGCCATTAGATAAGAATGATATTGATTTTATAGTATCGTGTTATCAAGACTATTATACCAGCTATCCGGAATTATTTAAGAGTGTTTTTGATAGATATATAACGAGTGATTTTTATGTGCAGTAGATGTAAATGTTTTTATAAAATGAGAGGTTAGAAATTGGCACCAAAATTAATTATAGTTATTCCATGTTACAATGAAGAAAAGGTTTTACCAATTACAGCTCCGGTTTTTCTTAATAAACTGGTTGATTTGATAAATATAGGTAAGATCGATGAAGAAAGTAAGATAATGTTTGTTAATGATGGCTCCAAGGATTGTACTTGGGAGATTATAAGTGGGCTTGCAAAGGAAGATGACCATTTTTGCGGAATTGAACAGAGCCGAAACAGAGGCCATCAGAATGCGGTACTTGCTGGATTGATGGAAGCAAAGGATTTATGTGATATAACGATATCTATAGACTGTGATGGACAGGATGATATTAATGCAATAGATGAGATGGTAGATGAATATGCTAAAGGCTCAGAGATTGTATATGGAGTAAGAAATAACAGAGATACGGATACTTTTTTTAAAAGGTTCACAGCTCAGTCCTTTTATAAGTTATTGAGTTCTATGGGAGTTGAAACAATTTATAACCATGCTGATTATAGATTGATTTCTTCAAGAGCTCTTAAGGAGCTGGCAAAGTTTGAAGAGGTTAATTTGTTCTTACGTGGAATGGTTCCGCTGGTTGGATTTAAGAGCACCGCGGTATATTATTCCAGAAATGAGAGAATGGCCGGTGAATCGCATTATCCTCTTAGTAAGATGCTTGCATTAGCAATAGATGGTATAACAAGTTTGTCTATAAAACCTATAAGATTTATAACGGGATTGGGCTTGCTGGTAGCGTTATTTAGTTTTATAGGTATAATTTGGGCATTTATTAATCAGATGTTAGGACAAACGGTTTCAGGGTGGTCAAGTACTATTTGTGTGGTTTGTTTTATAGGTGGAATACAGTTGATCTCTTTGGGAGTTCTTGGAGAGTACATAGGTAAGATTTATCTTGAAGTTAAGCATAGGCCAAGATATATAATCAGCGAGAGAACATATTTAAAAGATGGTGAAATGAAGTTTGTAAAAAAAGAAATATAAGAGTTTTTGATATGAACATAGTTCTTTTATCCGTTGGGGGCTGGGAAGCGCCTTTGGCCATTGTCCAACGATGTTATAAGTAAGCAGTTTATTAGAATATTTAATACTGAGAACGGCGAGTATGAGTCTATGTTCCAGCGTATGTATAGATTCCACAAGGGGGGAATTTGTTTGGGAGTAATATTCTTAACTTCCAATGATTAAAATATTGTAGCCTGGATTGAATTCTAATCCAGGCTACTGTTTATTCTATGTTGGTCCAAAAACAATCCTCTATCTGAAGAAGCGCTTCTTCAGATAGAGGAAAAGTGGTATGATACAGAAATACACGTAATTATTTTGAAAAAAGAGGTTTAAATTGTGAACATAGTATTATTATCAGGTGGATCTGGAAAGCGTCTTTGGCCTTTGTCCAACGACATCAGAAGTAAGCAGTTTATCAGAATATTTAAGACTGAAGATGGCGAATATGAGTCCATGCTTCAGCGTATGTATAGAGGAATAAGGAAAGTTGACTCGGATGCAAATGTTACAATTGCAACGTCAAAGAGCCAGGCGTCAGCGATCAACAATCAGCTTGGTGAGGCGGTAGATCTTTCCATTGAGCCGTGCAGAAGAGATACTTTTCCTGCAATAGCACTTGCGTGCAGTTTCCTTCATGATGTGAAGGGTGTAAAAGAAGATGAGCCTGTCGTTGTGTGCCCTGTAGATCCGTATGTCGACGACACATATTTTAAGGCTCTTTCAGATCTTTCAGATATGGCGGTAAAGGGAGATTACAACCTTAATCTCATGGGAATAGAGCCGACATATCCAAGTGAGAAGTACGGATATATTATTCCGAAGGAAGCCGCTGATGTCAGCGAGGTTCTTGAATTTAAGGAAAAGCCTGATGCTGCTATGGCTAAGGAGTATATTGAAAAAGGTGCTCTTTGGAACGGCGGAGTTTTTGCATTTAAGCTTGGCTATGTGCTTAATAAGGCGCATGAGCTTATTGATTTTAAGGATTATCAGGACTTTTTTGACAGATATGATAACAGTAATAAGATTAGCTTTGACTATGCGGTTGTTGAAAAAGAGAACAGCATAGGAATGATGAAGTATGCGGGAAGCTGGAAGGATCTTGGAAGCTGGAATACTCTGACAGAGGCTATGCATGAGAATATTGTCGGAAATGCTGTTCTTAACGATAAGTGTGAGAATGTGCATGTACTTAACGACCTCGATGTTCCTATACTTTGCATGGGACTTAAGGATGTTGTGGTATCGGCATCTCCCGACGGAATACTTGTTTCTGACAAGGAGCAGTCAAGTTACATCAAGCCCTATGTTGAGGAATTTAATCAGCAGATTATGTTTGCCGAGAAGTCATGGGGCAAATATCAGGTAATGGATGTTGAATCTGAGTCGATGACAATAAAAGTTGTTCTTAATCCGGGGCATTCCATGAACTATCACAGTCATAAGAACAGAGATGAAGTATGGGTTGTTCTCTCCGGTAAGGGCAGAACTGTGGTTGACGGAATGGAGCAGAATATCAAGGCCGGAGACGTTATTACCATGAGTGCAGGATGCAGACATACGGTTTTTGCAGAGACTGAGCTTAAGCTTATTGAGGTACAGCTTGGAAAAGATATTACCGTAGAGGATAAACAAAAATATAACCTTGAATAAATATGATATAGATGTCAAAAGTCCAACTGTATATCATATGTTGTCAAAAAAAGATGAGAGATGACACATTGAAGAATTTTCCTTTTATGCTAAAGCCTGCCGCAAAGGATTATCTCTGGGGCGGCCAGAGGCTTAATGATGATTTTGGTAAGAATATAGATATGGATCCCTTGGCGGAGACATGGGAATGTAGTACACATCCTGACGGACCGAGTGTTGTTTCGGGCGGTGAGTTTGACGGAAGACTCCTTATCGACGTTTTAAAAGAGCATTCCGAATATCTGGGAAAGCATTGCGAGGAGCTTGGCGAACTTCCGATTCTCATAAAGTTCATTGATGCAAAGGCGAATCTGTCTGTGCAGGTTCATCCAAGCGATGAATATGCAAGAGAGTATGAAAACGGTCAGCTAGGTAAGACGGAGATGTGGTATGTTCTTGATGCCATCAAGGATTCCAGGTTGATTTACGGCCTAAAATATGATTGCAGTAAAGAAGCCATCAGAGATGCCATAGAAAAAGGAGAGCTTGAGAGGCATCTTAGATATTATCCCATTAAGAAGAATGACGTTTTCTTTATAGAAGCGGGAACGATACATGCTATAGGTGCGGGTGCGCTTATAGCAGAGATTCAGGAAAACAGTAATCTTACTTACAGGCTGTACGATTACGACCGTGTGGATAAGAACGGTAAAAAGCGAGAGCTTCATGTGGATAAGGCACTTGAAGTTTCGAATTTAAAGAACATAGGTGAACCTAGGCAGGCAATGAGGGTGCTTAAGTATAGCCCGGGTGTTGCAAATGAGCTCCTTAGTAGATGTAAGTATTTTGAAGTGTACAGGATGCTCATAAATACCGAGAGAAGACAGCATGTTACATTCTGCTCCGATGAGCTTTCCTTCAGAGTCCTTTTGTGCTACGACGGCTGCGGAAATATCAGTTATTGCACGGAAGACGGAAGGAAAGAATACATAAATATATATAAGGGAGACTGCGTCTTCGTGCCTGCTGATTCCGTGGAGCTTGTGCTTAACGGAGTTATGGAACTATTGGATGTCAGGTGCTGAGATTTAGTTTTACCAAAAATGATTTAGATTAAATGGTTTTAAATTATAAAGTTCGGAAGGAAATCAATTATATTTTGATTTCCTTCCGAACTTTGTTTATAATATAAATATAATCGATGATTAGTGAACGAAGGGTAATATGATGAAATCATGCAAAGAAATGGCATTAATATGGGGCATATCAGAGCGAAGGGTGACCGAATTTTGCAAAGATGGAAAGATTCCCGGGGCTGAAAAAGTCGGCAAACAGTGGCAAATACCCGATAATGCTCAAAGGCCTACAGATAATCGTATTGTTAGCGGCAGATATGTTAAAAGTGAATCTGCAAAGGAGAAAAAGCCGCTTCCGATAGGTATATCTGATTATATTAGGGCGCAATCTGACTACTATTATGTTGATAAGACGTTGCTTATCAAGGAGTTTTTGGATTGTAAGGCATTAGTTTCTTTATTTACACGCCCAAGGCGTTTTGGCAAGACGTTAAATATGGATATGCTCCGCGTTTTCTTTGAGATATCTTCTGAGGATACAAGTAGATATTTTGCAGATAAAGCGATATGGAGGTGTGGACCTGAATATAGAGCGCATCAGGGGAAATATCCGGTGATTTTTTTGACGTTTAAGGATGTGAAGTTTGATTCATGGGATGCGACTTTTTCTAAAATTACAGAGCTTCTTCAAGATGAATTTGGTAGACATTCCGAGCTAAAAAACAGCAATAAGCTTGAAAAATATGAGAAAGATTATTATGAGAAGGTATTGAACGGACAGGCAAGCGAAGTGGAGCTGTCATCTGCTCTTTTGAAACTTTCAAAAATGCTTTCTGAGCATTACGATAAGGCGCCCATTATTATTATTGATGAATATGATACTCCTATACAGGAAGGATATTCCAAAGAGTTTTATGATGAAATTATTGGATTTATGAGGAATTTCTTTTCCGGAGCGTTTAAAGATAACAGGAATTTGTCATATGGTTTCCTGACAGGAATTTTAAGAATATCGCAGGAAAGTATATTCAGTGGTTTAAACAATCTTATGGTTAATTCTGTAATGGATGAGGCATATAATAGCTTTTTTGGGTTTACGGAATCGGAAGTTAAGGATATGCTCGAATATTATAGAGTGTCGGATAAGGAAAATGAGTTAAGAGACTGGTATGATGGATATCTTTTTGGGAGCAAGGAAATATATAATCCGTGGTCAGTGATAAATTATATTTCAAGCGGATGTTTACCACAGGCTTATTGGGTCAACACCGGTAAAAATGAGATTTTGGAAGATGTGATGGAGTCTGCTACGGATGATATAATCGAGAAACTTAATGTGCTTTTAATTGGAGAAAGAGTTATAGCGAAGATTGATCAGAATGTTGTATACAGGTCGCTTACGGAAAATGTGGCAAATATCTATAGATTGCTATTGGATGCCGGCTATTTGAAAATATTTGATAAAAAACTTCAAGGTGATGGAACATGGTTGTGCAATGCTAAGATACCTAACAGAGAGATATTTACAATATATAAGAGCGAAATTATGACGCATGTAGATAAATGATTATATGCATGATATTGCGAGATAACCAGCTGGAATTGACATAATAGTATACTTAGCAGCTAGTTATAAGTTGTTTTTGGAAAAATGATGTATATTAGGAAAGGCAAACGCCAAAGCTTGAAATCGGTTTAGAATAGCCATAACACTTGCGATTTGATACAATGGTTATGTTAGATAACCATGAACATAGTGCAGTGAAGGGGGGATAATTTTATGATTAATGAAATTATTTTCATGGAAATTAGATTATTGGGTGAATTTTGCCGGAAATATAAAATGAATCGCGCAACTGCAAATGATATCTTTTCAAAGTATGAAATATGGCAATATATAGAAGAGTGTTATGATATGTTTCATATTAATGGTGACGAGTATAATTTAAATGATATAAGCAGAATTTTAAAAAGGAAAGGAGCCATTTAGTGAAATTAAAAGATGGAATGCTTCTATTTCACGGAAGTTATACTCCGGTAGAAAAGATTGACTTGGAACGATGTGCAAAAGGAAAAGATTTTGGAAGAGGTTTTTACCTGACAAGTGATCTTAATCAGGCCAGAAATTTTATTCGGTCATCAATAATTAAGGCACAGAATGCCGAACAGATTTCGCTTGAACAGAATTATGGATATGTGTCTTCGTTTAGATTTCATTATTCAGAAGATGTTGCTGTTCATGAATTTATAGATGCTGATAAAGAGTGGCTTTGGTTTATTTCTCAGAATCGTAGAAAAAAACTTGCAGGTGAGCTTGTTCCCTTGATTGATAATAATATTTTTAATGCAGAGATAGTTATTGGTAAAATAGCAAATGATACTACCAATCCGGTGATAACGGCTTATCTTAATGGGCTTTATGGTGATGTGAAATCAGAAAAGGCAGTTAATATCGCTATTGAGCAGCTGTTACCGGATCATCTGGTTGACCAATTTTGTTTCATTACGAAAAAGGCGATTGGATGTTTGGAATATCAGGAGGTAAGGAAATATGTCATTTGATAAGATGAATATCTGCGCTGATATGATACTTACAGATGCTATTGAAGATATGGCTGCTGAAGATAATATCTCAATTGAGGAGTCCAGAAACAGACTTTTAAATTCAAACGCATGTAAATGTCTTTACAATTTTGAATCCGGTTTATGGATGGAGGGACCGGATTATTTCCTTGATTATTACAGAAGATATGAGAAATAAAGAAAACATAGGATGGCTATCAGGCATTAGTGTCTGGTAGCTTTAAAATTTCCCCCATCTATGGTATCATTTTTCCTAGTAATTAACTGAAAATACTTATGTTGGGGAGGCATTGATGGCAAGCGTAAGTCTTAAAACAATTATTGATAAAATGAAGCTCACAAATCTTACACCGGAGCTTGATATCAAGAAGATCCGCATTATTCAGCCTGATATTAACAGGCCGGCGTTGCAGCTTGCAGGGTATTATGAACACTTCGAGGCAACCAGACTACAGGTTATAGGTTTCGTAGAATATACATACATGGAATCTTTTTCTGATAAGGAAAAAGAGAAGATGTACAGAGAACTGCTTTCCTTTGATATACCGGGAGTTGTTTTCTGCAGGGACCTGGCTCCCGATCCTATCTTTTTGAAAATTGCGGTTGAGGAGAAAGTACCGGTTCTCATGACCAAGAAGTCCACCTCTGTTTTCATGGCGGAGATCATCAGGTGGCTCAATGTAAAACTTGCTCCATGCATCTCAATTCACGGCGTACTTGTTGATGTTTACGGCGTAGGTGTTCTTATAACGGGTGAGAGCGGAATCGGTAAATCAGAGACTGCGATCGAGCTTATTAAAAGAGGACATCGTCTTGTATCGGATGACGCGGTTGAGCTTAGGCGTGTAAGTGAGGAGACTCTCATAGGAACATCGCCTGATATTACAAGGCATTTTATTGAGATGAGAGGTGTCGGAATCATAGACGTTAAAACGCTTTACGGTGTATCCAGCGTAAGAGAGACACAGACTATCGACCTTGTTATCAAGCTTGAAGAGTGGGACAAGGACAGAGAGTACGACAGATTCGGACTTGAGGAAGAGTACACAGAGTACCTTGGAAACAAGATAGTTTGTCACAGGATTCCAATAAGACCGGGCCGAAATCTTGCGGTAATCTGCGAGTCGGCAGCAGTTAACCATAGACAGAAACAGATGGGCTACAATGCTGCGCAGGAGCTCTACAACAGAGTTCAGAACTCACTTGCAAGAAGACGTTCGGACGACGATGATGACGACGAGGAATAATTGAAGAGGAATAATACAAAAGGAGACTATTAGAGGTAATGGGAAAATATGTATTTGGCGTAGATATCGGAGGAACAACTGCTAAGATCGGACTTCTTACAGAGGAAGGCGAGAAAGTTGAGCTATGGGAGATACCTACCAGAAAAGAGAACAACGGAAGCAGCATTTTAAGTGATGTTGCAGAGTCTGTTAAGGCTAAGATCGCTGAGAAAAATCTTGCATCCGATGATGTAATCGGAATCGGACTTGGTGTTCCCGGTGCTGTAGATGCAGATGGCATGTGTCTTCAGGCCGTAAATCTTGGATGGTCCAAGCTTAATGTGGTAAAAGAGCTCGAATCACTCACGGGATTTAAGGTAAAAGCAGGAAACGACGCCAACGTTGCAGCTCTCGGTGAGCAGTGGAGAGGCGGCGGACAGGGACATCAGAACATGCTCCTTGTTACACTCGGAACAGGTGTAGGCGGCGGAATCATAAACGAAGGCAAGATCTTAACAGGAGCAACAGGTTCAGGCGGAGAGATCGGACACATCCATCTTGTTGATGATGAGCCTGAAGCATGCGGATGCGGCAATCACGGTTGCTTTGAGCAGTACGCAAGTGCTACCGGAGCAGTGAGAGTGTCTAAGAGAATTCTTGCAGAGGCGGCAGAAGACAGCGTTCTTCGCGGCAAAGATTTCGAGTGCAAGGACGTATTCGACGCAGCCAAGAAAGGTGACAAGGTTGCCGTTAAATGCGCTGAGAAGTACGGTTATTACCTCGGAAAAGGAATCGCAAGTGTCGCTACGGTTGTAAATCCTGAGATAATAGTTATCGGCGGCGGAGTTTCAAAAGCGGGAGAAATGCTCTTTGACCTCTTGATGCCTTCATTTAAAAAGTATGTATTTTCCGGTTGCAGCACAGCACAGTTTGCACTTGCAAAACTTGGAAATGATGCGGGAGTCTTCGGCGCAGCAAGAATGCTTCTGTATTAAAAGGAGATTTTTTTGAATAACGATTTAGTAAATGCTCTGAGAGAAATTGTCTCAGAAGAAAATATCATATTAAATGAAAACATGAGCAGGCACACTACGTTTAGAACAGGTGGGCCTGCGAGCTTATTTATAAGCCCGAAAGACACTGAGCAGTTATTGAAAGTTGTGGAGCAGCTCAGAGAATCTAATGAAGAGTATTTTATTCTCGGAAACGGAAGCAATCTTCTTGTATCAGATGACGGATATGACGGAGTTGTCGTTTCACTTAAGAACTTTACGGATGTATCCGCAGAAAGTGACACGAGTATCAGGGCAGAGGCCGGTGCGCTTAATTCAGCCATAGCTTCTTTTGCAAGAGACAGAGAGCTTGCAGGCTTTGAGTTCGCTGCGGGAATTCCCGGAACTATCGGCGGCGCGATGGTCATGAACGCAGGCGCCTATGACGGCGAGATGAAGCAGGTCGTAAAGGAAGTCAAGGTCATATCACCTGAAGGTGAGCTTGTGACGCTTTCATGCGACGACATGGAATTTGGTTACAGGACCAGTTTTATTAAAGGAAAAAAATATATCGTTCTGTCCGTGCTTATTGAACTTACTAAGGGACAGAAGGAAGCAATTATAGAAAAGATGTCCGATCTTGCACAGAGAAGACGTGACAAACAGCCGCTTGAGTATCCCAGTGCCGGATCGACATTTAAGAGACCTGAAGGAAATTTTGCGGGTAAACTTATCCAGGATGCCGGACTTAGGGGCTATACCGTGGGCGGTGCGTGTGTATCGGAGAAGCATTGCGGATTTGTGATAAATAAAGATTCTGCAACTTCGGCCGATATATACAAAGTAATTGATGACGTAAGGAAGAAGGTATACGAGTCCTATGGAGTGATGCTGGAGCCCGAAGTTATTATGCTTGGTAGATTTGAGCAGAGCACTTGACGAGGTTATTTCGAGTCTAGTGCGAGCCATGGGGGAACACTTAACGAGCTTCAAGCGAGTTTAGTGAGAATCCCAAAAGCAGAGCACTTATTTATATACGTGAGAGGTTTAAACCATGAGATTCGTAGTTGTTACGGGAATGAGCGGCGGTGGTAAATCGACCGCTATACATATGCTTGAAGATGCAGGTTTTTATTGTGTTGATAATCTTCCTGTATTTCTGATAGAGAAGTTTGCTGAGCTTGTCGCAGTACCGGATAACGGGATCAGCAAAGTCGTACTTGGAATTGACGCAAGAGCGGGCCAGAAGTTTGAAGAGGTTGCGGGAATCATCGACACTCTGAAAGAAAGAGGACTTCCCATTGAAGTTCTTTATATGGACGCAAGCGATGAAGTTCTTATAAAGAGATATAAAGAGACAAGACGTGTTCATCCGATGAATGTCAATGATATCGGAAATCGTATAGAGGACGGAATTGCCAAAGAGAGAGCGGTTCTTACGGAGGTAAAAAAGAGAGCGGACTATGTTATCGATTCTTCCAAGCTCCTCACAAGAGAACTCCGCGAAGAACTTGACCGTATCTTTGTAAGAAACGAAGAGTACAATTCTCTTATGGTGACGGTGCTTTCATTTGGTTTTAAATATGGAATTCCGTCGGACGCAGACCTTGTGTTTGATGTTAGGTTCCTGCCGAACCCTTTTTATATAGATGATCTAAAACATCAGACGGGAAATGACAAGCCGGTTCAGGACTATGTAAAAAGTTTTCCGGAATGCGGGCAGTTCCTGGATAAGCTGACGGATATGCTTGAATTCCTGATTCCCGGATATATCAAAGAAGGTAAGTATCAGCTTGTTGTTGCTATCGGATGTACCGGTGGCCAGCACAGAAGTGTAACAATCGCCAACGAACTGTATAACAGGTTGAAAGCCGGAGACGGTAAGTTTGGAATCAAGCTCTTACACAGAGATGTGAAGCAGGCAAGGTGAGATATGTCTTTTTCATCCGACGTAAAAGAAGAACTTGCAAAACGCATAGGTGCGTCGAGGCATTGCAGGCTTGCGGAGATAGCAGCCATTGTTAACAGCACGGGCTATATTGAGCTGAAAAACGGTAAGCCGATAATGCTTTATTTGCAGCCGGATAATGAGGCTGTAATTAGAAAGTTCTTTACATTAATAAAAAAAGCATTTAATATAGGAACTAGCTTTTTGGAAGAATCCCCCGATATCAAGGTAAATGGGCGTGTTTACAGGCCTGTACTGGGAGAAGGGGAACTTCTTGAATCGTGTCTTAAGGCAATCAGGGTGATTGACGGTGATGGGAACCTCAGACCTTTCGAGGAAGGAGTGAGCCCGCTTATCACAGGAAAATCATGTTGTAAGAGAGCCTTCATTCGCGATTCTTTCTTGTGCATCGGTTCCATAAGCGATCCCAACAAGGGATATCATTTGGAATTTGTCTGTGACTATGAGAATCAGGCACTTAGGTTGCAGGAGATAATAGAGAGCTTTGATATTGAGGCAAGGATAGTCAGACGAAAGAAATATTTTGTTTTATATGTGAAGGAAGGCTCCGGTATTGTTGATCTTCTGAATATAATGGAAGCTCCGATCAGTCTTATGAATCTGGAGAATCTCAGGATTGTAAAAGAGATGAGAAATTCCATCAACAGGAGAGTCAATTGTGAAGTCGCCAATATAACAAAGACTGTTAATGCCGCGACTAAGCAAATAGAGGACATTACATATATCAGAGACTTTTATGGTTTTAATCGCTTGCAGGAGAGCTTGCGGGAGATGGCAGAGGTCAGGCTTGAACACCCTGATGCGACGCTTCTTGAATTGGGCAAGTATCTTGATCCGCCTGTAGGTAAGTCAGGAGTTAATCATCGGCTTAGGAAACTGAGCGAGCTTGCGGATAAGCTGAGATGAGGAGGGAATTATTATGTTGACAAAATCTATCGAGATTAAGTTGCCCAGAGGACTGGAGGCAAGACCTGTTGCTGAGCTTGTTCAGCTCGCAAGTAAGTACGAGAGTACTGTTCATATCGAGGCTCAGTCCAAGAAAGTTAATGCAAAGAGCATTATGGGAATGATGACACTTAGTCTGAACACAGGAGAAGAAGTAACAGTTATCGCAGAAGGAAGCGATGAAGAGTCGGCAGTTGCTGACATGGAGATGTTTCTTCACGGAAACAAGAAGAAATAAAACTCATTAATTAAAAAAAGCCCTTTTTTAAAAGGGAGGATGCCGGGTAAGCTTCTCTTACCCGGCACATTATGAAAAAGTTTAATTGGTATTGTCTGTCTCAACTCATCTGACAATATTATAATAACAAGCAGGTATGTCCAAAAGATGATTTGAAGTAACCATTCTTTTAATGAATTGTAAACAAATTATGAACGCTCGCATTTATCGTAATGTGGGCGTTTTATGTATTATAATTATTCTCGGAGGAAAAGTTTGTGCTGAAGAAGGTTGCGTTTGTAATAGATGAAAAAAATCTGAAAAGCAGTGAGGTAACTGAAAGCTTAGAATCCGCAAGAGAATATATAAATCAATGTGGCATCGAAGCGGAGGTGTTCGGGGCACAGGATTTTTTCAAAGATAATAAGACTGATAAAGAAATGCTTGTCGTTGCCGACAGGAAAGAAAATACCGTAAGAGCGACGGAGCTTGGATTCTACGTGGTCGGAGTGGAGCATCCATTAAATAAGAACGAAGAATTTCCGGGAGTGAAATATATTTTTTCCGACATTGACGAAGTCGACTTGGATTCATTCGTGAAGGCTTATCAGAGATACGCGGGTGAGCCCTGGGAAGTGCTCACGACTTCAAGGCTCCTTGTGAGGGAAACGACGCTTGATGACGTGGACGAGTTCTATAAGCTGTATAAAGATCCCGAGATGACCAGATATATGGAAGGCCTTTTTGAGAATCCCGAAGATGAAAAGAGATACCAGAAAGATTATATCGAGAAAGTATATGGCCTTATGGGCTTTGGCGTATGGACACTTGTAAGGCGTAAGGATAACAGGGTTATCGGAAGAGTCGGCTACTCCGTAAGGAACGGGTTTGATGATATTGAACTTGGATTTCTTGTCGGAAAAGAGTTCCAGAGGCAGGGCTATGCTTATGAGGCGTGCAAGGCGGTTCTTGACTATGGCAGGGATATCCTTCTTTTTGATAAGGTTCAGACCCTTGTAAAAGCCGAGAATGAGATTTCCATTAATCTGTGCAAGAAACTGGGATTTAAGGTTTTGGATACGGTGTCTGTCGAGGAAGATATATACGGAAGAGAGTATGTCGGCGAGAAGATCGAGCCGGTCGGCGGACCCACCTATGGAGAATACGTGCGGCTGATGCTGAGATTTGGTGCTTAAATTTATTTGTGGCTTTTTTTGACGGCATCCTATACAATAGATTTGTAACAATAGAGATAAAAAATGGATAGGTACGAAGGGTAGAGAGCCCTTAACGAAGAGTGCCTATGGAGGTGAAATGAAAGAATTTTTAGACAGTTTTAAAATGGTGGCAGGGCTAATCGGAGGCCTTGCAATGTTTTTGTATGGGATGAACGTTATGAGCGGAGGTCTTACCAAGGCCGCAGGCGGAAGACTTGAGAGCGTACTTGCCAAAGTCACCAAACATCCTATTATCGCGTATTTATTCGGTGTCGGTGTAACCGCACTGGTTCAATCATCATCTGCATCTACCGTAATGGTAGTTGGTCTTGTTAATTCAGGAATCGTAACTCTTAAACAGGCAGTAAACGTTATTCTCGGTGCTAACCTTGGTACGACATTTACGGCATGGATTCTTACACTTAATAATCTGAACAGCACAAAGTATTTGTGGCTGGAACTCTTAAAGCCCAGGTCATTCACACCTTTCTTGGCTCTTATAGGTATCGGGCTATATATGTTTTCCAAAAGTGAGAAAAAGAAAAATATCGGAACAATCCTTCTCGGATTTTCTGTTTTGATGTTCGGAATGAGCAGTATGTCTGATGCTGTCGCTCCGCTAAAGGATAATGAAGGATTTAAGGGCCTTCTTATGAAGTTCAGCAATCCTCTTATCGGATTCATGGTCGGAATCTTTTTTACCATGCTCATTCAGAGTTCAGCCGGAACAATCGGTGTGCTTCAGGCGATATCGGGAAGTATACCTGTCTATTTCAACATAGCAATACCTGTTGTTGTAGGCGCTGAGGTTGGTACATGTATCACAGCGATTCTTTCATCGTTTGGCGCAAACAAGAACGGTAAGAGAACAGCTCTTATGCACTTGTATTTCAACTTCATAAAAGCATTACTGTTTATGATAATTTTTTATTCTTTGAATGCTGTGATGAATTTCTCCTTTATGCACCGGGAAGTCGGACTTGCGGGAATTCCGGGGATACATACACTTATTAATCTTATTGCAACGCCCCTTATGCTTCCTTTCTCAGGGGTGCTTGTAAATCTCGCACTCAGCTCTATTCCTATAGATGATAAGGAGAAAAAGGAGCAGGAAGAGCAGCAGGGAATCAGAACTTTGGATCCTCTTTTCCTTGCGAACCCTCCTTTTGCGCTTGAACAGGCCAGACTTGCTGCGGTCGAGATGGCTAATATGTCAAAAGATGCCCTTGATAAGGCAGTTTCACTTATTACGGATTACAAAGATGAAGTGGCGCAGGATGTTGATTATCTTGAACGCAAAGTCGATCAGTACGAGGACCAGCTTGGAACTTATCTTATGAAGATAAACAACCATCATCTTGCTCCCGAAGACAGCCATACACTCACAATGCTTCTTCATTGCATCACCGACTATGAGAGAATAAGCGATCATGCTCTCAACATCATGCAGAAAGCTCAGGGTATGGCGGAGAATAAGAGAGAGTTTACCCAGAAGGGTCAGATAGAGATGGATATATTCGCATCAGCGGTAAAAGAGATCGTGGATATGTCTATAAAAGCGTTTGAAACACGTGATGTCGAGATAGCAAAGTCTATAGAGCCTCTCGAGGAAGCGATTGACGGCATTCAGAAAGAGATAAAAAGGCGTCATGTGAGAAGGCTTCGCAAGGGCAAGTGTACCATTGAGCAGGGCTTTGACCTTAGTGATATCGGAACAGATTATGAGCGTATCGCAGATCACTGCAGCAACATCGCCGTAGGCGTTATTGAGGTGCATGATGATGCGTACGATGCACACGAGTATTTGGAAACGCTCAAAGCGGATAAAAGAGAAGGCTTTGAGCAGGCAGTTGATTTCTACGAGAGAAAATATCAGCTTCCTTCTGTTAAGTTTTAATGCAGGAGTGATTATTTATGGAATTTCAGTACTTAGAGAAAAAGGAGCAGGGCGAGTTCATTACCCGCTACGACCTTCATTACAAAACTGTTGATAACAAGGATAAGACATACGAGATAATCAGCAGAAATCCCGATCTCAAGGGATATGACGATATTCACAACAACAAGATCGATGCAGTTGTGCTTATCATGCACGATGAGACTGGGGAAAAGATACTTATAAACAAAGAGTTCAGACTTGCACCGGGCGCATGGGTATACAACTTCCCTGCAGGTCTTATCGATCCCGGTGAAGTACCGGAGGAGAGCGCAAGAAGAGAACTCAAGGAAGAAACAGGACTTGATATAATCAGTATTGACGAGTGGATTGGCGAAAGTTACAGTGCAGTCGGTTTCTCAAATGAAAAGAACCTTTGCTGCGTCGGAAAGGCGGCGGGAACTTTTTCAAAAAGCAGCTCGACATTGGAAGAGATAGTACCCGGCTGGTATACCAAAAAAGAAGTAAGAGAACTGCTTAAGACTCAGCCTTTTGCTGCAAGGACGCAGGCGTATTGCTACTTATGGTCGAAGGAGTAATGAGAGTCGGTATTTGTTTATGAATGATAAGAAAGAGATACAAAAAGGAATATATCAGGGCCGGAGCCAGGCAGAAGAGTTAAAAAGAGGAATCATAGGGCTCAATATCTGTGAGGAGTGCGGTGGACTATGCACTGCGAGTGTCCCTATTATCGAGGGACTTCCTGTAAATGCGCAGGTAAGCCTTATGGAGCATTCTGTTCATGAGACTCTCAAGAAGAACAGTTATCTTTTCAGAGAAGGCGAACCCGTTGATTCCATATGCATAATACGAAAAGGAAGAGTTAAGCTTTGCAGATACGATTCTCTCGGAAGAGAGCAGATCATAACGATTCTTGCAGATCATGACATCATTTGGGAAGGCATGTTTTTGGATGGCAGTATTTATCCTTATTCTGCGGTTTGCCTTACAAATGCTTCTATTTGCCAGATACACAGGGATGATTTCATTAAAGTTGTGGACGATCCTTCGGCTGCGATGAATATCATCATTCTTTTGAGCAAAAAACTCCACGATGCCAATGAGAGGAACATGCTTCTTTCCACAAAAGACCCGATGGCCAGACTGGCGGGCTTTTTGATGTACAGAGTTGACAGGAGTGTGGGCGATGACATAGTATTAAAACTCGATGACATTGCCGCAAGTGTAAATCTTCGAACAGAGACTGTCAGCAGGAAACTCAGGGAGATGGAAAAGAGCGGGCTTATTGAGCGAGTCGGACATGCCAAGATCAGGGTGCTCGACAGAGATGCATTAAGGGAAATATATATTTATCAGTGATCTATACAGATTATTTATGAAACGGAGTAACAATGGTTAAAGGTGCAATTCATTCAATAGAGACATTCGGTTCGGTTGATGGACCCGGAATCAGATTTATCGTATTCTTAAAGGGATGCAAATTAAGATGCAAGTACTGCCACAATGCTGATACTTGGGATCCCAATTCGGAAGATATGCGTACTCCCGATGAACTTCTGGACTTTGCGGAAAGATACAGAAGCTATTGGGGAACAGAAGGCGGAATTACTGTAAGCGGCGGAGAGCCGCTTCTTCAGATAGACTTCTTGATTGAGCTCTTTAAGAAGGCAAAAGAGCGCGGTATCAATACATGCATAGATACGGCACTTCAGCCTTTTACGCGTGAGGAGCCTTTCTTTTCCAAGTTTGAGGAACTTATGAAGTATACGGACCTGTTACTTGTTGATATCAAGCACATCGACAAGGATGAGCACATAGAGCTCACAGGGCTTCCGAATGACAATATATTCGACGGATTCAAGTATCTGTCGGATATCTCAAAACCCATATGGATCCGTCATGTGCTCGTGCCCGGAATAACCGATGATGATGAGTACCTTAAGAGAACAAGAGAGTTTATAGAGACTCTTTCCAATGTACAAAAGATTGAGGTTCTTCCCTATCATTCGATGGGACAGCATAAGTTCGAGACACTCGGTATTCCTTACAAGCTCGACGGCGTTAAATCTCCTTCAAAAGAGAGAGTTGAAAATGCAATGAAAATATTAAATGGGAAATAATATCATGAGAAGGCAGCTGCGCAATGGAGCTGTCTTTTTTGATGGAGTTAAATAATATTTTAAGAAAAACTCAAAACTTGATTACAATCAATGTTTGGTTGTGTAACAGGTGATATCATCAATCTCGAACAATACATATGATAATATTTTAACGAGGAGTACGTAAAATGAACGAAGCATGGCGCGGGTTTAAGGGAACCCACTGGTTGGATGACGTTAACGTAAGAGATTTCATCCAGAACAACTACACACCTTATGATGGAGATGAGAGCTTTTTGGCTGAGCCTACAGAAGCTACAGATAAGCTTTGGGGCAAGCTTCAGGAGCTCCAGAAACAGGAACGTGAAAAGGGCGGCGTTCTTGAGTGTGAGACAGAGGTTGTTTCTAGTCTTACAGCATATGGCCCCGGATATATTGATGAGTCTATGAAGGACCTTGAGCAGGTTGTTGGTCTTCAGACAGATAAGCCTCTTAAGAGAGCATTCATGCCTTTCGGCGGAATCAAGATGGCTGAAGAAGCTGCTGAGACATACGGATACAAGGTAAATGAGAAGTTCCACAAGATCTTCACAGAGTATCACAAGACTCACAACCAGGCAGTATTTGATGCTTACACACCTGAGATGAGAGCAGCAAGACACAGCCACATCGTAACAGGTCTTCCTGATACATACGGCCGTGGACGTATCGTAGGCGACTACAGAAGAGTAGCTCTTTACGGTATTGACTACCTCATCAAGAAGAAGATGGATGATTACAACAACTGTGGTGACGGAACAATGCTCGACCACATCATCCGTCAGAGAGAAGAAATCTCTGAGCAGGTTAGAGCTCTTAAGGGAATGAAGGAAATGGCAGCCGTTTACGGATTTGATATTTCTGCTCCCGCTAAGAACGCTAAGGAAGCTGTTCAGTGGCTTTACTTCGGATACCTTGCAGCTATCAAGACTCAGAACGGTGCTGCAATGTCAGTTGGACGTGTTTCAACATTCCTTGATATTTATATTGAAAGAGATATTAAAGAAGGAACTCTTACAGAGAAAGAGGCACAGGAACTTATCGACCACATGACAATGAAGTTCAGAATGGTTAAGTTCGCTCGTATTCCTTCATACAACAACCTCTTCTCAGGTGATCCTGTATGGGCTACACTTGAGGTTGGTGGACTTGGAATGGACGGTCGTCACATGGTTACAAAGAACGACTTCCGTTTCCTTCATACTCTTGAGAACATGGGACCTTCACCTGAGCCTAACCTTACAGTGCTCTACACATCTAAGCTCCCTGAGACATTCAAGAAGTATGCTGCAAAGATTTCAGTTACAACATCTTCAATCCAGTACGAGAACGATGATGTTATGCGTCCTATCTGGGGAGATGACTACAGCATCTGCTGCTGCGTATCTGCTACACAGACAGGTAAAGAGATGCAGTTCTTCGGAGCAAGAGCTAACCTTGCTAAGTGCCTTCTTTACGCTATCAACGGTGGTAAGGATGAGAAGTTCCTTACAAAGGACGGCAAGCACATGCAGGTAGGTCCTGAGATGGCTCCTATCACAGCTGACGTACTTGATTATGATGAAGTTATGCACAAATATGACATCATGATGGATTGGCTTGCAGGACTCTATGTAAACATCCTCAACCTTATCCAGTACATGCATGATAAGTACTACTACGAAGCAGCTGAGATGGCTCTTATCGATACAGATGTAAGACGTACATTCGCTACAGGTATCGCCGGATTCTCACACGTTGTAGATTCACTTTCAGCTATCAAGTATGCTAAGGTTACAACTGTTCGTGATGAGTCAGGTCTTGTTGTTGATTACAAGGTAGAGGGAGACTTCCCCAGATACGGTAACGATGATGAGAGAGCAGACGAGATCGCTGTATGGCTCCTTAAGACATTCATGAAGAAGATCGAGAAGCACCACACATATCGTGATTCTGAGCCTACAACATCTATCCTTACAATCACATCTAACGTTGTTTATGGTAAGGCTACAGGTGCTACACCTGACGGAAGACCTGCATTCGCTTCATTCGCACCCGGAGCATCACCTTCATACGGTGCTGAGAAGACAGGACTTCTTGCTTCACTTAACTCTGTTGCTAAGATTCCTTACGAGTACGCTCTTGACGGAATTTCTAACACACAGACAATGAATCCTAACGCTCTTGGTCACGACGATGAGGAGAGATCAAACAAGCTTGTTAGCGTTCTTGACGGATACTTTGACCAGGGTGCACACCACCTTAACGTTAACGTATTTGGTAAGGAGAAGCTCATCGATGCTATGGAGCATCCTGAGAAGCCTGAGTATGCTAACTTCACTATCCGTGTATCAGGATATGCTGTTAAGTTCATCAACCTTACTAAGGAGCAGCAGCTCGACGTTATCGCACGTACATGCCACGAGGCACTTTGATCTTAGATCGTACGTAATATAACATGTAAATAAATAGGGACGGCTCGAGATAATCGAGTCGTCCTTTTTGTATTAATAAAAAAGATCTGAAAGCAATTAAGCTTTCAGATCTTTTAATTTCTTTTCATCTATCTTGCCTTCTGCAATTGTATTTTTTACCCATAACCTAAGGGCTTCAACAGTCATGTCTATATTGTCCAGCTGACGCTGTATTTCGGCGAAATCTTTGAGTTCGTCATCTGTTATGCGCCCGTCTGCCGTTATGTCTATTAAACGAGCTTTCTGGTTGTCCAGAGAATTAAGTGCGGATAACATTCCAAGTACAATCTCCGATAATGATGAAATCTTAACCTCGGGAACATTGCCTTTTCCGATCCGGCACTCGTGAGTGCAGTAGTAGTTGCATAACTCAGGCTTCTTATAAGCGACAGCCATATCTGCAACGTCTTCCGGCTGAACGGATGTCTTATCTGTTTCTATTTTTTCAAGGCGGCTGTCACTTATTGTTCCGATAAGTTCGCTTGCCTGAGCTCTGGTCAGGCCGGCCTCTTCACGTGATGTGAAATAGATGTTCTTATTCTCTTTTACTGATTTCTTACCCATATCTCCTCCGGGGCGATGTTTACTGTGATGTCATATTACTATGCCAATAATGCGGTTGCAATGTTCAAGAAAACAAGCAGTGACAATGCATCAACTATTGTGGTAATGAACGGACTTGCCATAACTGCCGGGTCAAAGCCGAAGCGTGATGCAAGCATGGGAAGGAAACAACCTACGAGTTTTGCAATGAGCACAACAACAAAAAGTGTCAGGCAGACAACAAGTGATGTTGCGATCGGAACGCCGTGAGCAAAGACAAGAAGTCTTATAAAGTTAGCAACGGCAAGGGTAAAACCGCAAAGAACCGCAACTCTTATTTCTTTCCATACTATCTTGAATAAGTCTTTGAACTCAATTTCTTTCAGTGACAATCCACGGATAATTGATACGCTTGCCTGTGAACCTGCATTTCCGCCTGTATCCATAAGCATCGGGATGTATGCGGTCAGTGCAAATGCTGTCAAAGCTGCTTCATAGTGTGCTATGATTCCGCCCGTAAATGTGGCGCTGACCATAAGGAACAACAGCCATGGAATTCTGTTTCTGTAGGTTTCCAATATGCCTACCTTGGGATAAGGCTTATCGGACGGCACGATAGCAGCCATCTTCTCGATATCCTCGGTAGCCTCTTCTTCCATGATGTCCACAACGTCATCGATGGTGATGATACCGACCATACGTGACTCGTTGTCTACAACGGGCATTGCCGTGAAGCCGTACTTCTGGAAGATTCTTGCTGCTTCTTCCTGGTCGGTCATCGTGTTGATACTGATGACATTGGTATTCATTATGTCGCCGATGATCTCATCGGGCTTTGTTATAAGAAGGTATCTGAGCGCAACGGTTCCGACAAGTATTTTCTGTCTCGATACAACGTAACAGATGTTGATAGTTTCGGAATCTACGCCTTTTTTCCTGATTCTTTCGATAGCGTCGTTGACCGTCATATCTTCACGGAGGTCTACATACTCCACGGTCATTATACTTCCGGCTGAGTCTTCGGGATATCTGAGCAGGTGATTGATATCAGCTCTTGTCTCGGGGCTCGCGTTGGCCAGAATACGCTTTACTACACTGGCGGGCATCTCTTCCAAAAGGTCGGTGGCATCATCCGCCATTAAGTTGTCAATAATGTTGGAAGCTTCTCGGTCTGACAGTGAACGAATGATATACTGCTGATCATCCAGTTCCAAGTCGGCAAATACATCCGCAGCCATATCCTTTGGGAGGATCCTGAACATTTTAAGTGAATCCTCATCCTCCATCTCACCCATTGCGGCAGCTATATCAACTGTGTTCATTTCTGAGATGGTCTGGCGGAGCATGGTGTACTGCCTTGCTTCAAGAAGCTCTTTTAGAATCTCAACGATTGTTTTCTCTTCTTGTAATTCCATGATAATCTCCTTTTGCGTATGTGGTTTTTATGGTACTTCGACCAGGAGCAGGATCACTGCCGCATCGATGTGAATCTGACTTCATAAAAACCACCACCTTTCCTTCGGGGATTATCCACTTACGTGAATCGAAACGCTCAAGATAATGAGCATAATTGTTAAAAAATTGCAGTCTGAATGACTGTGAACTATAACGCAAATTAACTTTAACACAAATTGGTTGACTTGTGTATAGAAAGATTTTTGGGAAAAATCGGGTTGTCATGATTGCAAGAATGAGTTATCTTAATAGTGTCAAAAAAGAAGAGGAAGAGTTACTGTTGTGGGGGCGTATATGTAGATTTTGTGGGGGTAAAATGAAAAAGGATTTAATAGGTAAGAAACGTGTGGTTACTGCAATTTTAATGTTTGTCTTTTTTATGGGAATATGTAAGACAGATGTTTATGCGGCAGAAAATAAGGTTCGCGTAGAAGATGGAAATACTGCGGTAAATATGGTGCTTCCCGAATACGGAACATGTTTTATGGGTGGCAAGACTATCTATTCCGATGGAACCGGACGCCTTACGAATGCTTCTGAAGTTTCAAGACTTATGGCCGGAAGTGGATATGACCTTTGGATTTCTGCAAATGAAGGCGAAATGTCGGTAACCGTCGAGAATTTTGATACTAAGGGCAAGGATCTTTACAACATGCCTGATGAAGCAATCAAAAAATTTTTTGGAAATCTCGAAGACCAGATCCGTAATTCAATGAAGAATCAGGGAGTAAAGGTAAGTGAGATAAGTACCGACATCGTCAAGAGCAATAAAAGTAAGTACCTTCGTGTAAAAACAGTTGCTGAGCCGCCTTATGCCGAGGTGTATCAGCTTTGCACTCTCAAACAGAACAAGATGATAACCATCAAACTTGTTTGTTATAACAAAGTCAGAGACATTAATTCATTCGCGCTTAATCCCAATAGTATAGTACAGAATACGACAATTGAAAAAGTTGTAAAGTAAATATATCTTTTTGCCGATATACATTATATAATTAATGTATAGAAGATCGGAGGTGGTCTTATGGGCAAAAAGTGTCTTATTGTAACTATTGTTATGGGCATGTTGCTTATTGTTTTCGGATATGGGAAAACAGAAGATGCCTGCCCCGGATCCGATGCGTCGGATGAAATTGGAATAGACCGAAAACCGGTGATTTATCTTTATCCGGAGGAGGACGCTACAGAGGTTTCTGTAACGCTGGATTATGACGGCAATCTCACCGAGCTTGATCCTATCTTCAACATAGAAAACGGCTGGAAAGTAACAGCCGACAGAGACGGAATGATCACCTATGAAGGAGAAAAGTACGACTATCTCTATTGGGAAGGAGATCCCAATCGCAATTATAACTTTTTCTCAGGTTTTTGCGTAAAGGGAGAAGATACGGAAGCCTTTCTTGAAGATAAGCTTACCGAGATCGGACTTAATGAGGCTGAGAAATCGGAATTTATCGAATACTGGTTGCCTCAGATGGTTGATAATAAGTACAACGTTATCAGTTTCCAGGGAAGTTCCTATACTAAGGGGGCGAAGCTTGATATTGAGCCTAAACCTGATACTTTAATCCGTGTATTTATGGCTTGGTATCCTTCGGATAGATATGTGGGCCTTAATCCTCAGTATCTGGATGAATTCAACAGAGAAGGCTTTACTGTTGTTGAGTGGGGCGGAAACAGAGTAAAATAAGGTTTCTCGTTTTTGCTTGCAACTATTACAATGTTGGTCTAAAATGTTGTGCGTGGTATTGGATAAAATCCGTGCCACGCACAACTTTATTAATGCAGATTTATAATACAGAAATGGAGTAACACTAATGATGCAATCACGTACACATAACTGCGGTGAACTTCGTATCGATAATGTCGGCGAGAGCGTAACTCTTGTCGGATGGCTTGAGAATATGAGAGAAGTCGGAAGCGGACTTGGATTCGTAGTTCTTCGCGACTTCTACGGCACAACACAGATTGTCCTTGAGACTGAGGAAATGGTTAAGACAGCCAAGGCAATCAACAAGGAATCAACAATTTCCGTAAAGGGAGTTGTAAGGGAGAGAAGTTCCAAGAATCCCAAGCAGGAAACCGGAGATATCGAGGTTGTTCCCGAATCAATCGAGATTTTGGGACGCTGCCGTTATAACGAGCTTCCTTTTGAGATCAATCATTCAAGAGAGGCTGACGAGACTGCACGTCTTAAATATCGTTACCTCGACCTTAGAAATCCCGAGGTTAAAAAGAATATTATCTTAAGATGCAATGTAGTTGCAGCGCTCAGAAGCGCTATGACAGAGCATGGCTTCCTTGAGATCACAACACCTATACTTACTGCATCTTCACCTGAGGGTGCAAGAGACTACCTTGTTCCCGCAAGAAAACATCCGGGCAAGTTCTATGCTCTTCCCCAGGCGCCTCAGCAGTTCAAACAGCTACTTATGACAGCAGGATTTGACCGCTATTTCCAGATCGCACCTTGCTTCCGTGATGAGGATGCAAGAGGAGACAGAAGTCCCGGAGAATTCTATCAGCTTGACATGGAGATGGCATTTGCTTCACAGGAAGATGTATTTGCGGTTATCGAGGATGTACTTCCTCCTATATTTGCTAAATACGGTAATTATGACCGTGCTTCAGGAGCTCCGTTCATGAGAATTCCTTATCTTGAGGCAATGGAGAAATACGGAACAGATAAGCCGGATCTCAGGATCGACCTTACTGTTCAGGATGCTACGGAAGTTCTTGCAGATTGCGGATTCGGACCTTTTGCAACTAAGGCAGAAGATGGCTCTGCAACAGATGTAAGGATCAAGGCTGTAGTTATTTCTGATTTCAAAGAGAGCAGAAAGTTCATCGATAAGACAATCGGAGATGTTGAGGTTCAGTCAGGAAATAAGGCATACTGGTTCAGAATGGATGAAAACAATGAACTTGTCGGCGGAATCGCTAAGTTCGTTGCACCTATCAAGGATAAAGTGGTTTCGGCGCTCGGAATTAAGCCCGGTGATCTTGTTGTTCTTTCAAGCGGCAAGATTGGAGCAGCTCAGAAGACAGCAGGTGTTGTTGTTAAGACATTTGGCGCCGCTGTTCCCGGACACATGGACAAAGAGCAGTATACATTCTGCTGGATTGTAGATTTCCCTATGTACGAGATCGGTGAAGAGTCAGGAGAGCTTGAGTTCTGCCACAATCCTTTCTCTATGCCAAGCGGCGGTCTTGAGACACTTCTTAAGGCTGAGAAAGGCGAGATCGATCCTCTTACTATCACGGCGGATCAGTACGATCTTGTATGTAACGGCGTAGAGCTTTCATCGGGAGCTGTTCGTAACCACGATCCCGAGATTATGATAAAAGCATTTGAGATGGTAAGACTTGGCGAAGAAGACGTTAAGGCTAAGTTCCCTGCCATGTACAACGCATTCTGCTACGGAGCACCTCCGCACGCAGGAATTGCACCCGGTGTAGACCGTATGGTAATGCTTCTTGCAGGAGAGGATTCTATCAGAGAGATCATTCCTTTCCCTATGAACAAGAATGCAGCGGACGTTATGATGGGAGCACCCGGATACGTAACAGACAAGCAGCTTGAAGAGCTTCACATCAAGACAACTGCTGTCGAAGAAGAACAGTAAAGAATTCAATATTTTATGAAATATTAAAGGCAATGTCGCTTAAAAACAGATTATATTATCTGTATTTTAGGCGGCATTTTTTAAATATTGCGACACTTATATGCGTAAAACAGTAGCTTTTCTAATTTTGGCATAAACCTTGCAAAAGTAGCTTATTGACAGGGATTGGTTGAGAAATGAACGTAAATAGAGTATCATATAAATTAGGTTTGTTTCGACTTTTATAAGAAAAGGAGTGTAGTCAGAATTCAGATGCAAATGAAGCGAATGTCTGAAATACTTGGTCAATTTGCTATGGTCGGTCAGCTGGGGCTTTCTTTGATAATGCCTCTTTTGATGTGTCTGGGGGGCTGCTATCTGTTATGCTCTAAGCTTTCGATAGGGGAGTGGGTCTATATACCAGGTTTTATCATGGGGCTTGGAGGTTCTATTACAACTGCGTACAAGGTGTATCTGCAAGTAATCAACAAAGAAGAAAAAAAGAAGAAAAACAACAACGAAGTGTCTTTCAACAGGCATCATTGATATTTACGGATGGAAAGAGGACAGCGCATGAAATTACAGAAGGCTGTAAAAAAAGAAACAGGAATAATTGCCGCATCGGTAGCGGTAGGCATTATTGTAATGTATCTTGTATTTTTCTGTTTGCACATGGTAGTTCCCGATTGGGCGCCATTTGACATAAAAGTTATCATAGGCGGAATAGGCGGTTATCTGATCGCTGTAGGTAATTTCTTTTGGATGGCGGTATCTGTGCAAAAGGTAGCATCTATTGAGGATGAAGACAGAGCTAGGAAGACTATGGGAGTGAGCTATAGGTATAGAACGATGATCCAGTTTCTCTGGGTTATTCTTTCTATAGTTTTACCGTTCATCAATCCGGTGGCGGGTATAGCGCCCTTATTCGTTCCCAGCATTGTGATTAAATTACGCGGGATTATATCTGCGGGGAAAGGAGGTTGAAGGCGAAGATATGAGTAAAGAATTCTCGGTCGTAGGCCCCAAGGTATACGCGACTATCCGTACGGGTATTCCCGTTCTCGGAGATCTGAAGATTACAGAGACACTTGTAGTCACATGGATCGTAATGCTGATAATTACAGGTTTGTGTATATTCCTTACCAGGGATCTAAAGATGGAGAACATTTCAAAGAGACAGGCATTTGCGGAAATGCTAGTTGAAATGGGTAATAACTTTGTTCGTAATAACACCGGAAGCACAAAATTTGATAAGTTGATTCCATTCGTTTCGGCTCTGTTTGTTACTAGTGTGGTTTCAAACCTTATCAGCCTTACAGGACTGCGAAGTCCGACAGCAGACTTATCTACAGAAGCCGCCTGGGCACTTGTGGTATTTACAATGATTACCGCAACTAAGATCAAGACTAATGGATTTGGCGGATATTTAAAGGGATTTACGACACCTATTGCGGTTATGACCCCGTTCAATATTCTTTCAGAGCTTGCTACGCCGGTTAGTATGGCGTGCCGTCACTTTGGAAATATTCTCTCGGGTGTAGTTATTGATGGTCTTATCTATTGGGCATTGGGATTGGCATCGGCCGCATTACTCGGACTTATTCCGGGAGCGGTAGGAGACTTCCTCTCAAAGATACCGATCTTGGGAGTCGGATTACCGGCTATCACAGGCGTATACTTTGACTGGTTCTCAGGATGTATGCAGGCATTTATTTTCTGTATGCTGACAGTTATGTACATCGCAAATGCAGCAGAAGAAGGCTGACAAAAAAGTAAAAAATACTAAAGAACAAAAAACAATTAAATTGCGTTTTTAGGAGGCAAAAAAATTATGGGTGATTTTCAGGTATTAGCTAAAGGTATAGCACTTGCAGGTTGTGGAATCGGTGCAGGATGTGCACTTATCGCAGGTATCGGACCCGGTATTGGTGAAGGAACTGCAGTTTCTAAGGCTCTTGAAGCAATCGGACGTCAGCCCGAGTGTAAGAGTGATGTAACAAGCACAATGCTTCTTGGTTGTGCCGTTGCAGAGACAACAGGTATTTATGGTTTCGTTACAGGTCTTCTTCTTATTTTCGTAGCACCTGGAATGTTCATGAACTACCTTAATTGATGAAACGAGCTTTCGTAACGAAGGAGAAACAATATGGGAATAAAGGCTCTTTTGGCAGTGACTGCAGAAAACCAGGCACTTGTCACAGTGAACTTCTGGACCCTTATTCTTCAGATCTGTAACCTCTTTATACAGGTATTTTTGATAAAGAAATTTCTTTTTAAACCAATCAACAATATCCTTGAGAAGAGACAGAATCTTGCGGATAAGGCAATAAAAGAAGCCAGAGAAGCCAAGGAAGAAGCAGATTCTCTTAAAGACCAATATGAGAGCAGCCTTACAAAAGCTCATTCCGAAGCTGCACAGATCGTATCTGATGCGCAGAAAGAGGCTCAGACCAAGGCAGATGCTTTGGTGCAGGATGCACAGAAGGAAGCGGCTGATATCAAGGCAAGAGCTGCTGCTGATATTGAGCAGGAGAAGAAGAAAGCTATCAACGAGGCTAAAGATGAAATCGGCGGACTTGCAATGGATATTGCAGGTAAGGTCGTTGAAAAAGAAATAAACGAGAACGATCACAAGAAGCTCATCGAAGACTTTATTAGTAAAGTCGGAGCTTGATCCAAGAAAAGAGGTAATCATGAGTAAAGCTGGAGATCTTTATGGGCAGAGCCTATATGATCTGGCAGCAGAAGTGAACCTTACGGATGAAATACTGGGACAGATGGAGGTGGTTGAAGGACTCTTTAAAGAGAATCCCGATTATATCACACTCCTTTCGGAACCCTCGGTTCCCAAGAAAGAGAGACTGCAGCTTGTCGATGATGCGCTCAAAGACGGCTGTCAGGAGTATCTTCTGAATTTCATCAAGATTCTTATTGAGAAAGGCTTGCTTAGAGAGTTTTCGGCTTGCCGAAAGAGATTCAGAAAGTGCTACAACTCGGACAACGGCATCGCAGATGCTCTTGTTACATCGGCTGTTGCGCTTGATGATTCACAAGTAGCCAAACTCAAGGAGAAGCTTGAGGGAATAAGCGGCAAAAAAGTTTTGCTCAGACAGAAGGTAGATCCCGGAATCCTAGGTGGTGTCCGTGTTGATCTTGAGGGACAGCTTTTTGACGGAACGGTCAAAGGCAGGTTATCCGAACTTAAGAGACGAGTCGACGAGACAATTATATAAACCAAAATTACGTCGGAGGATAATATGGAACTAAAACCAGAAAAAATATCCGAGGTCATTCGAAGCCAGATAAAGAATTATCAGAATGCAATAATCCAAAACGAGACAGGTACAGTTCTTACCGTCGGTGACGGTATCGCCAGAGTAAGCGGTCTTTTGAACTGTATGTCGGGAGAGCTTTTGGAGTTTGAGAATGGTACATTCGGAATGGCTCAGAACCTCGAGGAAACAGTAGTATCAGCGGTTTTGTTCGGCGAGGATGTAGGAATCAGCGAAGGACAGACTGTTAAACGTACGGGAAGAGTCGTATCCGTTCCCGTAGGAGATAAAATGATCGGACGTGTTGTTAACGCCATCGGTCAGCCTATTGACGGACAGGGACCTATCGAGACAACAGAGTACAGACCTGTTGAATCACCTGCTCCCGGAATCATTGCAAGACAGCCGGTTAAGGAACCTCTCCAGACCGGTATCAAAGCTATCGATTCAATGATTCCTATCGGTAGAGGTCAGCGTGAGCTTATCATCGGTGACAGACAGACCGGTAAGACAACAATCGCAATTGATACGATCCTTAACCAGAAGGGCAAGGACGTTATCTGTATTTACGTTGCTATCGGACAGAAGCGTTCTACAGTAACGGCACTTGTTGAGGACCTTAAGAAGGGCGGAGCTATGGACTACACAATCGTAGTTGCAGCTACAGCTTCAGAACCCAGTCCTCTTCAGTACATTTCACCTTACACAGGTTGTGCAATGGGTGAGTACTTTATGAACAAAGGAAAGCACGTACTCTGCATCTATGATGACCTTTCAAAGCATGCGGTTGCATATCGTGCACTTTCACTTTTGATCAGAAGACCACCGGGACGTGAAGCTTATCCCGGAGACGTTTTCTACCTTCACTCAAGACTTCTTGAGAGAGCGGCTAAACTCTCTGATGAGAACGGAGGCGGATCGCTTACAGCCCTTCCTATCATTGAGACACAGGCAGGTGACGTATCTGCTTACATTCCTACGAATGTTATCTCCATCACAGATGGACAGATATTCCTTGAGACAGAGCTTTTCCACTCAGGAATCATGCCGGCTGTTAACCCCGGTATCTCGGTATCCCGAGTTGGTGGTAACGCTCAGATCAAGGCTATGAAGAAGGTTGCCGGAACACTTAAGCTCGTATATTCACAGTACCGTGAACTTCAGAGCTTTGCTCAGTTTGGATCGGACCTTGACGAAGATACCAAGGCACGTCTTGCACAGGGTGAACGTATCGTTGAAGTCCTGAAGCAGGATAAGAATCAGCCTGTTCCTGTTGAGAAGCAGGTAGCTATTCTTTATGCCGTTGTAAACAACATTCTTATCAAGGTTGAGGCTTCCGATATCGCGGAGTATGAGGCAGGTCTTTATGACTTCCTTGACAGTGATCCTTCAGGAATTGCTGCAATGAGAGACATTCGCGAGACAGGTAAGCTTGAAGCTGAGACTGAGAATAAACTTAAAGAGTCGCTGAACGCATATACAGATAAGTTTTTGCAGCAGAAGAATGCAAAATAATAGGAGGAATTAAAGATGGCTGGAAATATGAAAGCTGTTAAACTCCGAATAAAGAGCGTTCAGAGCACTATGCAGATCACGAAGGCTATGCAGCTTGTTGCGGCATCCAAACTTCGTAAGGCAAAAGAAAAAGCGGATCAGTCCAAGCCTTATCTCGAGACCACACTTGAGACATTGACGGATATAGCAAACGGCAACACGGATTTCAGATCTCCTTTTACCCAGAGTGGTAAAAATGACAAATGGCTCTATGTAGTCATTGCCGGAGACAGAGGTCTTGCAGGCGGCTATAACTCCAATCTTTTCAAGTTCATGGAAGCTGAGACCAAGGAACGCGACGAGATAACCGTTCTTCCTATAGGGAAAAAATCTGTAGAGTACTTCAAACACAGAAATGTGCCTATCTTTACAGAGGAATATTCCGAGGTTGCCAAAGTTACGATTTCGGACTGCTATCAGATTGCAAAACTGATCTGTGATGCATACAAAAACGGAGAGTACGGACATATTCATCTTTGCTATACGAATTTTGTATCCATGCTCTCTCAGGTGCCTACCGCTTCGTCACTTCTTCCGCTTGAAGATCTTCGTTCGGAAGAAAAGAAATCGGACGGAAAGGCAAGAGACCTTATTTTGTATGAACCTGACAGTGAGACGGTGTTCAATGCCATCGTTCCGGAATATCTGGCGGGCATTTTATACTCAAGTATTAACATATCTTATGCAAGTGAACTTGCAGCCAGAAGAACAGCGATGGAGGCTGCAACGGATAACGCAGAAGAGATGATCGATACATTGAGCTTGTACTACAACAGAGCACGTCAGGCAAGCATCACGCAGGAGATCACAGAGATCGTTGCAGGTGCTACACTATAATTAAAGGAGTTTAACAATGAGTGAAAATCATGTTGGAAAGGTAATACAGGTTACAGGACCTGTACTTGACATTCGCTTTAAAGAAGGCGAACTTCCTGATCTTCACAATGCCATAGAGATTATGATAGAGGATCGTAAGCTTGTAGCAGAGGTTGCTCAGCAGGTAGGCGACGACGTTGTTCGTTGCGTTGCCATGAGTTCAACCGACGGTCTTGTAAGAGGCGTAGATGCTACAGACACAGGAAGCCCTATCACAGTTCCTGTTGGTGAGGAATGTTTGGGAAGAATTTTCAACCTTTTGGGTGATCCCGTAGATAACGGTCCCGATCCGAATGCAAAAGAGAGATGGGCAATTCATCGTCCCGCTCCCGCATACGAGGATCAGGTACCTGCTACAGAGATCTTTGAGACAGGAATCAAGGTCGTTGACCTTATCTGTCCTTACGCAAAAGGTGGTAAGATCGGTCTTTTCGGCGGTGCCGGAGTAGGTAAGACCGTACTTATCATGGAGCTTATCAATAACGTTGCTACCGCACACGGCGGTATTTCCGTATTTACAGGTGTTGGTGAGCGTACCCGTGAAGGAAACGACCTTTACGGCGAAATGAAAGAAAGTGGAGTTCTTGATAAGACCGCACTTGTTTACGGTCAGATGAATGAGCCCCCCGGAGCAAGAATGAGAGTAGGCCTTTCGGGACTTACAATGGCGGAGTATTTCCGTGATGTTAAGAATCAGGATGTGCTTCTTTTCATCGATAATATCTTCCGTTTCACACAGGCCGGTTCAGAGGTTTCAGCGCTTCTCGGACGTATGCCTTCAGCCGTAGGTTATCAGCCTACACTGGCTACAGAAATGGGTGCTCTTCAGGAGCGTATCACATCAACAAAGAAGGGATCAATCACATCAGTTCAGGCTGTATACGTGCCTGCCGATGACTTGACCGACCCCGCTCCTGCTACAACCTTCACACACCTTGATGCTACTACGGTTCTTTCAAGAGATATCGCTTCAAAGGGTATTTACCCGGCGGTTGATCCTCTTGATTCAACAAGCCGTATTCTTTCACCCGATATCGTCGGAAAAGAGCATTACGAAGTTGCAAAGGGCGTTCAGCAGGTTCTTCAGAGATATCGTGAACTTCAGGATATCATTGCCATCATGGGTATGGACGAGCTTTCAGAGGAAGATAAGCTTACTGTTTACAGAGCGCGTAAGGTTCAGAACTTCTTGTCACAGAGCTTCTCTGTTGCTGAGCAGTTCACGGGTCTTCCCGGTAAGTATGTTCCTCTTAAGGAGACTATCAGAGGATTCAAGATGATCCTTGACGGTGAGTGCGATGATCTTCCTGAGAGTGCTTTCCTCCTTGTCGGAACTATCGACGAAGTGTTTGAGAAGGCTAAAAAGCAGTAAAGGAGCTGATTATGTCCACTTCATATCATTTACAGGTTGTATCCCTGGATGGTCTTGATTTTGAGGGTGAAGTACAGAAGATAATGCTCCGTACAATAGATGGTGATGTTGAGATCCTTGCTCGTCACACCAATTATTGTACCGCTATCGGAATGGGAACCGCCAAAGTTACCATGGCCGACGGTAGTGAGAGAAAAGCGGCCTGTATCGGTGGAATGATCTCTGTAATGAACGGAGAGGTAAGAGTCCTTCCCACAACTTGGGAGTGGAGCGAAGACATCGATATTGAGCGTGCCAAAGCTGCCAAAGCTAAGGCTGAGGAACTTCTTAAGAACCAACAGCTTGATAAAGAAGCAAGGGTTCGCGCCGAGGCGAAACTGTACAGAGCGCTGGTAAGAATCGGATCCTCGGGACAGGATATCTAAGGAAACACCGAACTAGCAAAAACTGGGAAAATATTAGCATTAAGTACGCGGTAAAATAAGCCTGCGATTAGTATAATCTATCTAACATGAAAGGATGGGGTAATATACTATGGCTAGACTTACTTTACCGCGTTTGTTATCTGACGGGTGTGTTATTCAGAGGAGAAAAAGCATTCATATCTGGGGATGGGACGATGCAGGTTCTGAAGTGACTGCAAGTCTCGCAGGTGAGAGTGTTACAGGGAAGTGCGACGACAAGGGTAGATTCGACGTATATCTTTCTGCGAAGGAGAGCGGCGGACCTTATGAACTTGTTGTTTCTGACGATAAGGGCGAGAGCATTACCGTTAAAGACGTGATGCTTGGAATTGTCTGGCTCTGTACGGGGCAGTCCAATATGGAACTTCCTATCAACAGGGTAAAAGACAAATATCCTGAACTTGTTAACGTTGAAGAAAATAAGAGAATTTCTACTTTTAAGATAGTTGAAGAGACCTGTTTTGACGGCCCCTATGAGGAGCACAATACAGGAAGCTGGAAGCATGTAAGCAAAGATACTATTCTGGATTTTTCAGCTACGGCATACTTTTTTGCAAGTAAGCTCCAGAACATGACGGGACAGCCTGTCGGTCTTATCAATGCAAGCCTTGGCGGATCCAGAGCTTCTTCATGGATGAGCAGAGAGATGCTTGAAGGCTACGATGAGCTCATCGCAGAGACTGATAAGTACAACGATGAAGCTTTCAGAAAGGAGCGCATGGAATATAATGTCGCAAAGGATGAGAAGTGGCTCGGTGAACTTGCGGCTGCCGATGCGGGAATTGAGGGACATTGGGACCTTGAAGATGTCTACGATTCATACTGGGATACAATAACGCTTCCCACAATGTTTACCGGAACACCGCTTGAAGGCCATATCGGTTCTGTGTGGTTTAGAAGAAAATTTGACCTTCCGGGGGAACTTGCGGGTAAAAAAGCCAGATTCTTTTTCGGAACAATGGTTGATTCCGACAGAGTATATGTTAACGGACAGCTTATCGGCGAGACAGGCTATCAGTATCCGCCTCGTAAGTACGATGTTCCCGAAGGCCTTACAAGGGAAAAAGACAACGTTGTTGCAATAAGACTCAGTATCGAACTTGGACTTGGACGAGTTACTCCCGGTCCCGGCAAAGAATATAAGATATTTAATGAGGATGCGTCCGTTAATCTTGACGGCGAGTGGAAGTACAGGATCGGCGCAAAGTGCGGTCCCAAGCCTCCGACTGATTTCATCAACTGGAATTCTTCGGGACTCTTTAACGGCATGACTGCTCCTTGTCACAATTTCCCTATTGACGGTGTTATCTGGTATCAGGGCGAGAGTAATGTTCATGAGAAATGGGATTACGCAGACCTTACAGAGAGAATGGTCAAGGGATACAGAGATTTGTGGAAAGAAGAGAATCTTCCTTTTATCGCTGTTCAGCTTCCCAATTTTGTTATCGATCTCGATGAAAAAGAGAATTGGGGAGAGTTCAGACTTATACAGAACAAGATTCTTTCTATCCCTTCAACCGGACTTGCCGTAACAATGGGACTTGGTGAGGACAACGATCTTCATCCCGTTACAAAGAAGCCTGTCGGTGAGAGACTTGCTCTCTGGGCAGCACATATCAAATATGGTTATAACGGTGAGTATACCGGACCTGTTGCGCTTGCTGCGGCAGCAGAAGGTGACGGAGTTAAGGTTGTGCTTGGACATGCCGATGGATTGTGCGTAGTTGATGCCGATAAAGGCACAGAGATAAAAGACTTCTTCCTTGAAGATGAAGAAGGCAAACTGCACGAAACAGAAGCGGTGCTTGCAGAAAACGCCGTGATATGTAAATGCAAAGACGGAAGCAAAACAAAGTTCAGAAGAGTTCTCTGGTGCTGTGAAAACACATACAGAGGCGGACTTGTATCAAATGTTTCGGGAATACCGATGAGTCCGTTCAAACTCCTGATACATTAAATGATCAAGAAGCCGAGCCTATTTCTTTTTTGTTGGAGCGGCTTCTTTTCCTGTGAGATCCGCACCGGTTCGGTAAAGTTTTCTAAACTCGGTTGGAGAGCACTTGTTTATGTCTTTGAACACTCGGTTGAATGTTGAAAGGCTAAAGAAGCCGGACTGGAGCGCGATATCCATGATAGACATGTTTGTATCGCCGAGAAGCTCCTGAGCCATGAGGATTCTGCGTTTAGTGATGTACTGATAGCAGGAAATACCCATATAGTTTTTGAAAAGCCTTTCAAAATGGAATTTGGAAAAGCCTGCAAGTTCAGCGAGCTGCTCAACCGTGAGGTCGTCAGATCTGTGCGAGTCGATATAGTTTGTAACAGAAACAATCTTGTCGATATTTTTGCGCTGAGGATCTGCGGAATCGGGCACCTGCTTTTTTTCGTTGGGGTGCATGCTTCCAATCTGCGCTAAGATAAGTGTGACAAGAGAGTATACGGATATTTTCAGGAATTCATCGCTTTCACCGTAGAGCCTGTCAATTTCCCAGAAATAGTTCTGAAGCTTGGCGGTCTCGATGGGATGTTCCGTCTGCTTTATGTGAACATAAGGCGGAAGCGTTTTTAGAAGCGGTACGAGCGCGGAAATCTGAGAGTAACCACCGATATCGAAGAGAAGGATAAGTTTTTCTCCTCCGTTAGATTCGGAAATATATTCATGAAGCGTTCCGGGTGCGATCATTATAAGGTCGCCGGGCGCACAGTTAACAATAGTGGATTTGTCATTATGGAACTTTATCCTAAGTGTTCCTGATAAGAGCAAAATAATCTCCACGTCGTTGTGCCAGTGTATAGGATATTTGGCAAGGGTATTGTGATACAGAAGGACGCCTTTAAGGGTGTCGTAGATGATATCTTCTCTCGCCTTTTCATTTATGTCTTGTATCATATGGATAACTCCTAAAAACGGTTTAACAGATACTACGAGATTAATTTTAGCATTTTACTATAAAAAATAGAAGAAAGATTTTTAAAAGGAAAGGTAACATTTTTTATGAAAACACAGAACTGGTCACATATGTGGCTTGGATATCACCCAATATCCAAAGACAACAAGAATTGGAAGGTCATTTGCGACGATTTTTCCAAGGAAGATCGCGTTGTTAAGAGCGCGATAGGTGAATTTGCAACAGGGATCAAAGGATATTTTGATGCGGACATAACAGAGAATGACGGTGATGTCTACGTTCTTGAGATTGCAAAAGATGCAAATATAGCAGAGGAAGGCTATTTTGTAAAAGGTGAAAAGAGTGGAATCACACTTAAGGCATCTGATGAGAATGGTGTTATCTATGGCGTTTTCGCAATCCTCAGAAAGCTCGGTGCAAGAGTGGCTGTTGAAGATATTTGCGAAGAAGCAGCTCCTTCCAATCCTCTCAGAATGATGAACCACTGGGACAACATGGATGGAAGCATTGAAAGAGGATATTCGGGAGAATCATTCTTTTTTGAGAATGACGAAATGTATATAAATGAGAGAACCGTTGACTATGCACGCTTTATGGCAAGTGTCGGAATAAACGGAATTGTCATCAACAACGTTAACGTTAAAGGGGCGGCTACTTACCTTATTACAGACAGATTTTTTGATAAGGTAAAAGAGCTCGGGGATGTATTTGCAGACTACGGAATAAAGCTTTACCTCTCGATCAATTTCGCGGCTCCTATAGAGCTCGGCGGACTTGAAGTATGCGATCCCCTTGATGAAGATGTTATCGCATGGTGGCAGGCTAAGTCAAAAGAAGTATTTGAAAAGCTTCCCAGATTTGGCGGATATCTCGTAAAGGCAGATTCAGAGGGAAGACCCGGTCCGTTCACATACGGAAGAACACAGGCGGACGGAGCAAACATGCTTGCTGATGCTGTTGCACCTTACGGCGGAATAATTATCTGGAGATGCTTTGTTTACAACTGCACTCAGGACTGGAGAGATTACAAGACTGACAGAGCAAGAGCAGGATATGACTACTTCAAGGACTTTGACGGCGAGTACCACGATAATGTAATCCTTCAGATTAAGAACGGTCCTATGGATTTCCAGATAAGAGAGCCTATTTCTCCTCTTCTTGGCGGACTTACCAAAACAAATCAGCTTCTTGAAGTTCAGATCGCACAGGAGTATACGGGACATCAGATAGATCTTTGCTATCTCATGCCTATGTTCAAGGAAGTTCTTGACTTCCGCACATATTGCAGTGAGAAGAACGATACGGTTGCCGATATCGTAAGCGGAAGAACAATGGGCAATAAGCTTGCCGGAATGGCAGCGGTAATAAATACAGGAAATGATTTCAACTGGACGGGAAACGATCTTGCTGCGGCAAATCTCTACGGTTTCGGAAGACTTGCATATAACACTGAGCTAAGTTCGGAAGAAATCGCAAGAGAGTGGGTTGCGCTTACGTTTGATATGGATAAGGCATCAGAGGATAGGCTTGTTGATATGCTCATGAGATCAAGGGATATCTATGAGAAATACACATCACCTCTTGGAATCGGCTGGATGGTAACTCCTCACGAGCACTACGGCCCAAGTGTTGACGGATATGAGTATTCAAGATGGGGGACATATCACAGAGCCGACCACAAGGGAATCGGTGTTGACAGATCCGATAAGGGAACGGGATATGCGCAGCAGTATTATGAGCCAAACGCATCAGCATATAACGATCCCGAGAAATGTCCCGAAGAGTTGCTTCTTTTCTTCCATCATATTCCGTATACATGGAAGCTTAAGAGCGGAAAGACTCTTATCCAGTACATCTATGATTCTCACTTCGAAGGAGAAGAGGGGGCTGAAAAGCTCGCCGAGGACTGGAATTCACTCAAGGATGTTGTAGATCCCGATGTATTCGCAAGGGTTGCCGAGAGATTTGAGCTTCAGGTTGCCAATGCAAAAGAGTGGAGAGACCAGGTTAACTCTTACTTCTATAGAAAGAGTGATATCGCCGATGAACAGGGCAGAAAAATTTATTGAGTAATAAAATTGCGAAAAAGTTGATGAATACGGAGCTTTTCTGAAATAAAATTTTGAGATGCGTAGCACGATTTCTTTAAATATGCAAAATGGAGTCGTGCTATGCATTTTTTGTGCATAAATATTCGCACACGATATAACAAATATAGCAAGTTTTGCAATAAAAACAACAAGTATGTCAATTGTAAATAACGCTAGAAAAATAGCGGGATGCGGCTGCTTTTTTGTCGCAAATATCGAGATGAAAAAAGCATTATTTGATAGGATTTAGCACAAAATGATAAGTAGAATTATTATACAAGTTGTGCAATTTTTTTATTATTTAGGGAGAGTTTTATGAACAAAATTAAAAGTGACGCGCCGGAGAGTCGTAATCCGGTCAGTATCTATTTTAAGCGTTATTGGCAGTTGTATCTGTTATTGGCGCTTCCTATGCTGTACTTGCTTATTTTTAAGTATATTCCTATGGTTTATATCCAGATTGCTTTTAAGAAGTACAGTATTGTTGAGAGCATTTGGAAACAGAAGATTGCTGCGAATCATGGATTCCAGTATTTCATTCAGGCATTTTCCGACAGTGATTTCCGAAGGGCACTCAGAAATACTTTGGTATTGAATCTTCTCGATCTTGCAATCGGATTCCCGATTCCGATCATCTTTGCACTTCTTCTTAATGAATTGTGCTTTAAGAGATTCAAGAAAGTAGTTCAGACTATTGCGTATATGCCTCACTTTCTTTCATGGGTTATTATCTATGGATTGGCGCTTCAGTTGTTCACGCCTTCAACAGGTCTTGTAAATATGGTCATCAATAATCTCGGAGGAGAGTCGGTTCCTTTCCTTAATGATCCGGGACATTGGATCTGGACATATATATTCCTGGGCGCATGGCAGAGCTTTGGTTGGAATTCAATCGTTTATCTCGCAGCCATTGCAGGTATCAACAACGAGCTTTACGAGGCTGCATCTGTAGACGGTGCCGGCAGGCTCAGCAAGATCTGGCATATTACTTTGCCCGGAATCAGATCAACTATCGTTTTGCTTCTTATCATGCAGATCGGTAACATTCTTGGCGGAACATTTGACAGACCTTTCGCACTTAGAAATAACCTTGTTATCTCATGGGCAGAGGTTCTTCCTACATATATTTATTCACATGGTATTAAGGGATTGCAGTTCTCTCTTACCACTGCAGTTGGATTCTTCCAGTCTGTTGTGGGAGTAATTTTCCTGCTTCTGGCTAATACAATTTCCAGAAAGCTTGGAGAACGTGGTATTTGGTAAAAGAGAGGAGAACGTAAATGCATAAGCCTAAGCATTATATAAGCGATTATGTCATCGCTGCAATTTGTGTAGTAATAAGTTTGATATGTATCATACCGATGATCAATCTTCTTGCAAGGTCACTGAGTTCAACAGATGCTCTTATCAAGCATGAAGTATATCTTTTCCCTGTTGATATCAATGTCGGTGCATATCAGATGGTCCTTACAGATCCAAAGTATATTAAAGCATTCGTTTGGACTGTAATTCTTACAATTATTTGTACCGTAGTTTCACTGGTTATGACAGCGGCATGCGCATATCCTTTGATCTACTCCGAGCTTAAGGGACGTAACGTGATCAATATCTTTATCACGATCACAATGTTCTTTAACGCAGGAACTATCCCGAACTACCTCCTTATGCAGAGTTTGGGACTTTTGAACAAACCCCTGGTACTTATTCTTCCGGGATGTTTGTCAGTTTACAATATGATCATTATGAGAAGTTTCTTCTATGGAATACCTGAAAGCTTACGTGAGTCTGCACAGATTGACGGTGCATCATTCTTCAAGATACTTTCAAGTATTTATATTCCGCTTTCAAAGCCCGTTATAGCAACACTTGCTCTTTTCTATGCGGTAGGTCGTTGGAACGGATATTCGGATGCTCTTATGTATTTGAGTGGCCCCGGCGGAAGCAAATGGTATCCTTTGCAGCTTCTTTTGTACAACATTCTTAATAATGTAAACAGCGTTGAAGTTGCTACTCAGGAAGGATTCTCTTCACCCGGTCTTTCAGAAGCTCTGAAAGCGGCTATTGTTATGTTCTCAACGGTTCCAATACTGTGCGTATACCCTAGACTTCAGAAGTACTTTATGTCCGGAGTCATGGTCGGCGCAGTAAAAGAATAAACTCATACACAATATAAGGAGGGTTAGTATGAAAAAGAGAGTGGTATCACTTATGCTTGCTGCTATGATGATGGTAGTGGCAGTAGGCTGCGGCAAGGGCGATAAAGCCGGCAGCGCAGCAAACGGAGGCGGTGCAGCTGCAGACGCTTCAGCGCTTGGCGCAGATGGTAAGTTCGCAGAAACTCACCACATTACAGTTGAGGTTTATGACCGTGGAAATGACGGCGGATCCGATCCTGTAAATAACAAGTACACAGATTATATCAAGAAAGGAATGCTCGACAAATACAACGTAGAAGTTGAGTTCGTAGCAGTTCCCCGTTGGACAGAGGTTGAGCAGATCAGTAACCTTCTTGCTGCTAATAATGCACCTGATGTATGTGTTACATATGATATTGCAACAATCGAGACATACGGAAACATGGGTGGTATCGTTGACATGAAGGATGCACTTGAGTCTAACAAGGAAATCCTTCCTAACCTTTGGAAGCATCTTGGTGAAACAAATATTTACTGGGATCAGCATCCTGATACAAAGACAATCTGGGATATTGAGGCTGTAAGAGAGAACCAGAACGATGTTAATACATTCATCAGAGAAGACTGGCTCAAAAAACTTGGCCTTGAAGTTCCTACAACAAAAGAGGAATTTTACAATGTTCTCTGCGCATTCAGAGATAATGCCGACAAGCTCCTCGGAGCAGACGCTTCTAAGTTGATTCCTTACTCAATCAGTTTTGACGCAGGTTACAGAGCAAAGACTCTTAACTATTCATTTGCAGATCCTAACATGACAGATAAGGATTTCTACATTAACAGCTTTGATGACAGAGGATTTACAATTCCCGGAATCAAAGAAGGTGTTAAGCTTCTTAATAAGTGGTACAACGAAGGCCTTATCTGGAAGGATTTCGCTCTTTACGGAGCAGGAGACAAGACAGAGGATGACCTTATCAAAGCAGGTTATGTAGGAGCATTCACACATAACTGGGATTATCCTTTCAGAGACGGTGAGAACTCTATCGATGCAAACATCAAGAAGTTTGGCGGCGAAGATGCTAAGTTCATAGCTATCGATCCTTTCGAGGATAAGAACGGAACACATACAAAGTGGATCTCAGGTCCGGTTGACCGTAAGATTTTCTTCCCTTCAACAAACGATGATATCCTTGCATCACTTCTTTACCTTGATTGGATCAGCACACCTGAGAATATCGAGTATCTCCAGATCGGTGATGAAGGTGTTACACATGAAGTTGGAGAAGGCGGCGAGATTTCAATCATTGCAGCTACAGGAAATGACATTCAGAATTCAGGAATGAACATTGACTACACAATTACAACAAACGGACTTAAGCTTGTAGATCCTGCACTTACAGAGAAGTCACTTGCATACAGCTATGCAGGAATCGATCCTCAGCTTGTAGGAGATGCTGATAAGATCGCAAAGACAGACAACCGTGCAGCAAAGTCATATCACATCGGTGCCATCGATGCAGAGACAGGAATGGGCGATCCTCTTAACCAGAAGAGAGACCAGATCCTCGATCAGGCAATCGTTGCTCCCGTAGCAGAATTTGACAAGATCTTCGATCAGGGTATGCAGGAATATCTTGCAGCTGGCGGACAGGCTATCATTGATGAAAGAAAAGCTAAATGGGAGTCAATCCACGGCGATAAAGAAAATCTTGACTGATAATCAAACATTTTTAAATAGCAATAACTAATGAAACAGAGACAGGATGCGTGTTACTGCGCAGCCCCGTCTCTGTTTTGTTTTGTAAGAATTGTTATAAGCAAATTTCAAGATAAAAAAAGCACTATATGATAGGAATAGTGTATGGAAGAAAAGTACAATGTTTATACATATTATCGGAAAAATATAAATGTGACTAATAATATATGAGGTGAGTGAATGGATAGAACAGAAGCAAGAAAAAGAGCCAAAGAACTCGTAGCGAAAATGACCGTTGAAGAGAAGGCCGGCCAGCTTCGTTATGATGCCCCCGCAATCGAAAGACTTGGAGTTCCTGCTTATAACTGGTGGAATGAGGCGCTTCACGGCGTTGCACGTGCAGGCACTGCAACAATGTTCCCGCAGGCAATCGGACTTGCGGCAGCATTTGATGAAGAGCTTATGGGCTGCATCGGCGAGATAATCGCCATTGAAGGTCGTGCTAAGTACAATGAACAGTCTAAGCGCGGTGACAGAGATATTTATAAGGGACTTACATTTTGGGCTCCCAACGTAAATATCTTCAGAGATCCCAGATGGGGACGCGGACATGAGACATACGGTGAGGATCCTTTCCTTACAAGTACTCTTGCAGTTCCTTTTATCAAGGGAATGCAGGGTGACGGTGAGTATATGAAGGCTGCTGCATGTGCAAAGCACTTTGCGGTTCACTCAGGTCCCGAGGCAGAGAGACACTATTTCAATGCAAAAGCTTCCGCAAAAGATCTCGAAGAGACATATCTTCCCGCATTTGAAGCTTGCGTAAAAGAAGCAGATGTAGAAGCTGTAATGGGCGCATACAACAGAACAAACGATGAGCCTTGCTGTGCAAATAAACCTCTTATGGTTGATATCTTAAGAGATAAATGGGGATTTCAAGGACATTTCGTTTCTGATTGCTGGGCAGTCAGAGACTTCCATGAGAATCACAAGGTTACGGGAACACCCGAAGAGTCGGTTAAACTTGCTCTTGATCTTGGATGTGACCTTAACTGCGGATGTACATATCAGAAACTTATGAACGCATACAGAGCCGGACTTATTGATGAGGAGACTATCACAACATCTTGTGAGAGACTGTTCACAACAAGATTCCTTCTCGGAATGTTTGATAAGACTGAATATGATGAGATTCCTTACACTGTTGTTGAGTGCAAAGAACATCTTGAAGCAGCACACAAGGCAGCAAAGGAGAGTATTGTACTTCTTAAGAACGATGGTATTCTTCCTCTTGATAAGAGCAAGATCAAGACTATCGGTGTAGTTGGACCGAATGCTGATTCAAGATCTTCACTTATCGGTAACTACCACGGTGTATCATCAAGATACATCACTGTTCTTGAAGGAATTCAGGATAAAGTCGGCGATGATGTGAGAGTTCTTTACTCAGAGGGAAGCCATTTGTGGCAGGCAAATGCCAGCGCACTTTCAGATCCAAACGGTTCGGACAGAATTGCTGAGGCTCAGGCAGTTGCTGATTATTCAGATGTAGTAGTTGTTGTAGTAGGTCTTGATGAGACACTTGAGGGCGAAGAGGGTGATACAGGTAACCAGTTCGCTTCGGGAGATAAGCTCAATCTTAATCTTCCTATGCCTCAGAGACAGCTTATCAGCTCAGTACTTGAGTGTGGCAAGCCTACAATCGTAATAAATATGTCAGGTAGTGCAATTAACCTTAAGAGAGCGGAAGATGATGCCAGCGCAGTTATTCAGGCATGGTATCCCGGAGCACTCGGAGGAAAAGATGTTGCCGATATTCTCTTCGGTGATGTTTCTCCTTCAGGAAAACTTCCTGTTACATTCTATTATTCTTCAGAAGAGCTTCCTGATTTCAGGGATTACTCGATGAAGAACAGAACATACAGATACTTTGAGGGAACACCTCTTTATCCTTTCGGATACGGCCTTACATACGGCGACTGCGTTGTTACAGATATGAACGTTGAGCTTAAGAAGGCATCAAACGGAGAGCTTGAAGGCGCTGAAGTTACAGTTACCGTTTCTAACAACGGCAAAATGGCAACAGACGATGTTGTACAGCTCTACATCAAGGATAAGGAATTCGAGCTTGCAATTCCCAATGCTTGTCTCTGCGGATTCAAGAGAGTACATGTTGAAGCAGGCAGCGAGCAGAAAGTTACAATAGCTGTTGACGCAAAGGCATTCACATCCGTTGATAACGACGGAAACAGAAAGATCTTCTCAAAGAAGTTCGATATCTTTGCAGGAACAATGCAGCCTGACAGCCGTTCAGAAGAGCTTACGGGACACAAGTGCGTTTCTAAAGAAGTAACGATTTAATAAATGATTTATTATACTAAACGTTTGTAAAAGTGTATAATAAAAGGGCAGTTCTTTATGGGGACCGACTCGATAATAAAAAACCGGCAATTTTTTATGAGCGGTTCACCTTTTAAATAAAGAAAAATGAAGGTATCGCGCGAAAGCGCAAAGAAAGGGGATTTCTATGATTAATATACCAGAGGTAAAAATCGGACTGGTTGCAGTTAGCCGTGACTGCTTCCCTGCATCACTTGCAGTAAACAGAAGAAAAGCCGTAATGGAGGCTTACAAAAAGAATTTCAACGATAAGGACGTTTATGAGTGTCCTATCTGTATCATCGAGAGCGAGATTGACATGGTAAATGCTCTTGAGGATATCAAGAAGGCAGGATGTAACGCACTTTGCGTATATCTTGGAAACTTCGGACCTGAAATTTCAGAGACACTTCTTGCTAAGCACTTTGATGGACCTATCATGTTCTGTGCAGCAGCAGAGGAATCACAGAATGATCTTATCGATGGAAGAGGAGATGCTTACTGCGGAATGCTTAACGCAAGCTACAACCTCCACCTTCGTAATGTAAAGGCATATATTCCTGAGTATCCTGTTGGAACAGCAGAAGGATGCGCTAAGATGATCAACGAGTTCGTACCTATCGCAAGAGCAATCGCAGGACTTCGTGATCTCAAGATCATCAGCTTTGGTCCCAGACCTATGAACTTCCTTGCTTGTAACGCACCTATTCAGCAGATCTACAACCTTGGTGCCGAGATTGAAGAGAACTCAGAGCTTGACCTCTTCGAGAGCTTCAACAAGCACGCAGGCGACAAGAGAATTCCTGATGTTGTTAAGGACATGGAGAAAGATCTTGGCGCAGGCAACAAGAAGCCTGAGATCCTTGAGAAGCTTGCTCAGTATGAGCTTACACTTCTTGACTGGGTTGAGGAGCACAGAGGCTACAAGAAGTATGTAGCTATCGCAGGAAAATGCTGGCCTGCATTCCAGACACAGTTTGGTTTCGTTCCTTGCTATGTAAACTCAAGACTTACAGGACGCGGAATTCCTGTATCATGTGAGGTAGATATCTACGGAGCAATCAGTGAGTTCATCGGAACTTGCGTAAGTAACGATTCAGTTACTCTTCTTGATATCAACAACTCAGTTCCTGAGGATATGTACAACGATAGCATCAAGGGTAAGTTCGATTACAAGCACACAGATACATTCATGGGCTTCCACTGCGGAAATACATGCACAAGCAAGCTTTCAAGCTGCGAGATGAAGTTCCAGAGAATTATGGCTAGAAACCTTCCTGAAGAAGTTACACAGGGAACTCTTGAGGGAGATATCGCACCCGGAAATATCACATTCTTCAGACTTCAGAGCACATCAGACAACCACCTTCGCACATATGTTGCAGAGGGAGAGGTTCTTCCTGTTGCTACTAAGTCATTTGGTGGTATCGGTGTATTCGCTATTCCTGAGATGGGCAGATTCTACAGACACGTACTTATCGAGGGTAACTTCCCTCACCACGGCGCTGTAGCATTCGGTCACTTCGGAAAGGCTCTCTATGAGGTATTTAAGTACATCGGAGCAGAGACAATCGGCTACAACCAGCCTGCATCTCTTCCTTACCCTACAGAGAATCCTTTCGCTTAATCTATAGAGATTGAATAAGAATCGCGTGTAAGCGTGTGTAAATATGAAGCCTTAGCTCTTTTACAGGAGCTAAGGCTTCTTGTTTTTTGATCATTTGTTATTTGGGAATTTTTTTACAATATTATCCTTTGAAGAGAACGTTGTTTACAACACTCTCAAGATATTCCTGTCTTCCGGAAATAGGAAGCTTAGGAGCTTTCATGTTAAGAGCATAGTCTGAGAGTTCCTTAAGATTTACGCTGTTATCACGGATCTTTTTACCGATTCCGGATTCAAAGCTCTGATAACGCTCCTTGATAAAGTCGTCAATACGTCCGTCTTCAATAAGCTCTGCAGCCTTGATAAGTCCAAGTGCAAATGTATCCATTCCAAGGATGAATGCATAGAACATGTCTTCAAATGTATAGCTGGGACGTCTGTTCTTTGAGTCAAAGTTAAATCCGCCTGTAAGACCGCCGGCTTTGAGCACTTCGTACATAGCCATTGTTGTGTCATATACATTGCAAGGGAATTCGTCTGTATCCCATCCAAGGAGCGGATCGCCCTGGTTGGCATCAACTGAACCAAGCATACCGTTTATTGCACTGATTCTGAGCTCGTGCTGGAATGTGTGCTGAGCAAGTGTTGCATGGTTTGCCTCGATATTCATCTTGAAGTCTTTATCAAGGCCGTACTGACGAAGGAATCCGATTGCTGTTGCAGCGTCGAAATCATACTGATGCTTCATGGGCTCCTTCGGCTTGGGCTCGATATAGAAATCACCCTTAAATCCGATGCTTCTGCCGTAATCAACAGCCATATGCATGAGTTTTGCAATGTTTTCCTGCTCGAATTTAACGTCTGTATTAAGAAGTGTTTCGTAACCTTCACGACCACCCCAGAATACATAGCCTCTTCCACCGAGTTTTACTGTGATGTCGAGAGCTTTTTTAACCTGAGCTGCAGCAAAGCAGAATACGTCGGATGAGTTAGTGCTTCCTGCGCCGCACATGAAACGGGGATTACTGAACATGTTGGCTGTTCCCCACAAGCACTTGATGTCTGTGCCTTTCATTTTTTCAAGTATATAATCTGAGATCTCATCAAGACGTCTGTTTGTCTCATTGATGTCATCTGCCTCGGGAACAAGGTCAACATCATGGAAGCAGAAATACTTGATACCAAGCTTTTTCATGAATTCAAAACCTGCATCAACCTTGGCTTTTGCATGTTCCATTGTTCCTTCTTCAGAAGCGCCGAAGGATTTATCGGCAGTTCCCCTTCCGAACATATCAACGCCGTTAGCACCGAGGTTGTGCCACCATGCCATTGCAAAAGGAAGGTGTTCCTCCATTGTCTTGCCCATAATTACTCTTTTGGGATCGTAGTATTTAAATGCAAATTTGTTTTTGCTGTCTTTTCCCTCGAATTTGATTTCGGGAATGTCCTTAAATATTTCGCTCATTTTGTAACCTCCTATAAAAAACATTTTTATACTGTTAGCATACACTAACTAAATAGAATGGTCTAGTTCAGTTAATGCTATTTTATTATCAAAAAATGTTAGATATAGGTAACGGATTTACAATAGCTTCACCAATTCGCAATTTCCCATGAGATTGTCCCAGAAGTCAGAAACGGGAGTATTTTTGATATGTGAGATGATACTGCATCCCAGCGCACCATGGCAGACTATGAGTACGGACTTGCCTTCTTTATGCAGCGGATAGGCAATCTCGTTTAGAAAAGAGAGTGTTCTCTCAGCAAGGTGATCAAGGCTTTCCGATCCTCCGACTGAAGTATAACTTTCGGGATCTGTAAATAGTTTACTTATGGGATTTTCCGGATTGTTAAAGTAACCTACAGATCCTTCAAATTCTCCAAAAGACATCTCTTTTAGCCTATCGTCTATCACGATCGGAGTGTCTTTTCCTTCCAAAAATATCTCTGCTGTCTTTTTGGCTCTGATAAGTGGGGAACAATAACAGATGTCAAACTTTATTTCCTTGTATTTATCATGTGCTTTTTGAGCAACTAGGATTCCCTCATCGTTAAGTGGGATATTTACACTTCCTTGTAATTTTTCGATTTTGTTCCATTCTGTCTTGCCGTGCCGCATTATGTAAAGCATTTTTCTTACCTCGTGTAATAATTGGTAAAACATATTATAGCATAATAAAAGACAATAAAAAGTTAACATTCAAAATTTGACATTTCAGCGTATTTCGGTATAATTCAATTATGATGTAACACAAAAGTTAACAGTTATATATGAAAGCATATAGGAAAGGATGTTAGTATGAAAAAGAGAATGGTAAGTTTTATTGGGGTTATGACAGCAGTTGTGCTTGCTACAGGATGTGGCGGAGCTACAGGCGGAGATTTCGAAGCAGATGAGGCTGTAGAGGAAGAGGTTAGCATGGAGCAGGGCGGCCTTACAGAAGACAACAGCATTGTAGACACTGATGTTTCAGCTGATGCAGAAGCTGAAGAACCCGCAGCAGAGTAATATAAAATGATAAATGCATAATATGTATACAATATAGAAAAGGCTGTAGCACAAGTAAGTGTTACAGCCTTTAATAATGGTACGCCAGCCCCCCAAAGCCATCCGCTTGGAGGTGGTTGCTTTTCACCGTGAGGCAATAAGGCGGATTTTCTTGTTGCTGCGTATGTTGATATTCAAGGCATAAAAAGACTTAAGCTTTCATTCTTCGCTCCAAAACTCGCCCATAAATGGGCTCAAACAGTTGGAGCGAGAACAGAATGAAAGCTTAAGTCTTTTTATCGCTCTTGAATATGGCAACATACTTAAATACTGCGAAAACCCGCCTTATTGCCTCACGGTGAAGTTTCTACATTTCTAAACGGATGGCTTTGGGGCAGGGACTATCTACAGAAAGATAAACATTGTGCTACAATATGACAGTGAGTTTGATTTTGAAAGCGTTTCTAATATAAGTGTTATTTTTAGACAAGAATCCTGCGGATCAGGTCAGTTATTTTGAAAAAACGATGTAATTGAGGGTTTTACCATTTTTGATTTACAACATGTTTGGATTGTGTGATAATACTTTTGTAAATATTTGTGAATAATTAAAAATAAATATTCACAAAAGTGATAGATGTGCCCGTGTTTGGTGCATTTGCTATGTAAAAAATATGTTACAACAACGTATTGGAGGTTATAGTGAGTAGAATCGGGGATTGCAGAAGAAAGATTGCAGAAATCAGAGAAGACATCAGAGCAATGAGGGAGAAACAGACAGTTATCGACGGCTATATCAGACAGATTGAGAGCCAGAAAGATACACTTGATGGGATAGATCTAAGCAGAGCAGGCGAGTGGATTGGCGTTAACGAGCAGAACGCAGTTAAGGCTAAGAACGTCTGCGTTTTTAGAATGGACGGAGCAAA